>CALDIB010000083.1 GCA_937902125.1 uncultured Treponema sp.
TGATCCTGTTTTAGCCGACGCTCAAAAGGCAATGGAAAAGGAGATGAAAAAAACAAGTCTTGCCGATTTAATTAAGGGGATTGAAGGCTAATAATTTTTTTGCCTTGCCGAAAATTTCCAAGATTTCCTTATAGCCATTTCCTATAACTGACGATATAAATAAAGTATAGAAAACCTATTGACAAACTAGGTAATTATAATTATTCTCCCTAACATTAAAAAGGAGACGTGAGAAAAATGCGTTCATGCTTTTTTTTCACTGCAATTGCCGCCTAAAGCCAGCAATTGCAATCCGCGCCATTCGTGACGCGCGGCTGCCGCCGAGGCTTTAGAAGGAGAAAATTATGAGCTACAAATTTGAAACATTGCAATTGCACGTTGGTCAGGAACAGGCTGATCCCGCCACGGATTCAAGGGCCGTTCCCATTTATCAAACCACATCTTATGTTTTCCACAATTCAAAGCACGCCGCCGACCGTTTTGGTTTGGCCGACGCCGGAAACATTTACGGCCGCCTTACAAACAGCACTCAGGATGTTTTTGAAAAAAGAATCGCCGCGCTGGAAGGCGGAGTCGCGGCCTTGGCGGTGGCAAGCGGAGCGGCGGCCATCACTTACACCATCGAGGCTTTGGCCCAGGCCGGCGACCACATTGTGGCTCAAAAGACAATTTACGGCGGCTCCTACAACTTGCTTTCCCACACCTTAAAGCAGTTTGGAGTGGAGACCACCTTTGTGAACGCCCACGACCTTAAGGAAGTGGAGGCCGCCATCAGGCCCAACACAAAGGCCGTTTACCTTGAAACTTTAGGAAACCCCAATTCCGACATTCCTGACATTGACGCCATAGCCGCCATCGCCCACAAGCATGGAATTCCCGTGGCAATCGACAACACTTTTGGAACTCCATACCTCATTCGGCCAATTGAACACGGCGCCGACATCGTTGTCCATTCCGCCACAAAATTTATCGGAGGCCACGGAACCACCTTGGGCGGCGTAATCGTGGATTCCGGCAAATTTGACTGGAAAAAGGCCAAAAAATCCGACGGAAGCTCAAAATACGCGCCCATCGCCGACGCCAACCCCAGCTATCACGGCATTTCCTTTGCCGACGCCGTGGGGCCGGCCGCTTTTGTGACGTACATTCGGGCCATTCTTTTGCGGGACCAAGGCGCAACGATCAGCCCCTTCAACGCCTTTCTCTTGTTGCAGGGAACGGAAACCTTGTCCCTTCGCTTGGAACGCCACGCCGAGAACACAAAAAAGGTTGTGGAATACCTTTCAAAGCATCCCAAGGTTTCCAAGGTGAACCATCCTTCCCTTGCCGGCCACCCCGACCACGCGCTTTACCAAAAGTTTTTTCCAAACGGCGGCGGCTCCATATTCACCTTTGAAATCAAGGGCGGAAAGGAGGAGGCTTGGAAATTCATCGACAATCTGAAAATTTTCAGCCTTTTGGCGAACGTTGCCGACGTCAAGAGCCTTGTGATTCATCCGGCAAGCACCACCCACAGCCAGTTGAGCGACGAGGAGTTGGCCGACCAGGGAATCAGCCAAAGCACCATTCGCCTTTCAATTGGAACTGAGCATATAGACGATATTATAGAAGACTTGAATCAGGCTTTCGCGGCCGTATAAAGCCCGGGGCTTTAGGACAAAAGGAGAGGGAAGTTAAAAAAAATTGCGGGGCCTTTGCCAAGCGAAGGCCCCATTTTTCGCTTTTTCGGTGAACGGCTCCCGACGCGGAGACTTCTGGGCGTTAAGGCTTTTTGCGAATCACCAACACTCGACGCAGAGCGTCGAGGTATTGCGTCACGCTAATCATTCTGCCCTAAAAGCAAAGCGGAACGCATTGAACCCTCCGCACGAATAAATTTTAATAAATTTTCAAAATTTTTGCGCGTTTTTTTAAATTCTGTGCTATAATTAAAAGGCTATGAACAAAAGAGATTTCCCCAAAATCCATTTTT
>CALDIB010000084.1 GCA_937902125.1 uncultured Treponema sp.
ACTAGTGACCCCAAGCGTGTCATGCTTGTACTCTAACCAACTGAGCTAATCGCGCGTGTTTCCCAATATTACAAAAAAAAGTCTCTTGTGTCAAGCGGCGTTTCGCGCTAAAATAAATTTTCTTATGGAGGAACGCATGAATATTTCTGAGACTGTAAAATATGTCGGAGTGGACGACCGCGACATTGACTTGTTTGAAGGACAGTTTGAAGTTCCAAACGGAATGGCTTACAACTCGTATATTGTTTTTGGACAAAAGGCTTGCGTCATGGACAGCGTTGACGCCCGCTTTGGCGCGGAGTGGCTGTCCAATATCGAAAAGGCTTTGGACGGAAAGGCTCCAGACTTTCTTGTGGTTCAGCACATGGAAATGGACCATTCGGCCAACGTTTTGGAATTTGCAAAAAAATATCCTCAGGCAAAAATCGTTTCGTCAAAAATGGCCTTCAACATGATGAAGAATATGTTTGGCCAAGATTTTTCGGACAGGCAAATTGTCGTCGCCGAAGGAAGCGAGCTTGACCTTGGAGGCCGCGTCCTAAAATTTATCGCCGCGCCAAACGTTCATTGGCCGGAAGTTGTCATGTCTTACGACGCGAACGAAAAAATTCTTTTTAGCGCGGACGCCTTTGGAAAATTTGGCGCCTTGGATTACGACGACCCGGAAGGCTGGGATTGCGAGGCCCGGCGCTACTATTTTGGAATTGTTGGAAAATTTGGAAGCGCGGTTCAGGCCTTGCTAAAAAAGGCGGCCTCCTTGGACATTCAAAAAATATGCCCCTTGCACGGTCCCGTTCTTGACAAGGACATTGGCCATTATGTGGGCCAATACAACACTTGGTCCAGCTACGGCGTTGAAAGCCAAGGAATCGCCATTGCCTACGCTTCGGTTTACGGACACACAAAAGAGGCCGCGCAAAAGTTGGAAGAAATCTTAAAGGCCAAGGGCTGCCCCAAGGTGGCGATTTTTGACCTTGCCCGGGAAGACATTTACGAATGCGTTGAGGACGCTTTTAGATACGGAACTCTTGTCCTTGCCTCGCCAACTTACAACGGCGGAGTTTTTCCCGCCATGAAGGAGTTCATACATCATTTGACGGAGCGCAATTATCAAAAGCGAAAAATCGCCTTTATAGAAAACGGAAGCTGGGCGCCGGCCGCAGCAAAGGGAATGGCCGCCTTGCTTGAAGGCTGTCAGGAACTTTCCTTCGCGCAAACAAAGGTGTCCATAAAAATTTCTGTCAAAGAAGAAGACGCGGCGGCCTTTGAAAGGCTGGCCGACGAATTGCTGTCTTAAAGGAATATGGATTTAATAAATTCAAAAAGTTCGATTAAAAGATTCGGGCCGGCTTCATTTTACGCAAAGGCGCTGAAAATCGCGCTTCCTGTAATGGCGCAGGCCTTGGTTCAAAACCTTGTTTCCCTTATCGACAATTTTATGGTCTCCGGCCTTGGAGACGTAAAAATGTCGGGGGTGAACATAAGCGGCCAAATAATTTTTTTGTTCATCGTTCTTCTCAGTACCATTTGTACGGCGGCGGGAATTTTTATGACGCAATTTTCAGGAGCCGAAGACTCCGATGGAATGCGCCAGTCTTTTTGCTTCAAGCTTTGGTTTGGAATCGCGATAGCCGCGATTTTTATGTTCGCATGCATGGTCTTTCCAAAAAAAGTTTTGTCCTTTATGGTCAAGGGAAACGCCGATTCCGGCCTTATTCTTGAGGAAGGCGCCAAGTATCTTTTTGTCATCGCTTGGACGGCCTTTCCCATCGTTCTTTCCACAATCGCGGCGACTTCCATGCGGGAAATCGGCGAGGTCAAGATTCCCCTTTACATTTCAATCGCGGCCACCCTTGTGAACACATTTTTCAATTGGGTTTTAATTTACGGAAATCTGGGCGCTCCCCGCCTTGAAGTTAGGGGCGCCGCTTTGGCCACAGTAATCGCGCGTTCCGCGGAAGCCGTTTCGTTTTTGGCCTTCATCGCTTTAAAAAAACCGCCCTTTGCCATTCGCGCCTCGGATTTTTTTCACGTCAATTTTTCCTTGTTCAAGCAAATATGCCTCCGCGCCTCGATGTCAACTTGTTCCGAAATGCTTTGGGCCGTCGCCGAAACAATAACAGTGGCCTTGTATAACGGACGAGGCGGTTCGGAAGTCGTTTCTGGAATGAGCGCAAGCTTTGCAATCTCAAACCTTTTTTTTGTGGCGTTTGGCGGAATCATAACCGCCACCAGCGTCATCGTGGGAAAAAGTTTGGGCCGAGGCGAATTGGAAAATGCGCGAAAAGAAAAAGTTTGGCTTCTGAACGGAGCCAATGTTTTTGGCGTGATGATGACTGGCCTTGGACTTTTGACAATAGCGCTTGTTCCCCTTGTATTTAAAAACTTGAGCGGCGAGGCGCAAGGAATTTGCAAGCGAATGGTCTTTGTTATGGCGCTTTACATGCCGGCTTGGGTTTACATAAACGGCCAGTTCAGCGTAAGCCGCGCCGGAGGCGACACAGTGATGGGAATGCTGGTTGACGGAATTTCAAATGTTTTCATTGTCATTCCGGGAATTTTCTTTATGGCCAAATTCACTTCCCTTGGGCCTGTCGCCATGTACGCCATAATCAAGGCCGTGGAGTTTCCAAAAATTTTCATCGCCACAATTTGGCTAAAAAAAGAAAGGTGGCTTGTGAACCTGGCGGCTAAAGGTTTGAGTAACCCATAAGGCTCATGTCAATTTGCCTGGCGCATTCCCTGCCTTCGGCGATTGCCCAAACCACAAGGGATTGGCCCCGCCTCATGTCGCCGGCGCTAAAAACTTTGGGAACGCTGGTTTTATAGCCGCAAGGACTGGCAAGGTCCGGATCGGCCTCTCCAAAAGTTTCGACTGTGTTCCTGGGACCAAGGGAAGCGCCAAAGGCTTTAGCCGCGTAGTCTTCGCAGCCAAGAAAGCCGGCCGCCACCAAAAGCAAGTCCGCGTCAATCTTTTTTTGGCTTCCTTCAATTTCGCAAAGTTTTCTTTGGCCGTCTATGTTTTTAAACTCAACTTGGACGGTGGTGACGGCGGAAAGGCGGCCGTCTTTGGAATGAACTTCCTTTACCGTCGTCTTGTAAACGCGGGGGTCTTGTCCAAACTTTGCCAAGGCTTCTTGGGCGCCGTAGTCCGTTTTGAGGGTTTTGGGCCATTCAGGCCAAGGATTGTTCTGGCTTCTTTCCAGGGGAGGGCAGGGCATCATTTCAAGTTGGGTCAATGAAGCGCAGCCCAATCTGATTGCCGAGCCAGCGCAGTCGTTTCCCGTGTCGCCGCCGCCTAAAATCACCACATGCTTTTTTTCCACGTCAATTCCAAAATCGGCGGAAAGTTTTTTTGCCAAGCCCTTGTTGTCAAGGCCGGGATTTTGCAAAAGGCATTTTGTGACGCTTTTTAGAAAGTCCACGGCGTAAAGAATTCCGCTGGAAACTTTTTCAGTTCCGGCGGCGGAAAGAGGCCGGGGTTTTTTTGCGCCGCAGCACAAGGCCACCGCGTCATAGCTTTCAAGAATTCTTTTTCCGTCGCTTTCTTTTTTGATGTCAGCGTTAAAAACAAATTCAACTCCTTCTTCTTTCATAAGGTTGGCGCGGCGCTCTATGATTTTTTTGTCCAGCTTCATGTTCGGAATGCCATACATCAAAAGGCCGCCGGGCTTGTCTTCCCGCTCAAAAACCGTCACGCTGTGTCCCCGCCTGTTCAAGGCGTCGGCCACGGCAAGGCCTGCCGGCCCTGAACCGATTACGGCGACTTTTTTTCCTGAGCGCCGTTCTGGAATTTGCGCCTTCATGTAGCCGCTTTCAAAGGCTTTTTCTATGATGAAAAGCTCGTTGTCGTGAACTGTCACCGAGCCTTCGTCCGCGATTGGGTTCGAGCGGTTGCAGGCCTTTTCGCAAAGGGCGGGACAAACCCGGCCTGTAAATTCCGGAAAGCTTGAAGTCTTTAAAAGCCGCCAAGCCGCCATGTCAAACTGGCCTTGAAAAAGCGCCTCGTTCCATTCGGGAATGAAATTATGAAGGGGGCAGCCTGTGACCATTCCAGAAAGCTTTATGGCGCTTGAGCACATTGGAACGCCGCAGTTCATGCATCTGGCGGCTTGCTCCCTTCGTTCCCCTTCGTCCAGCGCCGGATGAAACTCGTTAAAGTTCAAGATTCTTTCCAACGGAGGAAGGCTTTTGTTTTCCTTTCTTTGGCAATCCATAAAATCCGCGGCTTTTTCCATAATCTCCTCCTTGTTACGACGCTTGCTTTTTGAACGCGGCCAAAAGCGCGTCTTCCCGGTCAAGCCCCAACTTTTCTTGCCTTGAAATTTCGTCCATGATTTTTAAGTAGTCGTTGGGAATGATTTTCTTAAAAAACTTTTTGCTTGTTTCCCAATTTGAAAGAATCTCTTTTCCTTTTTGGGAATTTGTTTCCTTGACATGCTTTTCGATAAGGCGCTTTAAAAGCGATTCGTCAGGGCTTTCGCCTGGGCGTGGCGCGGCTCTGACAACAGTGGTTTGGTCCTCCAATTCGTAGACGGAAACCAGTTCCTTGTTCAGCCGCTTGTAAAGGTCGCGCTTTTGGTCAAAGACATAGGCGACGCCGCCGCTCATTCCGGCGCAAAGATTTTTTCCTGTTTCCCCCAAGATTGCGGCCACGCCTCCTGTCATGTATTCAAGGCCGTGGTCGCCGCAACCTTCGGCAACTACGCTGGCTCCCGAATTTCTCACGCAAAAGCGCTCTCCGGCCACGCCCGCGATAAAAGCCTCTCCGCTTGTGGCGCCAAAAAGGGCCACGTTTCCAACGATGATGTTTTGGTCGCTTCTTCCGGAAAATTCTTTGGGCTGCCAAATTGAAATTTTTCCGCCGCTCAAGCCTTTTCCAAAAGCGTCGTTGGCGTCTCCCTCAAGGCGCATTGAAAGGCCTTTGGGAATGAAGGCGCCAAAACTTTGTCCGCCGCTTCCCTTGCAGTTCACCACAACGGAATCTTCTTCAAGGGAAGAGCCGAATTTTTTTTGAACTTCGCTTCCAAGAATCGTTCCCACCGTTCTGTCCGTGGTCAAAACTTTCGCGTCTATTTCCAAGCCGGGAATTTTGTTTTCTTCAAGGGCCTTGAAAAATTTGGGCAAAAGAATTTTTTGGTCAACCGTTTTTTCAAGTTTAAAGTCGTAGACGCTTCTGTCTTTTTTCCATGAGGCCAAGCCGTCTTCGCTTTTTTCCGCGGAGGCGAGAATTCGGCTCATGTCAACGCAGGCCGCCCTTTTAAAGCCTTGTTTGCTTTTTAGCTTGAGAAGCTTTGTTTGGCCGCAAAGCTCGTCCATGGAGCGGACTCCCAGCTTTGCCATTATTTCCCGGGTTTCTTCCGCGATGAACTTCATGAAGTTTTCAACGTATTCGGGCTTTCCCTTGAACCTTTTTCTAAGCTCGCTGTTTTGCGTGGCCACTCCAAAGGGGCAGGTGTCCAAGTTGCAAACCCTCATCATGGCGCAGCCCATGGTTATCAATGGGGCGGTGGCAAAGCCAAATTCTTCCGCGCCCAAAATTGCCGCGATGGCCACGTCGCGGCCGCTCATAAGCTTTCCGTCAGTTTCCAAAACGACGCGGCCTCTAAGCCCGTTTTGAATCAGCGTCTGGTGGGTTTCGGCAAGGCCCAATTCCCAAGGCAGGCCCGCGTGATGAATCGAACTTATGGGCGCGGCTCCAGTTCCGCCGTCGTGTCCGCTAATCAAAATGACTTGGGCGCCCGCCTTTGCGACTCCAGTGGCGATTGTTCCCACTCCGGCCTCGCTTACAAGCTTTACCGAAATGCGGGCCTCCCGGTTGGCGTTCTTAAGGTCGTAAATAAGCTGCGCCAAATCTTCGATTGAATAAATGTCGTGGTGGGGCGGCGGAGAAATCAAGGAAACGCCGGGGGTGGCGCATCGGGTTTTTGCAATCCAAGGATAAACTTTTTTTCCGGGAAGGTGGCCGCCTTCGCCGGGCTTGGCTCCCTGCGCCATTTTTATTTGAAGTTCCTTTGCGGAAAGCAAGTATTCTTCCGTGACTCCAAAGCGGCCGGAAGCGATTTGCTTTATCGCGGAATTCCACTTGCTTCCAAGCCGTTCCGGCCTTTCGCCGCCCTCGCCTGAATTGGATTTTCCGTGAAGCTTGTTCATCGCTTCAGCCATGCACTTGTGCGCCTCTTCGCTAATTGAGCCGTAACTCATGGCGCCTGTCTTAAAGCGGGTGACGATTTTTTCAACCGGCTCCACTTGCTCGATGGGAATTCCGCCGTCCTTGGCAAAGTCAAAGTCCAGCATGGCGCGGAGAGTGTGGGGATTTTCGTTTGAGTCCACCAAGGCCGTGTATTCCTTAAAGCGCTTGTAGTCTCCGTTCCTTGTCGCCTGTTGCAAGGCCACGATTGTTTCCGGGTTGTAAAGGTGGCTTTCGGCTGTTGGCCCGCGGCGCAGTTTGTGCAGGCCAACGGAGTCAAGGTGGTTGTTGACCGCAAGGCCAAGGGGATCAAAGGCTTGGTTGTGGCGGAAGTTCACGTCCTCTTCAATTTCTTTTAGGCCGATTCCTCCCACGCGACTTACGGTGTTGGTGAAATATTTTTCTATGACATCGCTTGCGATTCCCACCGCCTCAAATATTTGCGCGGACTGGTATGACTGTATGGCGCTTATTCCCATCTTGGCCGCGATTTTCACAACGCCGTTTATGATAGCCTTGTTGTAGTCGTCGATGGCCGTGTGGCAGTCTTTGTCCAAAAGTTTTTGGTCAATCAATTCAGCGACGCATTCGTGGGCAAGGTATGGATTTATGGCTCTGGCTCCGTAGCCAAGGCACATGGCGCTTTGGTGAACGTCTCTGACTTCCGCCGATTCAAGAATGATGGAAATGGCAGTTCTTTTTTTTGTTCTGACCAAGTATTGCTCCACGGCGGACACGGCCAAAAGCGACGGAATGGCCACATGGCTTTCGTCAACGCCCCTGTCGCTTAGGACGATGATGTTGGCGCCGTCGCGGTATTGGCGGTCGATTTCAACAAAGACTTTTTCAATGGCTTCTTTTAGCGAAGTGTTCTTGTAGTAAAGAATTGAAACTGTGGAAACCTTAAAGCCTTTTTTGTTCATGGACTTTATTTTCATCAAGTCAACGCCGGTCAAAATGGGATTGTTGATTTCCAAGACCGCGCAGGAGTCGGCTTGCGGCTCTAGCATGTTTCCGTCTTTTCCAAGATAAACAGTGGTGTCGGTGACAATTTTTTCTCTAAGGCTGTCAATGGGCGGATTTGTCACTTGAGCGAAAAGTTGCTTGAAGTAAGAAAAAAGGCTTTGCCGTTTTTCGGACATGACGGCAAGGGGAGTGTCGATGCCCATGGCGCCTGTAGGCTCCGTCCCGTTTTTTGCCATAGGAAGAATCATTTCGTTCACGTCTTCATAATTCCAGCCAAAGGCCCGATACATTTTGTCCCGTTCTTCTTGGCTGTAAGAAGGAATTTTATGGTTTGGAATTTTCAAGTCTGAAAGGCGGACAAGGCTTGTGTCAAGCCACTCTCCGTAAGGGTAAAGACTTGAATAAGTTTTTTTGCATTCCTCGTCGCTGACAATTCTTTTTTGAACCGTGTCCACCAAAAGTATTTTTCCCGGCTTGAGCCGCGACTTTATTTCTATCTCTTCTTCGGGAATGTCAAGAACGCCGGCCTCGGAACTTAAAATCAGCCTTCCGTCTTTTGTGACATAATAACGGCTGGGGCGCAGACCGTTTCTGTCCAAGGTTGCGCCCAAAAGGTCTCCGTCCGAAAACAAAATCGCGGCCGGGCCGTCCCAAGGCTCCATCATTGTTGCCCAGTAATGGTAAAAGTCTTTTTTTTCTTGGCTGATTGTTTCGTCCCGTTTCCAAGGCTCTGGAATGCAAATCATCACGGCCAAGGGCAAGGGGAGTCCGTTCATCACAAGAAATTCCAGCGTGTTGTCCAGCATGGCCGAATCCGAGCCGCTTTCGTCCACCGCCGGAAGAATTTTTTCCATGTCCCTTTCGGCGATTTTTGGCGAGCGCAAGGTTTCTTCCCGGGCGAGCATTCTGTCAACATTTCCCCGGATTGTGTTGATTTCGCCGTTGTGGGCTATTAGGCGGTTTGGGTGCGCTCTCATCCAGCTGGGGTTTGTGTTTGTTGAAAAGCGGGAATGAACGATTGCCAAAGCGGACTGGCAAAGGGGCGACTGCAAGTCTTTGTAAAAAGTTCTAAGTTGCTTGACTAAAAACATTCCCTTGTAAACGATTGTCCGCGAGCTAAAAGAGCAAACATATGTTCCCAATGTGGAGCGCTCGAACTGCCGGCGCAAAATGTAAAGCTTTCTGTCAAAGTCAATTCCCCGCGGCGTGTCCTTGGGCCGGCGGACAAAGCATTGCTCGATGCAGGGCATGCAGTCCTTTGCCTTTTGGCCCAAAACTTCTTGGCAAACGGGAACCTTTCTCCAGCCTAAAAATTCCAAGCCTTCTTTTTGGGAAAGTTTTTCCACCATCCGTTTGGCTTGCGCCCTTATAAAAAAATCCGCTGGAAAGAAAAACATTCCGATTCCGTAATCCCTGGCCTGTCCAAGATTTTTGCAGACGCTTCCGTCCGCAGTCTCTATCTCTCCCTTTTGGCAAGCGTCGGAAAAAAAGCCGTGGGGAATTTGAAGAAGGATTCCAACGCCGTCGCCAGTTTGTCCGCTGGCGTCTTTTCCGGCGCGGTGCTCCAGGCGCTCCACAATGCAAAGCGCGTCGTCAACTATTTTGCGGCTGGCGCTTCCGTCAATGTTGGCTACGGCTCCGATTCCGCAATTGTCCTTTTCAAAAGAAGGCTCGTAAAGAGTCTTTTGTTCTTGCGACAAATTTCTTTTTTCAATGCTCGTCATTATGGGCTCCTTTTATTGCTCCGCTTGATGGGTCATGCCGTTCGCCACGCGAACTCGCCTTTGCTAATATGAATTATTGTGAACTCCCTTTATGGCTCGTCCAGACGGTTCGTCTGCGTTAAGCCAAGCCGCGTCCCATTCAAGCGCCTTGGCCGTGCTGCAGGCCACTCCCGCTTCATGGGGAACGCAACGCGCGGCGCTGTCGCTGGGAAAAAGGCCGCTGAAAATTTCTCGGTAATAGTATTCCTCTTTTGTTTTTGGCGGATTTACGGGAAAGCGGGTTTGGCGGCGGGCAAACTCTCCGTCGCTGATTTTTTCTTCCGCGATTTTTTTAAGGCTGTCAATCCACTTGTAGCCCACGCCGTCGGAAAACTGCTCCTTTTGCCGCCAGCAAATTTCAGGAGGCAGCAAGTCTTCAAAGGCTTTTCGCAAAATCCATTTTTCAATCCGCTCTTTTCCGTCAGGAGTTCTAAGGCACATTTTGTCTACGGGATTCAGCCGCATGGCTGTGTCCACAAAGTCCTTGTCCAAAAAGGGAACCCGGCCTTCAACGCCCCAGGCCATAAGGGATTTGTTGGCGCGAAGGCAGTCATACAAGTGAAGCTTTGACATTTTTCGGACAAGCTCTTGGTGGAATTCTTTTGCGTCGGGCGCCTTGTGAAAGTAAAGGTAGCCTCCAAAAAGCTCGTCGCTTCCTTCGCCGGAAAGAACCATTTTAATTCCCATGGACTTGATGACCCGCGCCAAAAGATACATGGGCGTTGAGGCGCGGACTGTGGTAATGTCGTAAGTTTCGATGTGGTAGATTACGTCGGGAAGCGCGTCAAGGGCTTCTTGAATCGTAAAGTGAACTTCATGGTGAACCGTTCCTATGTATTCGGCGGCCTTTCTTGCGGCGGCCAAGTCGGGGCTTCCTTCCAAGCCGATGGCAAAGCTGTGAAGCCGCGGCCACCAAGCGCCCTCGCGGCTGTCAGTTTCAATCCGCTTTTTGCTGAACTTTTGAGTTATCGCGGCGATTATTGAAGAGTCCAAGCCGCCTGAAAGCAAAACTCCGTAGGGAACGTCGCTCATAAGCTGGGCTTTGACCGCGGCTTCCAAACTGTTTCTGACTTTTTCTATGACGGCTGGATTGATTGTCTGTCCCTTTTCGTCGGCGGCGCGGGCGTTGTTCTTGACGCTTTCGTAGTCTTCCCAGTCGCGGCTGTGCCATTTGACCGCCTTTGCGTTGGCTTCCTCTCCGCTCTTAAAATAAAGAAAATGTCCGTTGGGAAATTCCTCCACGCTTTGGCATTCCCCTTCAAGGGCCTTTAGCTCGCTGGCCACATAGTAGCGGCCCGCCTTGTCCCAGCCTTGGTAAAGGGGAATCACTCCGATTTGGTCTCTGGCCGCCAAAACCGCCTTGCGCTCGCTGTCGTAAAGCGCGAAGGCAAAGATGCCGGAAAGTTCTTCAATCATTTTGGCAAAGTCCTCTGATTCCCGGTATTTTTTGTAAAGGGGAATGATGACTTCGCAATCGCTTCCGGTCTTAAAGGGGTAGGACGAAAAGCGCGCGCGAAGCTCCTTGTGGTTGTAGATTTCGCCGTTCACGGCAAGAACGATTTTTTGGTCGTCGCTAAAAAGAGGCTGCTTTCCGCTCAAGGGATCCACAATGCTCAATCGCTCGTGGCTTAGAATCGCGTTTGAGTCGGCGTAGACTCCGCTCCAGTCGGGACCGCGATGTCGTATTTTTTTTGACATTTCCAAGACGCGGGCGCGCAGCTCTTCCCGCAAGCCTTGCTCCACGGGGCTTCCCCCTTTTGACAAATCAAATGAACCGACAAAACCGCACATATTCCTACCTCCAACGCGAATGTCAGCGCAAAAAAAAAGAGGCCGTAGAAAAAATCCCCAAGCGGAAAATTCGCTTTAAGAATTTTATCTACGGCCTCTTTGCCGTTTGGGTAGTTATACTCAAACGGCGGATTTTTGTCAATAGGGCACCTCGAAAAACTCGCCTTCGGCGATTTTTCGAAAGTGCCGGCGAGTTC
>CALDIB010000085.1 GCA_937902125.1 uncultured Treponema sp.
TCTGCATTTATTGTTCCATAAAACGCAAACCAAACGCTTATTTTTGCATTTATGACACAATAAAGGCGAAAACAAATCCTTAGTCGTGCTTTTATGGCGCAATAAAGGCGAAAATTTTGATTTTTTTATCTCTTTTTGTGCAAAAATCGTCAAAAAATGGCAAAATCATAAAAAATATGCTGTTTTTCATTGGCGAACGTGAGTTTCTCTGTCATTATCTCACTTTGGCAATGCGGCTTGACCCGATAATCTTTCCTTCTGAATATGAAGTTTCGCTTGGTCTGGAACGGTGTCGTAGAACCACTTGGCGTCTTCCATGCTAAGGCGCACGCAGCCGTGGCTCGCGGGCTGTCCAAGTTTCGCCGCTTCCTCTGGAATGATGTTTCCGGCCGCGTCAATCGGAACGGAATGGAAAAGATACACGCCGCCGATAAAGCCGACCCACCAGCGCGCGCCTTCGCCAAAGCGCTTGGAGAAGAACGAAGTTCCCCGCTTTTGGCCGCTTTCGTTTATTATGTAGTCGCCAAGCGGCGTGTCGTTGTCGCCGTCAATCAGGCCGGTGGAGCAAACCATCTTTTTGACCAGCTGGCCCTTTTTGTAGACATAAGTTCTTTGCTCGTCAATGCTGACGACAACGTTCCAGTCGGGGCCGTAGCCCGCCGGGCTTGCAAAAACGTCCGCCGCGAAAAGGCTTGCGGCCAAAAGCAGCGTGACAAGAGTGAATGCGAAATGTTTTTTCATACTATTAAATAATATAGCGAAAAAATGCGGGAACGGCAAGACGCTTTTGTTGACAGGCCGAGCGTTGTCGGGTATAATGTTTGGGCTTAGGAAGAATTTTATGGGCAATAAATTCTGTTCAAGAAAACCTATACTCTTGTCTGGGGAGGGGCGGCTCATTTCGCTCTCTTCTAGCGGCGCTTTCTCTTTTTTCCGCCCTGACATTCTTTTCTTGTTCCGGCATGGCGGACGGAGCCCCTCTTGTTCCGCAAAATTCTTTTAGCCCTTCCAAAGTTCCCGCAAAAAAAGTCACGTTTAGAGGAACGCTTGCAAGCGCGAGCGCGGTTCCGCAAAAGGCCCTTTCATTTTTTACGGACGCGAATTTTTTATCTTGCGGCCAAGGGGCCGACGGCGTTTTAAAGTCCGCCGCGCCGGACGCGGGCGACATGACAAAATACGAATGCTTTGCCACGGCCACAAGCCAATCCGGACTTGTTGAAAACGGCGAGTTTGGAGACACGCCCGCGACTGCGCGCTTGTTTTCCATCTCGCTTGCGATGGGCGAAAAGTGGACGGTAACTTGCGGCTTGCGCGAGGCTGCCACAAAAATTCCGATGATGTCGGATTCCTGCGGCTTTGAGCCCAAGGAAGAAGAGCAGGTCTTTAGCCATGTTTTTACGCTTGTTCCATGCAAGGAGGGAAGCGGAAGCGTCGCGCTTGAGATGACAGTTCCTGCGACGATAATAGGCGCGACTGTGGAATGTTCCGATCCGCGATGGGAGGCGGCAAGTCCTGAGGTCAGCGTTGTCGGAACAACGCTCGGGATAAACGTCGCTTCAATTCAAAGCGGCTATTACGACGTATGCATCCGCCTTTACAATTCTGACGGCGTTTTGTCCTGCGGCTTTTGGGAAGAAATCAATGTCTTTGACGGAGCGAAAACAAACTATTGGCTTTCGTCTGGGGGAACCGTTGGCGTGACGGTGTCGGGCGGCGCTCTTGCTGTTGGCGAGACCGCGCTTTCGGCTTTTTCTAGAACGCTTTTTTACGTGGGCGACACTGGCATTTCCGGCGCCAAGGGCAAGAGCGACTCAAACGACGGAAACCCTTACTCTCCCTTTGAAACTTTAAACAAGGCCGTGGCGGTGATAAAGTCGATGGGCGCCGCCGGCAAGGATTATAAAATTTACGTTTCGGGGACTGTGGAAGGCTGCGCGGATCTTTCTTCTGCCTTGGATGGAAAGGCGCGCTCGATAACGATTGAAGGCGCCAACGGCCTTTACACAAGCGGCCCGAATGCCGGCCAACCCAAGGACACGCTTGACGCGGATGGCATTGGAAGCGCTCTTTGCGTGCAAACGACAGTTCCTGTCAGCATAAGGGATTTGCGGATAACGGGCGCGGACGGCGTCTCCGGGCTTTCGATTCAAGATGACGGCGCGGACGTGACGCTGCTTGGCGGAACTCTAATCACGGGAAACCAAGCGGACAAGGGCGGCGGCGTTTATATTTCGGCCGGCTCGCTTGCAATAAAGGGCGCGGTCATAAGCGGAAACATAGCTACGGCAGAAGGCGGCGGCATTTACAATGACGGCGGAAGCGTCACTTTTTATTTCGGCTCGATAGAATCCAATTCCGCGCTTGGTTACGGCGGCGGAGTGTCCAATAATTCCGGCTCCTTTGAGATGAAGGACGGCGCCTGCATAAAGGAAAATTCCGCCAACGACGGCGGCGACGGAACCTATAGCGACGGCGGCGGAGTTTTTGTCTACGGCGGCTCGTTCACGATGTCAGGCGGAACAATCAGCGGCAACTCCACAAACGGACGGGGCGGAGCGGTCTATGTTTTTGGCGGCGCCTTTAGCGTCGGCGGCTCGGCCAACATTCCCTGCGGAACAGGAAACGACGTTTACCTTGACTCCGACCAAAGCATTGCGATTGCGAGCGCTTTGAACTCCAATTTTGCCGCGCTGATTACTCTTCCGGACGATGACTACAAAATGGGAACGCAAGTCCTTAGCGGTACGGAAGAGCTTCTTGATTCCGAATGCCTTAAATTTAATGTGTTCCAACCTGAATCAGCGTCGCAATTTCTTTTTGTCGGCTCGCAAGGAAAGCTCAGAACCTTGATTTCATTCCCCAATGGAACTAAGGATGGAACCGAAATAAATGAAGACGACAGCCTGTCTTACGATGTGTACAAATACAGTTACATCAATTACGACACTCTAAGCATGAGCGTTGTCAATCCCTACGAGACGCTTGGCTACACTATGCAAGTCAAGGTTGATGGCGCGACGCCAGACGATTTGACGAAGCTTGCGGACGGCTTCCATACAGTTTACGCAAAGATTGAAAAGGCGGGAAAGCCGACGATAGAGGACACAGTCCGGGTTTGTGTAAAAATAAAGACGGTAAGGCTCACTTTGTATAAAGGAGAAATTAATCATGGCTATGATAAATATAAGGGCAGAGTTGCTATAAATGGCGGAGAAGTCAGGTCATGGAGCAGCTGGACAGGTTGGGGTGATCCTACTTTTAATACATACAATTGGAGTTTTACTGTTGACGCAAAAGATTATAAGTTTTTGTGCCAAACAACGGACTCTTATGGAAGAGACGGTTCAAGCGGCAGCGATCCACTTAGAGACGCTTACAGGCAATATACGCTGGCGGAAATAAGAAATAACGACGGAAAAGGAAAGGCTTATATCGGCATATATAGCGGAACTTACCCCGACCCCAGCGGCCATTCAAACACCTATCTGACGCTGCAGCTTTGGTTCTCTCTTACAGATTAATGCGGCGTTCCGCGAACGATTCTACAGGAATTTCCAATAGTGCGGAAATTTCTTCCGCAGTGTATTTGCCGTCGGCAAGAAGTTTTCGCGCGAATTTCCAATTCGTTGATTTATTCAACTAATTGGAGGTTGGAGAAAACGCTATGAAAATATAGTCAAATTCGTGGCGCTTTCCGCTAAACTAAATTCTGACCTTGACAACTCCGCGATTTGACGATATATTATAAACAGTCAACAGTAAGTCGTGGATTGGCGCCGTTGTCTAGGTAAGCGCTATGTGTTAGCGCCGCTTCCATGCGATTGACTTTACAATCCCTCTTTTTGAGGGATTTTTTTTTGCGGAGAGTTCATGCATCTTTATATTGATGAGTCCGGTTCGATAAACAATAAGTTGAACAAGCCTTTTGTGATTGCAATTGTAAACGTGCTTAATCCCAAGAAATTGAATTCCGTTTATAAGCGTTTTGTAAAATCGAGAATTAAAGATCTTAAAGACCTTGATAAAGACTATTACAACAGCAAGGGCAAGTTGGCGAAGGTCGGCAACCAAATGTTCCAAAACGGAAAGTTTAAGGAACTAAAAGGCTCTCAATTTGACTCCAAGATGAAAAAGAATTTTGTTGAATACATCACTAAGAAAAAATATTTCGAGTTATATTTCTTGAGAATAGAAAACAATTTGCTAAGCGACAATATATGCAAAAATACCGCCAGGGCGTTTAACTATACAATAAAGCTTGCCCTTTCTTATTTTATATCGCATAAACTTCTTGTTGACGAAGATTGCTTAATCCAACTTGACGAACGGAACGAACGGACGGAAGCGAAGTTTTTCTTGGAAACATACCTTAACACTGAGCTTTGTCTTAACAACATAACAGAAAATCATTTTTCCGTTCGCTATTTAAATTCTGTCGCAAATCCGTTTATTCAAATCGCGGACGTTTTCGCAAACCTCTATTATTCCCATCTTAATACAAATGGATATGACGCTGAAATGAAAAAACTCTTGGAACGGAATATTTTAAAGGGCGATTTTGTATTTCCTAGACGAGATGTTTGAGCCGCTCTTTAATTCTGTTCCCGCATCTTAAAGTCTTTGCTAGAGCATTATATGTCTGTTTTTAAAGCAGAGTTTATAGGAATTCAGCATCCATTTCACTTTTTAATTGATGAAGAAAATGCAAAAAAGATAACGGAGTTTTACACTTATGAATGGACTGATGACAAAATATAAGGAAAGCCTTTTAAAAACTCCAAAACCAGTTCCCTTTAGCGCAATAAAAGGCGCGATGGATTACAGAGGCCTTTTAGCGTATGCGAAATCCCAAGGCAAAAAAATTTCAGAACTTGCGCAAGAAGAGAAAATGAAGTTTTATAGCGAATAAAAAATTTGCTGTTGGTGAGCCGTATCCGTCGCCGCCCCGCCCCGGCAGCGTCCAGCGGACGCGGTGGCCCCGCTCGAACAAACGATTGTTGTTTTTCTAACAAAAACACGAGCGGCCCTTGGCAGCGTCCAGCGGACGCGGTGGCCCCGCTCGAAACAGCAATTATGGTCTTTCCAACAAAGGCACGAGCGGCTTATTCCATAAAATACGTCTTCATCAAGCCCTTGCCCTTGACCTCAACGTCCTCGCTTGTGCCGTAGTAGACGGCCGCCTTTGTCTGCTCGTAGGTGGCTTCCGAAACGTGGATTGTCATAGGCTTTCCAGTGCTTTCCATTCGGCTGGCCACGTTGACGGTGTCGCCCCAAATGTCGTAGATGAACTTTGACTTTCCGATTACGCCGGCCACCAAGTTGCCGGTGTTGATGCCCAAGCGGATTTGAATCTGGATATGCGAGGCGGCGTTAAATTCAACCACGTCGCGGATAAGGCCCTGCGCGAATTTCACCATCTTAAGAGCGCCGCCGTTGTCGGCTTCTTCGGTGAGGCCTGTGGCGGCCATGTAAGCGTCGCCGATTGTCTTGATTTTTTCAACGCCCTCCCGTTTTGCGCGCTCGTCAAATTTGGTTATCATCGCGTTCAGCATTGTTACCACTTCTTCCGCGCTCATGCCGCCGCTCATTTTTGTAAAGCCCACGATGTCGGTGAACAAGACGGTGGCGTTGGGAAAATTTTTGGCTATCGTTCTGTCCGGGCGCTCGGTAAGTTCGGCCGCCACTTCTTTGGGAAGAATGTTCAGCAAAAGCTTTTCCGCCTTTTCGTTGGCAATCTTTAAATCCCGCGTCCGCTCCTCGACTTTTTTCTCAAGCTCAATTTGATAGCGCCGCATGGCCCGCCACTTGAGCCAGACTCCAAAGCTGGCGATTCCCACAAGCGCAAGCGCCAAAATTATCCAAAAGCGCTTGAGCTGCCATATATAAGGTTTTTTTACAATTATAATCGGCTCCGAAGGCTCGCTTTGAACGTCGTCGCCGTTTTGGGAGCGGACCGTAAATGTGTAGGTTCCCGGCTTTAAGTTTGTGTACGAAACGTTTCTGTGGGTTGACCAGTCGGAGTATTCCTTTTCAAATCCTTCAAGCTTGTAGCAGAATTTTATTTGCTCCGAAGAAACAAAGCTCAATCCCGTGAACTTGACGTCAAGTCGTTTCGCGGAAGGCTCCAAAATTATTTTTTCGCCCTTGTAAGGCTTTTTCACATTGTCAACCGTGTATTCTTGAATTTCAATCTTTGGAGCGTTGCTGTTCTTTCTGGCCTTTACCGGATCGTAAATGGCGAATCCGTCAATCAATGTGAACCAAAGCCTTCCGCTGGAATCTTTCATGGAGCGGGAAGTGGCGGTCACGCCGCCGGTAATCAAGCCGTCGGAGGCGCCAAAGCCTGTGACGTTGATTTTTTCTCGCTGGCCTTCAAAGACCTTGTGTATTTCTGAAAGGGGGGCGGAAATGATTCCCCGGTTGCTGGTCATCCAAACGGTTTGAGTGTAGTCAAAGAGCATTTGGAAAATTCCGTCCGTGGCCAATCCGTTGGAGGAATTTAAATTTGAGAACGTGTCGGTTTGCGGATTGTATTTTGAAATTCCTGTTCCGGTGGTAATCCAAAATTCGTCGTCGTCAAATTCTTCAATCTTAAAAATAACGTTTCCAGAAAGTCCGTCTTCGGTGGAATAGTGGCGCAAGATTTCTTTGTCTCTCAAAACGTAAACTCCGCCGCCGTCGGTTCCAATCCATATCAAGCCGTCCTTGCCTTCGTGAACGGCCATTATGAATTCGTTTGACAAGCCGTTTTCCTTGGTTATGTTTGTGAACTCTCCGCTCTTTCCGTCACGGACGCTCAAGCCTTGGGTCGTTCCAATGTAGTAGTCGCCGCCTGAGCTTTTTATGGCCGCCCTGCATTTTAGGCCGGCGAGTCCGTCTTGGACAGTCCAGTTTTCGATTTTTCCGTTGGGATTGCATTTTATAACGCTTAGTTCCGAATAGCAGGAGATGAGCAGCTCCTTGTCCCTTGTCATCGTCACTTCGCGGATTCTTGAGCCTTTTGTCAGGCGGGTGATTTCGTTTACCAAAAACTTTCCGTCTTTGTAGCAATAAACTCCGTTGTCGGCGCCAATCCATTCCAAGCCTCTGGCTGAGTCCTCGCAAATTGAGTTCACAGCGATGGGCATTGTTATCGTGCGGAATTTTCCTTGGCTCATTTTTTCGATGCCGCCGCGGTTGTAGGCCAGCCAAATGTTTCCTTCCCGGTCTTGCATCACTTCGTTTATGTAGTCGTCGGCGATTCCGTTCCGCTTGTCGTAGTAAGTGTAAAGGCCGTCGTGAATTATCGTGATTCCGCTGTCGCCGGCAAACCAGTAGTTTCCGTTTGTGTCTTGAATGACGCTGTTCATCACGGTTCCTTCCGTGTGGTCGTGGCTCACGTCAAAGACCGTTTCTTCCGCGTCCTTGATTTTGACAGCGTAATGGGGAGCCACGCCGAACCAAAGGGCGCCGCTTTTGTCCTGCGTCACTTCGTGAACCGCCGGGTCTTTTATTTTTGTGATTCCTTCATAGCGCTCGATTCTCTTGTTTGTGTAGACAAAAAGCTCGTTGGGAATTGATGTGGAAATCCAAATCCGGCCCGCGCTGTCGCAAAAAAGCTTTGACACTTGGATGGCTTCTTGGCCCAATTCCTCAAGGCCTTGGGGAATGACAAAGCGCGCGTCTGGAGTGAAGTAGCACAAGCCTGAAGCTGTTCCCAGCCAAATGTTTTTGTCGTGGTCTTCGCAAATCGCGCGGACTGAATTGTGGGGAAGGCCGTCGGCCTTTTCGTATTTGAGCGCGTCTCCGCTTGGAGTCATGCAAGTCACGCCCTCGTCGTTGTGGCCCACCCAAATGTTGTCGTCCGAGTCTTGGAAAATCGCGCGGACGGCGGTAAAGTCGTATTTTGGGTCAAGGTTTCTGTTGAACGTGGTGAATTCAACGCCGTCATAGCGGACAAGGCCGTCGTAAGTTCCAATGTAAATGTAGCCTTTTTTGTCCTGCATGACGTCCGTTATGGTCATGCCCGGAAGTCCGTCCGCGCTGGTGTAATTTCTGCGAACAAAGTCGTTCAAAAATGATTGGTCCACATTGGCGCCGGCCGCCTTTTGAGAAAAGCTTGATGCAAGGGCGAACGCCGCCAATGCCAAAGTCAATGGGATTCTTTTCATGGGAAACATTATAGAACATAGTTGGCAAAAAATAAAGCGCCGGGCCACTTTCATAAAAAAACGCTTGTTGCCGATTGTCATGCCGTCGAAAGCGGTCTGTTGAATTTCTTTTGCGTTTCCGATATAATTTAGCCGCTGGCCGTTGGAATTTTTTTGACGGCGGACGGCTTTATTTTTTTTAAAAGGGAATCTCTATGCGGACATTAAAATTCGGCGGAACGTCGATGGGAAACGCCAGGCGCATTCTTGACTCGGCGGACATAATTGTGGAGCGTTCAAAGGACGAGCGCTCAAGCGTGATTGTTTCGGCTGTTGCCGGCGTTTCAAACAAGTTGCAGGAAAGCATTGACGGCTCCATTCGCGAAGAAAATCCCGAAACTTTTGTAAAGGAGCTCCGTTCCGTCCACTTGGAAATTTGCCGGGAACTCCAGTCCAAATTGCCGGGCTTTGACTCTGACAGCGTCATGAAGGGCCTTGAAGACAAGTTTGTGGAGTTGCAAAAACTTTTGACCGCCGTTTCTGTTTTTGGCGAATGCGCCGACAGCGCCCACTGCCGCATAATGGGAATGGGCGAGCTGCTTTCAGTTCCGATTATGGAAGCGGTTCTCTTGGCCAAAAAACAAAGTGTCATAGTTCTTGATTCCCGCAAATTCATTATGGCCACAGGAAGCCAAAAAGAGGGAAGCGCCGACTACGCCAAAACCGCGGAACTTTTGCGCCCATACTGCGACGGCGAATACAAGTCCCAAACGCAAATTCTTTTGATGCCTGGCTTTGTCTGCTCTTGGATTTCCGGCGAGGGCGCCCAGCCTCTTCCCGGCTTGCTTGGAAGAAACGGCTCGGACTTTAGCGCGGCCATTGTCGGCGCCTGCATGGGCAGCAAAAAAGTTGAGTTCTGGACGGACGTTGACGGCATTTACACCGCCGATCCCAGAATTGTCAAGGACGCCATTTTGGTTGACGACATGACTTACGAAGAGGCCATGGAGCTTGCCTTCTTTGGCTCAAAAGTCCTTCACCCAAAAACTTTGGCTCCTCTTGCCGCCAAGGGAATCGAAGCCTGGAGCCTCAATTCCTTGAACACAAAGGCCCGGGGAACAAGAATCGGCAAAGGCCCCTTTGAAAGCGCCGAAGCTGGAGCGAATTTTGTGCGGGGAATTTCTTGCCTTAAAAAAACTTCGATAATTTCTGTCAGCGGAAGCGGAATGCGGGACAGGCCTGGAATCGCCGGCCGCATTTTTGACGCTGTTTCCCGCGCGGGCATTTCAGTTCTTTTAATAACCCAGTCGTCTTCTGAATACACAATCAGCTTTTGCGTTCGCGACGATTTGTCCGCCCGCGCGAAGGAAGCCATCGCCGGCGAGTTTGACTTGGAAATCCGCGACGGCGTGATAAATCCCATAGAAATTTATTCCGGCTGCGCCATTGTTTCAATTGTGGGCGACGGAATGAAAAAGCAGCTTGGCGTGGCCAGCCGCTTCTTTGACTCTTTGGCCAACGCCGGCGTGAGCGTTCTTGCCATAGCGCAGGGCTCAAGCGAAAGGTCCATCAGCGCTGTAATCGACGGCGAAATGGGCGACATGGCGGTTCGCATGGCCCACAACTTTTTCTTCCACACGGCGCAGTCGATTCAAGTCTTCGCCTTTGGAGCGGGAAACATCGGCGGCACTTTGCTTGACCAAATCGGCGAACAGCAGGAAAGCCTCCTCGCGCAAGGCATCGACATCAAGGTGTACGCCATTTCAACTGTTGACGGCCTTATGATTGACGAAAACGGAATCGACCTTAAGAATTGGCGGGAAACTACAAAGAAGATGCCCCTTAAGACCAGCGTTGACGAAATCTTAAAATTCGTGCGGGAGAAAAAGCCCTTGAATCCAGTCTTTGTGGACTGCACCGCAAGCTACGACTTGCCGGAGCGCTACCTTGACATTTTGAACGCAGGAATGTCCATCGCCACTCCCAACAAGCGGGCAAACTCCATGAGCATGGACTTTTACAAAAAGCTCAGGACCGTGGCCAACAAAAAACGCCGCCGCTTCTTGTATGAAACCAATGTCGGAGCCGGGCTTCCAATCATCGACACTTTGCAAAACCTTTTCCGCTCAGGCGACAAGCTTACGCGATTTACGGGAATCATGTCCGGCTCCCTTTCTTACATCTTTGGCCGCTTGGACGAAGACGTTCCCTTTAGCCAAGCCGTTCTTGAAGCCAAGGAAAAGCGCTTTACAGAGCCGGATCCCCGCGACGACCTTAACGGAATGGATGTGGCCCGCAAAGGCCTTATCATCGCTCGGGAAGCGGGCTACGATATTGAGCTTTCCGACGTTCAAGTTTTAAAAGTCTTCCCCGAAGATTTTGACACCTCGGGTTCCACTGAAGAATTTTTAAAGCGTCTGCCTCAAGTTGACGGCTACTTCAAGCAAAAGATTGAAGCCCTCAAAAAGCAAAACAAGGTTTTGCGCATGGGCGCCACTGTTCAGGACGGAAAGTGTACCGTGGGAATGTTTGAAGTTGGCCCGGAAGACCCCCTTTACGCCGTCAAGGGCGGAGAGAACGCCTTTGTCTTCCACACCGCGCGCTACCAGCCCATACCCTTGACCGTTCGCGGCTACGGAGCCGGCGCGGGAGTCACTGCCGCCGGAGTCTTTGGCGACATTCTGCGCACGGTCAGCTTTAACACGGAAAGGTAGCGGGCCGCCCCTTTTTTGCCGGAACTATGGAGAGAGATAAATGGTAATTGTTCTAAAGCGCGGAATTTCTTCCGCCGAAAAAAAAGCGCTGGCGACTTTTTTAGGAAGCCAGAATTTTAAGACCAACGAAATTGCCGGCGAAGAAGAGACAATCATAGCCGCCGTTGGCCGCCTAAAAATGGATCCCCGGGAAGTCGAGGTTTTGCCAGGCGTTGAGCGGGTCATTCCCATTTCAAAGCCATACAAAATGGCAAGCCGCGAATTTATGCCGCAAAATTCCGTCGTGGAAATTCCAGCGCCCAGCGGCCAGTTGATTAGAGTCGGCGGCCAAAGAATCGTGGCCATCGCCGGCCCTTGCGCGGTTGAAAGCCGGGAGCAAATGCTTTCCGTCGCCAAGCGGGTTTCCGAAAGCGGCGCCGTCCTTCTTAGAGGCGGAGCCTACAAGCCGCGCACCAGCCCCTATTCCTTCCAAGGCTTAGGCGAGGAAGGCTTGAAGCTTTTAAAGGAAGCCGGCGACAAATACGGCCTTCCCGTAGTCACTGAATGCGTCGCGGCCGAATACCTTCCCGCAATGCAAAAGGCCGGAATCGACTGCTACCAAGTGGGAGCGCGCAACATGCAGAATTTTGAAATGCTAAAGCGCCTTGGAAAAATAAAAAAGCCTGTGATTTTAAAGCGGGGAATCAGCGCCACCATCGAAGAATGGCTTATGAGCGCCGAATACCTTTTGTCGTCAGGCTGCGAGAACGTGATTCTTTGCGAGCGGGGAATCCGCACTTACGAGCGCGCCACCCGCAACACCCTTGACCTTAGCGCCGTTCCGATTTTGCGCGGCCTTACCCACCTTCCAATAATCGTTGACCCAAGCCACGCGCTGGGCATTCGCGACAAAGTCAGTCCAATGGGCTTTGCCGCCATAGCGGCCGGCGCCGACGGAATAATCGTGGAAGTCCACTGCAATCCCGACAAGGCTTTGAGCGACGGGCCCCAGTCCTTGTATCCGGAACAGTTTGACAAGCTTATGCGGGACATTGACGCTTTGGCTCCCATTGTCGGCCGGGAAGTGGCCCATTTAAGGAAGAGCGAAAGTCCTGTGAAAATTTCCAGCGGAAAAAAATCCCCGGCAAAAAAAGGCGGCGGCAAAAAAATCGCCGTGGCCTTTTGCGGAAAGCGGGGGGCCTACGCCGAGCAAGCCATCACGCGGCACTTTGACGATCAGGCCTTGGCGTTGCCTGTGGATTCTTTTAGAGAAATTTTCCAAAGCGTGCTGGACGGAAGGGCCGACTACGGAATGGTTCCCATTGAAAATTCTTTGGCGGGAAGCGTCTACGAAAATTACGACAACCTTGCGATTTTTGAGGACATCAGCATTGTCTCAAGCGTCACCCTTAGAATTCAGCACGCGCTTTTGGGCGTGAAGGGCTCAAGCCTTTCCGACATAAAGGCGGTTTATTCCCACCCCCAGGGATTCGCCCAATGCTCCAAGTTTTTGTCCCAGCGGACTTCTTGGGACAAGATTGACTCTGTCTCAACCGCCTCGGCCGCGAAGATTGTGGGCGAAAAAGGCTCAAAGGCCAACGCCGCCATCGCCAGCGCCGTGAACGCAAAATACTACAAGCTTTCGGTTCTAAACGATTCAATAGAAGACGATCCAAAAAATTACACAAGGTTTTTTGTAATCGCGGCCAATCACTTTGTGGCAAAGAAAAGCGGCGACAAGGCGGCTTCTTTGGCTTTTAGGGCGCAAAAGGCCGAGGGCGTGAAGCCCAACGCGGTTTCGGTTGTCTTTAGTACAAAGAACGAGCCGGGAAGCCTTTACAAGTGCCTTGGCGTTTTCCAAAAGAACAAGCTCAATTTGACCCGTCTTGAGTCCCGGCCTGTTCACGGAGAAACTTGGAAATACAATTTTTACGCGGACGCCGAGCTTAGTCCCCAAGAAAGAAATGTGGACTATGTGAGCGCTGTTTTGGAAGAGCTTTCAAAAGAGGCGCAGGGCGTCCGCTTGCTTGGAGTTTACAACGCGGAGACACGCTAAAAGCCTTGCGGCTTTTAGCTAACGAGTTTTCGCTTGCGCGAAAACTCGCATAATGTTTGAAACAACCTTTAATTCTGGAGGCAAAATAAAATGCAAAAATTTGTTCTTTCTGTTTTGGTGGAAAACCACGCCGGCGTTTTGAGCCGCGTTTCAGGCTTGTTCAGCCGCCGGGGGTACAACATCGACAGCCTCACGGTTTGCGAGACCAGCGACAAGGCCATTTCCCGCATGACCATTGTGGTTATGGGAGACGAGCGCATTCTTGACCAAATCGAAAAGCAGCTTTCAAAATTGGTTGAAGTGATTTCAATCGAACGCTGCGATTCCGACACTTGCCAGCGGGAAACCGCCCTTATCAAAGTCAAGGCAGACGGAAGCAAGCGGGAGGCTATCGTAAGCACTTGCGAAATATTCCGCGCGCACATTGTTGACGTTGGCGCCGAAAGCGTCATCGTAGAAGCGTCGGGAAGCGAGACAAAAATCGACAGCCTTATCCGTTTGCTTGAGCCCTTTGGAATTTTGGAATACGCCAAGACCGGCCTAATTGCCATGCGTCGCGGAGAGCAGGTGCTAAAGTAGTTTACGCTCCGCTTTGTAGAGGAAGTTATCGTACTCCGCTCCCATTTGGAGCGGGGGACAATGCGTCGCGGAGAGCAAGTTCTAAAGTAGCTTACGCTCCGCTTTGTAGAGGAAATTATCGTACTCCGCTCCGGTCGGAGCGGGGGACAATGCGTCGCGGAGAGCAAGTTCTAAAGTAGCTTACGCTCCGCTTTGTAGAGGAAATTATCGTACTCCGCTCCGGTCGGAGCGGGGGACAATGCGTCGCGGAGAGCAAGTTCTAAAGTAGCTTACGCTCCGC
>CALDIB010000086.1 GCA_937902125.1 uncultured Treponema sp.
TCGTCAGGCACTCTCTAGAAAGTCGCTTTAGCGAATTTCTAGAGATGCCCTTATTCTTTTTTGGGAAAATTCGCAAAAATTCCTTGAATTTTTCCTTGGCGCGCGCTAAAATGGAAAAACGATTGTTTTGGAGGTTTTTTTTATGGACATAAAGAAATTTTTTGCGGTTCTTGGATTGGCCGCGCTTGTCATGGCCGGAGCGTTTTCAGAGGAGAACGCCGGAGGACACAAAAAATCTGAAATTTCTTATTACAGCGCGCCTGTTTACAAAGTGATGGATTCGGCAAAGTCCTATGTGGTGCTTTACGGCAAGGCCGGCCACAAAATGGGAACGGTGACAATTCCCAAGGATTGGGCCAAGAACAAGCCGGACACGGTAAAAAAGCTTTTGGTCAGAAACTGCCCAAAGAAAATCACGCCCTACATCACAGTCGTAAAAAAGAGCGGCGACTTTCTTAAAGTGATGCTGACAATTCCCACAAACCACAACGACCGCATTTGGGGAATCGCCAACGAAAACAAGGTTGAGTCCACGGACGGCGTTGAGTCCATTGAGTTGGAACTCTAGCTTTTTCTAAAAATGAAAATAATCGACTCGGAGAGGACAGCCGCCTTTAAGGCCTTTGTTGACAGCCACGATTTTTTTTTAGTCGCCGGCCACAAAGACCCTGACGGCGACTGCGTTTCAAGCTCCCTTGCGGCCGCCGCCATTCTAAAGGCTCTTAAAAAGGAATGCGTTCTTTTAAACGCCGGCCCTTTCAAGCGGCCAGAAATCCGCCAATACGAAAAAGAATTTACAAGCCAAGTTCCCTTTATGAGCCGGCAGGACAAAAAGGCGTGCGGCCTTTTGATTGTGGACTGTTCGGAGCTTTCAAGAACCGGCGACTTGGCCGACGAGCTCAAAGGCTTTGACACCTTTATCATAGACCACCACAAAACCGCTGGGCTTCTTGACGGCGCGCAAGGAATAATCGACCCCTCAAGCCCAGCGGCGGTTTGCCTATTGGCCATGCTCTACGAAAACTTAATCGGAAAGCCCGACCCGCAAACGGCGCGAATAATGTTTTTGGGCTTGAGCACGGACACCGGCTTTTTTAGATTCTTGCGGGAAGACAGCGCCGAAGTTTTTGAGCTTGCCGCGCGCCTTGTGCGATACGGGGCCAACCCCAACAAGATTTACAACCACATTACAGGCGGAAAACCCTATTCCACCCGCAAATTGCTGGGCCTGCTATTGTCCAGGACGGAGCGCTACTGCCAAGGAAAGCTGGCGCTTACCTACGAGACGATGGAAGACACAAAAAATTACGGGCAGGAAGGCCGCGATTCGGACGCGCTTTATGCGGCCCTTTTAAGCGTTGAAGGCGTTGAAGCCGCGGTCTTTTTGCGGCAGGAAACCGACTCTTCTTGCACCGGCGGCTTTAGAAGCCTTGACGACATTGACGTGAGCGCGGTGGCGGCCAAATTTGGAGGCGGCGGCCACAAGAACGCCAGCGGCATGAGCGTCCAAGGAAAAATCGCCACGCTGATTCCGCAAGTAGTCAAGGAATTTTCAAAAATCCTTTGTTAAAGGCGGCCTAAAAAAATTCCGATAATAAAGGCATGAAAAAGTCCCTTTTGATTTTGGCCGCCTTGTTTTTTTTTGCCGGAACAGCGGCCGCCGAAAAGACAGTGGAGTCGCCATACTCTTTTGAATACCGGGAAATAGCCCAAAAATTGCAAGGGCCAACCGCCCCCTTTGAAAAGGACGGCTGCGTAATTTTTAGCGCCGAACTGGGTCCCCGTTATGTGGGAATCGCCTTTGACTTTGAGAATTACCAAATCATTCATCCCTTTATGCGAAAGTCCACTTACGACCTAAACGGCGGCCTTGTGAACACTTGGTATTTTTACATTTTGGAAGACGTTCCCCAAACCGACAAGATTTACTACCGCATGATAATCGACGGACTTTGGACAACCGACAGTCTGAATCCTCAGCAACGCTATGACACCCAAACAGGGATCCATCTTTCAGAATTGACGATTAAAAAGCGGGGAACGGCCGAGACAAAAACCGTAAGCTTTAACGGAGGAACAAGCGCCCATTTTGTTTACCGGGGAAAAAGCGGACAAAAAGTGCGCCTTGCCGGCTCCTTTACAAAGTGGGACAGCTGGATTTACGAGCTAAAAGAAACTTCGGCCGGCCTTTACGAGCTTGACCTTCCCCTTCCCAGCGGAACTTATTATTATGTTTATTACATTGGAACCGAACACTTTCCCGACGACACCAACCACGACCGGGCTTGGACAGACGACGGCCGGCCGGTTTCAATGCTGGTGGTGGAGTAGAAGAAGATTTTTTTGTTGACAATAAGGGAAAGATGGTATAATATTAGGAATAAAGAACGGAACGCCACGACGGCGGCCGTCTCTTGGCTTTTGTAAGAAGCCTGCCCAAGACTAACACGCGCAAGGGCAGGCTTTTTTTTCGCTATTTCTTCATGTTTTTGAAGAGAGCGACCGCATTTACAATCAAAGAAAGAATTGCGATTACAAGCATCGCGACATCGTAACTTGTCATGTTCCGCGGGCCTCCTAATTTTTTAAGAATCAAGAGGCGGCCAACCCATTTGTCATGGCGTTCCATGCATTAAGATACGCTTTTTTTTAAAGATTTTCGTCTATTTTCTAAAAAAAAAGCATTTTTTTTAGAAAATAATTTAGAACTTGAATCCGCCGGGGAGGCTGCCGCCAAACTTTTTGGCCAAGGCGTTTAGGTCCATTCCTCCCATGCCGGGAAGTCCAGAGCCTGAAAGTCCGCCCATTCCGCCGCCGCCCATCATTTGGCCCATAAGCTGCGCCTGCAGGCCCTTGTTGCGGCTAACTTTTTTCATCGTAAGCTTTGTCTTTTCAAACTGCTTTATAAGCTTGTTCACTTCGGCCACGCTGGTGCCGGAACCTTTGGCGATTCTCTTGCGGCGGCTGGGGCCGATTATCAAATGGTTGGCCCGCTCTTTTTTTGTCATGGACAAAATTATGGCTTCCTGCTTTTTCATTCCGCTGGTGTCAAGGTCGCGGCCTTGAAGCGCCGCTTGCGCTCCGGGAATCATTTCTATAAGCGACTGCATGTTGCCCATTTTTTTCACTTGCTGAAATTGGGCCAGCATGTCGTCAAGGGTGAACTCGTTCCGCGCCATCTTTTTTTGCATGGCGGCGGCGGCTTCCATGTCCACCTTTTCTTGCGCCTTTTCCACAAGGCTCACAACGTCGCCCATGCCCAAGATGCGGCTGGCGATTCGTTCAGGATGGAAGACTTCAAAATCTTCGGTCTTTTCGCCGGTTCCGATAAAGAGGATGGGCTTTCCTGTAATTGACTTTAACGAAAGGGCGGCGCCGCCTCGCGCGTCGGAGTCAAATTTTGTAAGGATGACGCCGCTCAAGCCCAACTGCTCGTCAAAGGATTTGGCTATGTCAACGGCGTTCTGGCCGGTCATGGCGTCGGCCACCAAAATCGTTTCCACGGGATCGGCCGCTTTTTTTATTTGAACCAATTCCGCCATCATCGCCTGGTCGATTTGAAGTCGGCCGGCGGTGTCCAAAATGATTGTGTCAAGGCCGTTCTTTTTGGCGTAGTCGATGGCGTTTTGGGCCACCTTGACCGCGTCCTTGGCGCCGTCCTCTTTGTAAACGGGAACTCCGATTTTTTGGCCTAAAACGCAAAGCTGCTCCACGGCCGCAGGACGAACCAAGTCGCAGGCGGCAAGAAGGGGACGGCGGCCGTCTTTTTTTAGGCGGGCGGCAAGCTTGTGGCTGGCGGTGGTTTTTCCCGCGCCCTGCAAGCCCAACATAAGGACGACGCTTTGGGTGTCCGGGCCCTTTAGCTTGAGGTCTTGCTTTGAGTCGCCCAACATGGCGACGATTTTGTCGTAGATTATTTTTACAAACTGCTGGCCAGGGTCAACGGCGCGCAAAACTTTTTCGCCTTTGGCTTCCTCAATGGTTCCGTTGACAAAGCGGCGGACAACGCGAAGGTTCACGTCGGCCTCAAGAAGGGCCATCTTGATTTTTTCTACCGCGTCCTCGATGTTCTTTTCGCTGATTGAAGATTTTCCGCTGATTGTTCTAAAAACGTCGCCAAAGGCGTTGGTGATTTTTTCCAGCATGAGTTTCCCCTAATTTATAAAGATTGCCGCGTCAAGCGCGGCAATGACAGTTTGTCAAGCGCGGCAATGACAGTTTGTCATGTTCGGCAATGACAGTTTGTCAAGTTCGGCAATGACAGTTTGTCAAGTTCGGCAATGACAGTTTGTCATGTTCGGGCTTGACCCGGACATCATTTGTTCCCCATCAAAAGCTCAAGCATGAAATCCTCAGGCTCTATCTCCCGGTTCAAAATGCGGAAGAGGCCGTCGCAAATCAAGAGCTTTATGTTTTTGCTTTGCGCTATTTCGTGAACGTATTTGCAGGCGATGGCGCCTTCGGGAAGGTAGCCGATTTTGGAAACGTTTGCAATCAAGTCGTCAAGGTCTTTAAAATTGTTCAGAAGATCGCTCTTGATTATATCCTGTCCAAAGCGGCGGTTGCGGCCGTATTTGCTTTTGCAAGTGACGTCAAGGTCTCCCACGCCGGCTATAGAGGTGAAGGTTTCGGCGTGAGTGGCGCCCATGGCGAATCCCAAGGTTTGGATTTCGTTAAGGCCTGCCGCCATCAAAAGGCTTTCGGCGTTGTCGCCAAAAATGTCGCTGGTTTCGCTAATGGCGTCCAAGGCCCCGTAAACAACGGCGATTATGTTTTTGGCGGCAGCGCAAATTTGCACGCCAATCACGTCAAAGCTTGAGTAAGCCATAAGGCCGGGAACTTTCATCAACTCGCGGAAGCGGATTGAAATTTTGGGATTTTCGCTGGCGGCCACAAGGCCGGTCACTTTGCCAAGCGCCACTTCTTCGGCGTGGCTGGGGCCTGATATGTAACAAACGCAGCCCTTGTAAATTCCGGGCAAAACGTTTTCGATTGTCTCAACCACAAGTTTCGGGCCGTTTGGCGAAGGAACAAAGCCCTTGGTCAAAACGCCGATGTTGGCGCTTCCGTCCGCTATGCTGGGAACGCCGGTGATTTTTTTTAGCGTGGGAGCCAAGTAAAGGGAGGGAGAAGCCAAAATCAAAAAGTCTTTTCCCGCCGCCACGCTTTCTATGTCCGTGGAAGCGTCAAGGTTTTTGTCCAACTTAAAGCCGGGCAAAAATTTCTTGTTTTCATGCTCGTTATTTATGGAAGAAACGACTTCCTCTTCCATAGCCCAAAGAGTAACCTTATGTCCGCCGCGAGCCAAGGCTTGGGCGAATCCAGTTCCCCAAGAACCCGCGCCGATAACGCCCACTGTTTTGCTAGTTGCCATTATAAAGCCTTCCGCCTATATTTTTTTTAGAACCAAGAAGAAGCGTTGTCTTCCCAATCAATCAATTCTTCAGGCTTAAAGAACAAATTGATTTCACGCTCGGCGCTTGTGTCGCTGTCGGAGGCGTGGATTACATTGTATTGAGTGTGCGAGCAAAAATCGCCGCGAATGGTTCCCGGATGGGCTTCCGCCGGACTTGTGGAGCCCACAAGTTTTCTTACCAAAGTGACGCAATCGTCGCCCTGCCAGCACATGGCCACCACCGGAGCCGAAGTTATGTAGCCCACAAGGGATTCGTAAAAGGCCTTTCCCTTGTGTTCGGCGTAATGCTTTGACGCCAATTCGGGAGAAATGTTCATCATCTTAAGGCCAATCAATTTGAGGCCTTTTTTTTCAAGCCGGCTGATAACTTCGCCGACAAGCCTGCGGTTCAAAACGCCAGGCTTAAGCATTGCAAAACATCTTGTTTCCATAATCCTTGCATTTTAGCGCAAACGCAGCCCGCAAGTCAAGACAGCGCGAACAAGACAAAAAAAACGCTCCCGACTGCGTCCGTCCGTCTTACGCGTGACTGCAGGTAATTGGAAATTTGACTCGGCTCGCAGTCTCGCGCGTTTTTTTGCTTGTTTGACGTACCCGCGCAGGGCCTTGTGCCCGCGTTTTTTGGCTTGCTTGACGTACCGGGTGGAGCCGCTTTGCGGTTATTGAATCTAATACGCGCTGCCCAGGCCGCCGACTTTTACTTGGAAGCGGCTGAATTCCATTTGGAAGCTGGCGCGGCCTTGGGTGGCGCTGCGCAAGTTTGTGGAAAAACCGAACATTTTTGCCATCGGCGCCTCGCAGTGAATCAATTCGCCGGAAGCCTTTGAGTCTTGGCCCATGATGATTCCGCCCCGCTGGGTCATTTGGCTCATGGCGTCGCCCACAAATTCTTTGGGGCAAGAAATTTCCACGTTCATAACCGGCTCAAGCAATTCCGGCGCGGCGTTCTTGCAAGCCTTGTCAAAGGCGGCCACGGCGCAAGCCTCAAAGGCGAATGTGGAGGAAGTGAGCTCGTTGTAGTCCAGCGCGGTGACGCTGACGGCAGTGTCGGCGCAAGGATAGCCGTAGTTGATTCCGGCGGACAAGGCGCTTTCAAAGCCGTTTTTGACGGCCTCGTAAATTTCTTCTGGAATTGAGGAATCGTGGACAAGGCATTCGTAGCTGTTTCCGCTTCCAGATTCCCTGGGGCTGACGGTGACGGTGATTCCCGCCGTGTTTTCCTTTCCGCCAAGGACGCGGCTATAATTTTCTGTCGCGGAGGCTTGGGCTGTGACGGCCTCGCGGTAAGTTACTTGCGGCGCTCCAACCCTTGCCTTTACGCCAAAGTCGTCCTTCATGCGGGTGACCAAAACGTCAAGGTGAAGCTCGCCCATGCCGCTTATAATCATTTGGCCGGTCTCGGCGTCTTCCTTGTGGGTAAACGTGGGGTCTTCGCGGGAAAGTATTTCAAGAGTCTCGTTAAGCTTGTCGCGCTCGCTGATTGAGTCGGGCTCGATGGCCACGCTGATGACAGGCTCAGGAAAGTGGACGCTTTCAAGCAAGACGGGAAAGCCTTCGCTTCCCAAGGAGTCGCCGGTCTGCGCCAATTTTAGTCCGATGAAGACCGCGATGTCGCCCGCTGAAACGCTTTCCATAGGCTCGGACTTGTCGGCGTGCATGCGCAAAATGCGGTTCACGCGCTCGCGCTTTTTCTTTCCAACGTTAAAGACTTGCGTTCCGGACGCGATTTTTCCAGAGTACATGCGGACGTAGCAAAGGGGGCCCATTTCCCTGTCGTATTGAATTTTAAACACAAGGCCCAAAGCCTGGCCGTTTTCCTTGCAGGGAACTTCCACCGGCTCTTCTTTGTCCCGCTTTACATGAACGCCCTTTGCGGGAGCGACTTGGTCGGGCGCGGGAAGGTAGTCCACAATCGCGTCAATCAAGGGCTGAACTCCTTGGTTGTGGCGGCTGCTTCCCATCACAAAGGGAATAAAGGCGCGGCTTATGGTTCCCTTGCGGAGCGCGGCCTTAAGCTGTTCCACAGAAATTTCTTTTCCTTCCAAGTAAAGCTCGGCAAGCGCGTCGTCGCTAGAGGCCACCGCGTCCACCAATTTTTCCCGCCATTCCTTGGCTTGTTCAAGGCGGCTTGGGTCGATGTCTGTCTCGGAAAATTTTTCCCCTTCGCTTTCTTCGTCCCAGCGGATTTCCTTCATATTTAAAAGGTCAATTACGCCCTCAAAGTCGCCGCCTTGTCCGATTGGAATTTGCAAGGCCACACATTCCACGCCAAACTTGTCATGCACGTCCTGCATGGAGCCAAAAAAGTCGGCTCCGATTCTGTCCATCTTGTTCATGTAGCAAATTCGGGGAACATTAAATTCGTCGGCCTGCTTCCAAACGGTTTCGGTTTGGGGCTGAACTCCGTCAACAGCGCACAAAACGCAAACGGCGCCGTCAAGGACGCGGAGGCTGCGCTCCACTTCCGCCGTAAAGTCAACGTGGCCGGGCGTGTCGATTATGTTGATTTGAAAGTCTTTCCAATAAGTCGTTGTGGCCGCCGAGCAAATGGTGATTCCCCTCTCTTGCTCCTGCGCCATCCAGTCCATGGTGGCCTGGCCGTCGTCTATTTCTCCAATCTTGTGAATTTTTTTTGTGTAGTAAAGAATTCGCTCGGTGGTGGTGGTTTTTCCCGCGTCGATGTGGGCCATGATTCCGATATTGCGCATTTTTTCCAATGACATAATAACTCCAACAGTACGGCTGTCCAAAATTTAAGGCTTGCCGCCGTTTTTTTGCCGCTACATTATAATGAAACATAGAATAAAATTCAATGGGAAAAACTTGACAAAAAGAGAATGACAGTGGTAGAATGAAAGATAGAGAAGTGGAGCGCCACAGTGGCGGCCGCCTCTTTTTTGCTTTGTTAAAAGGCCTGTCCGAGGTGCTACGCAACGGACAGGCTTTTCCTTTAGCTTTACCTAATCAATTGCTTGAAGAGGGTCAGCGCTTCAACAATCAAAGACAAAATTGCGACAAAAAGCGTCGCGCGTTCGTAAAACTGCTGGAATAGAAACAAAAAACTGCGCGAGTTTTCTGCAAGAAAACTCGTTAAGCGGGCTTTAGCCCGCGATGCCTGCCAACGCTGTGGCGCTCCACTATATATCATATAAATTTTATTCAAGTTTTTGGCTTTTTTTGGAAAAAAATTCAAAAATTCCTTGCAAAAACAGAAAACACTCCGCCCGCCCAAACCAAAACCTTTTCCCAGACCAAACCGCCCCGTTGCCAACAAAATACCCCATACTTCCGTTTAGTTATTTTTTTTAAAAAAAACGCAGAATTTTGCGCGAAAGTTTTAAATAACTTGTTATTTTTGCCGGAAAAATCGCGAAATTCGCCCTTTTTTAAAAAACGACTCTCTAAAAAAAAGGGAGGTTTTTTCATTATGAAAAAATTGATTGGCGCTTTGGCGCTTGCTGCTATGGTAGCGACTTCGGCTTTTGCTGAACTTTCGTTTGGCGGCTGGGTTCGCACATTGCCGACTTTCGTTGGCTCTGACGGCGATACTATTAAGACGTCGTCATTGAACGCTTCTTGGGGCAACCCTTTCTGGGCGCGCCTTGACGCGAGCTGGGTTTCTGACGACGGAAAGGCCGGCCTTTCTTTCAAGATGGCCGCCGACGCGAACGGAATTGGCACGCACGACGACGTGGGAATTTGGTTCAAGCCCATTGACCAGATTCAGATTTTTGCTGGAAACACCGACAACTACGGCGGATTCCGCGGCGACTTGGGCTTTGGCTCATGGAACTGGCTTCGCCCCAACAACTGGTACGTCGAAGACGAGGGCTTGACATTCAGCAACCTTACAAACGCTCAAAGCTTCGCCCTTTTGATCACTCCCGTTGAAGGACTTAAGATTGGAGCCGTTCTTCCTCTTGCCACCGCCTTGCAGCGCGCCGACATCGGCTTTGGAAACGCCAGCGTAGCCGCCGCCTACACAATCGACGGAATCGGAACAATCAAGGCCGGCTTCTTTGGAAAGTACAGCATCAACGCCGCCACAGCCGCCACAACTGCCATCGCCGCCAACAGCTTCTACACCGTAAAAGACGGCGTAAAGACTGTAGCCGCAGACTTTGCCGCCGCCGCCGAAACTGTCGCCAAGGGTGATGCCGACAGCTACGG
>CALDIB010000087.1 GCA_937902125.1 uncultured Treponema sp.
GGGCTGCCTCAGCGGCAGGAGCGGCGGCAGCCGCGGGGGCGTCGCCTTCCTTAGATTTTTTGTCAACATAAGCCTGCAATGTGGCGGCCAGCTTTTGAGCGGGACCGTTGATGGCGGACATAAGCATTGCGATAAGCTGCTTCTTTCCGGGAACCTTTGAGTAGGCCTCGATTTTGGCAGAATCGTAAATCTCCTTGTTGACATAAGCGCCCTTTACCTTAAGGGCAGGGGCTTCCTTGGCAAAGTCGAACAAAACTTTGGCTGTCTCGTTTGAGTCCTCTTTGGCCATGGCGATAGCCGTGGGGCCTGTAAGGTAGTCGGCGACATTCTTGATGTCCATGCCTTCAAACGCGATGCGGGCAAAGTTGTTCTTGATTACCTTAATCGCAGAATTCTTTTCGCGAAGTTTTCCCCGCAAGGCTGTGATTTGCTCAACAGTCAAGCCGCGGTAATCCGCAAAAATAAAGTCGTTGTATTCGCCGAGAGTTTTCTTGGCGGCTTCGATAGCGGCTGTCTTGGCCGGCTGAATTGTCTTTGAACGAACTGCCATTTTCTACTCCTCGTCCTTGTGGTTGATCCAAACGCCAGGGCCCATGGAAGAGCTGATTGAGATTGTTCGGATGTAATCCGTTGAAGCGTCAGTGGGCTTTTTGCGCTCAATCTCGGCAATCAAAGCGTCAACATTCTGGGCAATCTTTTCAGCGTCCATAGAAACCTTGCCGACGGCAATGTGAACAATGCCTGTCTTGTCGGCGCGGTATTCCGTGCGTCCCTTCTTAAGCTCGCCAATAGCGGCGGCGATGTCGTTTGTGACTGTTCCTGTCTTGGGGTTGGGCATCAAGCCTTTGCGTCCCAAAACCATACCCAAGCGGCCGACGTCTTTCATCATGTCGGGAGTGGCGACGGCGATGTCAAATTCAAGCCAGCCGCCCTTTACCTTGTCGATGTATTCAGTCGAGCCGGCAAAAGCGGCTCCTGCGTCCAAAGCTTCTTGAACGCGGTCTTCCTTACAGAATACCAAAACCTTCTTTTCGCCCTTAAACTGGTTGGGGAACACCAATGTGTCGCGAACAGTGGCGTTTTTGCCCAACTTAAGGTTGATGTGGGCTTCCACTGTTTCGTCGAACTTGGCGAACTTCATGTCCTGAACCATTTTAACGGCTGTGGGAACGTCGTATTTTTTTGTAAGATCGTATTTGGCCGCGGCCGCGCGGTAATTCTTTCCGTGTTTCATTTAGGCCTCCACCTCAACGCCCATGCTGCGAGCGGTTCCGGCTACGATTTTCTTCGCGGCCTCAAGGTCGTTCGCGTTGACGTCGGGCATCTTTGTCTTTGCGATTTCTTCAAGCTGCGCCTTGGTAAGCTTTCCTACCTTGTCGCGGAGCGGATTCGCCGAACCCTTTTCCAGCTTGAGAGCCTTCTTGATAAGAACGGCGGCCGGAGGGGTCTTAAGGATGAATGTGTAAGACTTGTCTTTGTAAACAGTAAGAACGACAGGGATGATAAGTCCCTTTTCCATTTTCTTGGTTCTGTCGTTGAATTCCTGTACAAATTTTGGAGCGCTTACACCGTGAGGTCCCAATGCGGGTCCAATCGGCGGGGCCGGAGTAGCGGCGCCCGCAGGGCACTGAAGTTTGATTACAGCAGTCACTTCTTTCTTTGCCATTTTGTGTATCTCCTAAATTGGTGTTAGCGGAGCGTAGAAGTCCAACGGACGAGCGCTCCTCCCAAAAACGGTTCATGCAAGAGAAAAGGCGGAAATAGCGGCCGCCCTTCCCGAGGGGAACTAAAGGAGTTCCTATATCGCCTTTTCCGCCTGAGTCATGTTCAACTCGACAGGAGTGGCGCGGCCAAAAATCTGAACGTTGACCGTAAGCTTTTCTTTTTCTTCGTCAATGGCGTCAATGGTTCCGCTAAAGTCTTTGAACGGACCTTCTGTGATTTTAACAGTGTCGCCGATGGCGTAATTCTGCTTGATTCTAACAGGCTTCTCGCCCTTGATTTCGCCGGCTCGCATCAAAATATTCTTGGCTTCGTCAACAGAAATGGGACGGGGCCGCTCGTTGGAAGCGGTTCCCACAAAGCCCGAAACGCCTTGAATGTGGCGAATTTGGTTGCAAGTTTCTTTCCAGCCCAAGTCAGGCAAGTCGAGTTCGGCCATAATGTATCCTGGAAGAATCTTGTTTTTTCGGGATTTTTTCTTTCCGTCCTTAATTTCAACAAGCTCTTCCTCAGGCACTCGTATGCTTTTTACAATGTCTGAGCTAAGGTCGCCGTTGTCAAGCTTTTGTTGAATGACTCGGCTGACTTTGCCTTCGTAACCTGTATAGGTTTGAACAATGTACCACTCGTTTGCCATTTTTGTTCCTTATTTCATCAAAAGACGGAAGAGCGCGGTAAAGCCCAAGTCAAGCGCTCCGAGAATTATAGAAACAATAATTGTGGAAACAACAACGACTTTCACGCTTGACCAAACCTGTTCTCTTGTCGGCCATACGACAAGCCTAAGTTCGCGGGCGCAATCTTTAAAGAAACTAACAACTTTTGCCATATAATCCTCAACAATCCAAAAAAACGCCGCGTCAAACGCAACGTCCTCTAAAGGTATTGCAGCAATGTTCAATCCCCTTTTAGGACATTGAACCTTCCGCACGGATAACAGGGCGGGCAGGACTTGAACCCGCGACAGCCGGTTTTGGAGACCGGTGCTCTACCAACTGAACTACCGCCCTAAAATATTCAGATTTCAAGATTCCCAAAGGAATCAAAAAATCCGCGAGCCTTGCAAAGCAAAACTCGTAAAAGTCAAGCAAAAACGAAGTTTTTATTTGACTTTAGTTTCCTTGTGAACCGTGTGCTTGCGCTCGAAAGGACAATACTTTTTAAGCTCAAGCTTTCCCTGAATGTTCTTGCGGTTTTTTGTGGTCGTATAATTTCTGCGCTTGCATTCCGAGCACTGCAAGGCGATGATTTCAACGGCTCCCTTCTTCTTGCTAGACATATATCTACTCCTATAAAAATCTGCTAAAGCCCCCGTGCGGGATCGAACCGCAGACCTCAGCCTTACCATGGCTGCGCTCTACCGGCTGAGCTACAAGGGCAATTATCGCAATGATAGTTCATTGAGTGTATAGAAATTTTAAAAATGTGTCAAGGGAATTTGAGGAATTTTTTAAAATGAAAATTTCTCAAAAAAAAGGCTAAAAACGGCGGATTTTTTGCCGCGCCTTAAATGTCCACAATCAAGGCGCCGCTTTTTTTGTCCCGCCTTTCCTTTTCCCGCCTTCCGCGGCCAAAATCGCTTTTATGGCCAAAATCCCGGCGGCCGGGCTTTGCGGCCGTTGGAGCGCCCTCCACGCAGGACTGGGTTTCAAGGGCCAAAAGGTCGCCGGAATAAACCCGCCGGCCGCCGTGAGACAACGCCAAGACAAGGCCTTTTTCAGAACAAGCGTAATGGCCGGCCAAGGGCTTTTGCCCTTCCCTTTCCGCCGGAAGCCGAATCAAGTCGCTGGCTATTCTTAAAAGCAAGGGCTTTTCTTGGCCGGAATTTTGGCCGTCATTGGAAGCGCCGCGACTTTCACGCTGCGGGACGGCGGCGGATTTTTTTGCCCCTCTTGCGAATATGAATGAAAGGACCGCTCGCTCTTTAGGAATGCCCGCCTTGGCGGAAAGCTCCAAAAGTTTTTTTGGGGCGCCGTCAGTTTCAAAGGCAAAGTTGCACCATTTTCCGCTGGCTCCATTTTGTCCGGCGCGGCGGCCGTCCATGGGGCAAGAAGCCTGATGGGGGCAGGGAGACAAAATTTCAAGGCCCCGCCTTATAAAGGCTTGCCGCATAAGCGAAAGAAAGCGAGCGGATTTTGGAACGCCGGGCTCGGCCAACAAAATTGCAGGCCGCCTTTGTTCGGAAAAGTCCAAATAATTAAAAAGGATTTGGGAATATTTTTTTGCCAAAAAGTCTGGCGGCTCCCTTTGTCCTTGAATTATTTCGTTGAACATATTGGCGGAAGAAAGCAGAGCCGCCTTTTGCCGGACGGCCGTTCCCAGCTCGCCCTTGACGCGAATTATTTTCCAAGGCTCTCCTCCGGTTCGAGCGGCAACGGACAAAAAAATTTCTTCGCCCAAAGAAAGCGCGGCCGCCGAAATGTCCATGACATACCAAACAATTTTTTTTTGCCGCAAGTCTGGGCGGCAAAGCCAAAGCGCGCAGGGCAAGGTCAAAGGGCCGCTTCCTATGTCAAGGCAAATGTCGCCGCCGCCTAAAAACGAAAAGTCCAGGTTGGAGAACAGGCGGCAAAGGCGGACTAAATTCCACCACATAAAATAGCGGACATAGGCCGACAAAAAAGTCTTTTCGTTCATGTAACCCAAGCGGCGGGAAGAGCGGTCGTCGGTCATTTGATGGCTCAAGTCCCGTATCAGTTTTGGAAGCGCCAAAAGCTGCCTTGAATTTGCGGGAATGGAACTTTGCGCCAACAAGTCAAAGCAGTCCAATATTTTTTTCGCGTCGTCAGGAATTTTTTTTGTGTCAAAAAGGTTTTGAATTGATTTTGTCGGCATGCTCTCACCTAAATTTTCGGACGGCAAAAAAGGCTTCCGAAAGTTCCCGCCGCGCGGCCCTCAATTCCAAAAGCAAGTCCGCGTTCTTTTCAAAGGAATCGGACTCGCTTATGATTTGGTCGCGGGCGCCCTCAATTGTAAATTTTTTTTGGTAAATCAAATGCTTTAAGCGCAAGACTGTTTCAATGTCCTTTTGAGAATAAAGGCGGCGGCCGCCAAAATCCTTTTTGGGAGCGAAGCCGGGAATCACTTCTTCCCAGTAGCGCAAGACATGCTGCTTGACTCCCGTGATTTCTTCAACTTGGCCAATAGTATACATCAGCGCTCCCGGTCTTCCCATTTTTGGCGGCTGGCCTTAAGCTCCAGTTGGACAGGGATTTTGTCAAAGCCCAAATCTTCGCGAATTCTGTTTTTTAGAAACGTTATGTATGTAAGGGGAACCGTGTCCGGCCTAGTGGCGAAAATCACAAATCCCACCGGGTTCACGCTTGTTTGCGTCATGTAGCGAATTTTAAAATGCATGGTTTTTGACGCGGGCGGCGGATACTTAAAAAGCCAGTCCTTTAGCGCGGCGTTAAGGGCCGCTGTTTCCACCCGGCGGGTGACTTGGGCGTAAAGTTCCAGCGCGGTGTCCATAAGCTTTTTCATGCCGTCGCCGTTAAGCGCGGAGATTTCCACGATGGGCGCCCAATTCATTTGGCCAAACATTATGCGGATATTCTCTTCCGCCTTTCGCGCCGGCGCCCTGCCCTTTTCTTGGGTGTCCCACTTGTTCAGCGCGAAAATTATCGGACGGCCCCGCTCGTAAGCCAAGGCGCAAATTTTTTTGTCCTGCTCTGCCAAGCCTTCCTGCGCGTCAATCATCAAAATCACCACGTCGCATTTGTCCAAAGTTTTTATGGCGCGGTTGACCGAATAATACTCGACATTTTCCTTTACCTTGGACTTGCGCCTGATTCCCGCCGTGTCAAGCAAAAGGCAGTCGCGGCCATTATAGCGGAAAGAGCCTTCCACAACATCGCGGGTGGTTCCGGCGTAGTCGCTGACAATTGAAGATTCGGTGTGGGTCAAGCGGTTGGAAAGCGTTGACTTTCCTGTGTTGGGCTTTCCCAAAATGGCGATGCGGACGGGCGGCTCTTCTTCCTGTCCTTCACGAACATTTGAAAAATCCAGGCTGCCCGCGATTTTTTCCGAAAGCTCGGTTATGTTGTCGCCGTGCTCGGCGCTGATAAAAAGCAATTCCTTAAAGCCAAACTGCAAGTAATTCCAAGAGTCGCTTTCGCCCCTGCCGCCCTCGGTCTTGTTGACGGCGGCTATCACCTTGTTCCAATAAGGACGGAGTTGGTGGACAAATTCTTCGTCTTCGGGAGTAATTTCACCGGCCTCAAGCAAAAGCAAAATAAGGTCGGCCTTCTTTATCATTTGAATCGTTTTTTCCACGACCAAGTCATCCATCACCGCTTCCATCGTTCCAATGTCACGAGTCAACTTGTAGCCGCCGGTATCCATAAGGTGAATAGGCTTTCCGGCGATAAAGGCGGTTCCTTCCACCGGATCCCGGGTCACGCCGGGCGTCGGGTCAACAATCGCGACTCGTTTTCTCATAAAGCGGTTGAAGAGCGTTGACTTTCCCACATTGGGACGGCCGGCCAAAACCACAAGCGGAAGATTGACATAAGATTTGTCTGGATCAAAGGCGGAGGAGGCTTCTTGGTTTTCCTGAATTTCGCTATCTTCGTTTTCCATCTGAAATCGCCTCCAGTTCCTTTATTGTCATGGTTGAAAGCTTTTCTTTTACCAAAGAAATTTGCGACGAGCCCATGCTCAAAGTTCTGATTCCCATTCCGGCCAAAAGCATGGCGGAATCAATCCGGCTTGCCATTTCGCCGCAAACCGAAACTGGTATTCCCTGCTTTTTAGCCGCCGCGATTGTGTTTTCAATCAAGCGCAAAACCGCCAGATGACATTCGTCGTAAAGCTCGGCGACATTGGTGTTTTCGCGGTCAACGCACAAAGTGTATTGAGTCAAGTCATTTGTTCCGATTGAAAAAAAGTCTGAGACCGTAGCCAAGCAGTCGGCGATAATTCCTGCGGCGGCGGTCTCCACCATAATTCCAAGGGGAACGTCGCGCTTAAATTCCACGCCTTCCTCGCTAAGCTCCTCGCAAACTTGGCTTGCGACCGCGCGCGCCGCTTCCACTTGCTCCTGACTAGTGACAAGGGGAAACATAATTTTTAGGTTGCCGTAAACGCTTGCCCGATAAAGCGCCCGCAACTGGCTTTTAAAAATTGAAGGATGGCGCAAACTCATTCTAATGGCGCGCAAGCCCATCAAGGGATTTTTTTCGTCTTCGGTTGGAGCGTCAACCATTTTTAAAAGCTTGTCGCCGCCGGCGTCTAGGGTTCGGATTGTAACAGGCTTGTCGCCCATAATTTGCAAAACGCTCTTGTAAGCCTCAAACTGCGCCTGTTCTGTAACCACCCGCGCGCCGCCTTCCGTCACGGCGTTCAACTCGTTCATAAAAAGGAATTCTGTTCTAAAAAGGCCAATGCCTTCCGCGCCCTCTTCAAGCGCGATTTTAGCTTCGTCCACAGAACCGATGTTGGCGTAAAGGTGAAAAAGCTCGCCGTCTTTTGTCAGAGCGGGCTTTGAGCGGAAAAGCAAAAGCGCCTTTTTGCGCTCGGCGATTTGCTCAACTTTTTTTTGGTAGTCCAAGACCGTGCCCGCGTCAGGGTCAACGATAAGTTCGGCGGAATCCGCGTCAAGAATTATGCGTTCGCTATTGTGAATTTTTTTGATGGCCTTGGGCAAAGAAAAAACGGCTGGAACGGCGTAGTTTCGCGCCAAAATAGCCACATGGCTTGAAGCGCCGCCTTCCACAAGGGCAAGTCCTGACAGGCGCTTTTTTGAAATGACCATCGCTTCGCTGGCGCTAAGGGACTGCGCGATTAAGACAACCCCTTCAGGCACTTTTTCCATGTCAAAAGGATGAATGTTTAAAAGCTCGTTTAGGACGCGGCCAAAAATGTCGGTGATGTCTTGGCCCCGCTCGGCCAAGTAGTCGTTTCCGCTATCCCGCAGGCGCTCGGCGTATTCTTCCATTTTTAAATTGAGGACATGTTCAACATTGAAAAGAAGGGAAGAAAGGCTGTCTTCAAGTTCCTTGTTAAAAACAGGGTCGGCCAGCATCAAGGCGTAAGTTTCAAAAATTTCTTTTCCGCTTTGAAGCTGCTCCATTTGGCTGGAAATTTGTTTGGAGACGGCGTCCCGCGCGTAGACATAGCGCGACCATTCGGAGTCAACTTGCCGCGCCGTGATCGGCGTTTGGGGAATGACTCTTTGCGCTTGGTCGGGAATTACAAAAGCGTTTCCGCGTCCAATCCCAGGAGAAATTGACGCTCCAAAAAACAAATCCATCGCGCGCCATTATAAAGGAAGATTGCGCCTTGGTCAATTATTGCCGCGTCCAAGTAGCGGTGGTATAATAAGTTTTTAAATAATTTGCAAGGGTGGCGGAATTTGTTGCGGATGTGTCTACAGTCGTATTTATAGACGGAGTTGCGGATATTACATTAAAAGTAGGAGACACGCCGCTCTTCTCTTCAAATTCAGCCGAAGTCAATCCCGAACCTGCAAAGGCGCCCATTCCAATGCTAGTGACAGAAGCTGGAATCTCAATTTCTGTAAGGCTTGAGCATCCGTAAAAGGCGCTGACCCCTATGCCGGTGACTCCATCTGGAATCTCTATAGATTCAAGGCTAGTACACCCCATAAACGCCGACATTCCTATGGAAGTCAGCCCGTCAGGAAGTTCTATTCCCACAAGATTTGTACATCCAGTAAACGACGTCATATTATAGAATGACGAGGCAGGAAGGCTGTCAAGCGACGAATCGCTAAAATCAAGAAAAACAATTTTGTCGCTGTTGGCCATAAGCGCGTCTCTTATGCTAGTGATGTTAGATGCCGTAACATCGTCAATTTTTATGGTGGCTTCGGAACCAGAAGGCAACGATGAAAGATAATCCGCCATTCCGCTAGAAGAAGTTGAAACAGACTGGCACAAAAGCCCCGACGAATTAATATACCATTCGCCGCCGTCAGGGTCAGGAGCGAGCGCGAACTTTGTGTAGTTGGCGGAAATAAGCGCGGCAGTTCCCCCAAGGACTTGCAAGCCGGCGATGTAGCCACCTGGCGTAATCGTGGCTGCAGGCGCGGAATGTGTCAGAGTTCCAGAAACAGTCAATGGCATCGTTATCTGAATGTCGTTCTTCCCTCCACCCATAGCGCCAGAAACTCCAGCAGGAATATACGAGGAACCGCTTAATTCAAATGTTCCCCATGACGCAGCGGATTCACTGTCAAAATTAGTATAAACCGCGCCGCCGTAAATTGCTTCATTTTCGCTAATTGTTCCTCCACTCATTGAGAATTTTGCGTTTCGTTCAATATATACTCCAGCTCCATAGGAATTTGGCGCTCCGATGCCGCTATTTGACACAATCTCACCGCCAGTCATGGACACCTCGCTGACAATCGAGCTTGTAAAATCGCTTGTGTAAACACAAATACCGCCGCCATAAGTGCCTGAATTCTGACTTATGCTTCCGCCATTTATTGTTGCTGAAGAATCCCAGTTCCAAATGCCGCCGCCGCGAGCGGCAGAATTCTTTTCAATCAATCCATCATCCATGACAAACGAAGCGCCGTTGCTTACAAGAATACCGCCGCCTCCGCCACTTGAGGCGGAAGAAACATTATTGCTTATAGTTCCACCTGACATCTTAAATGAACCAGTCGCGCTATCAACATTAATTCCTGCGCCCATGTCACATTTGTTAGAATCTACCAAACCGCCCGACATTTCAAAAGAGCCCTTGACAAATACTCCGGCTCCTTGATGCGCTCCGCTCGGAAGGCCATTAAACCTTATATTGCCGCTCGCCATTTTTATTGTTCCTGTCGGACTATAAATCCCAGCGCCGTGCCCGTCAGAATAATTCGCGTAAATTCCACCAGTCAATTCTTTGAGTGCGTAAACGCTTTCACTTGTCCAAGCGCTGTAACCAAGATATATAGAACCATTGGAATTGTATATGGCGCCACCGTAAGATGTCGCGCTATTTGACATTGAACTAGAATCAGGCGTTGAACTAGGCGCTGTTAAGGCAGAACTATCACCAATTACTGTGTCGCCATAAATAAAGCAAGAACCAAGATTCATGATTCCACCGCCAAACTTCGCGCTGTTGCCGGCTACAGTCACTCCGTTCAAATCAACCGTTGATGTGTTTGCCGCGTAAAGGCCTCCACCCGCGCTTTCGGCTGTGCTTCTTGTAATGGACGAATCATTAACAAAAGATATTGAACTGCCGCCTCCAACATAAATCGCGCCGCCGTTTTTGGCGGAATTATCTGTAAAGCGACAGCCGTCAATGCGGCAGTTTGTAGCGCCGGCCAAGTAGATGGCTCCGCCATTTCCTGCCGTTGAACTGCAATTTGCAAAAACGCAATTCTTTATTGTAAGGCTTGCCGCATTGTCAGCGTCAATGGCTCCGCCGCTTCCAGTCGCGGCTTTGCCGTTCAAAAAGCCAATGTTTTCTATGACAATCGGAACGTCAATATCCACCAACGCCAAAATTGAATCGCTTCCGTTTCCGGACAAAATCGACGCGCTGGCTCCAGTTCCTACAATATTCAATTTTGAGGCCACAACTTTTGGTCCCAAAGTTTCGCTTGAATCCAATACCAAAGCCTGCGCCTTTGGAGAACCTTCAATGTGAATTGTGTATTCTGTTCCGCTGTCGTCATAGGAATTGATTTTTTTGACGGCTTTTTCTATTGTTTCGTATGGCGCCGCGGAGCTTCCGCTTCCTGTCAAGTCGCTTCCTGTGAGAGAAACATAAAAGTCTGTCGGCGCTTTCATGACCGCTTCGCCGGCGCTTTTTTGGACGCTCATTCCATCGTCGCTCGCAAATATTGAGGAAGGCTCGCTGATTCCAGACAAGGCAAAGCCGCTTGTGAATTGGCTGTAAGCGGAAGAACAGTCAAAGAGGCTCACTCCAATTTCGCTTTCGGAATCCATCGCGCCCGCGATTGCAATCGGGTGGAAGACCGGAGTTCCTGAGTTTTCGCCAATCCAAAGGTTCATGTCTTTGTAAACTTTTTCAGAGCCGCTTGTTATTTCCATTTGGTTGTCCGTTATGACAACCTTTCCAAGGACGCTGACCGTTCCCGTTGTCGAATGGACGGCGGGGCCAAAAGGCGTGTCTCCGCTTGTGTTGGCCACAGTCTTGTTGCCGGAAATTTCAACATTCTTCAAGTGGACGTCGCCCTTTGCGGCTATGGCGGAACAATTATTGGCGTAGATATTTTTGATGGAACAATCTTCCATCCAGAACTCGCCGCTTCCCGAACCGGTATTTTCAACCAATATGGCGGCGTAATTGTTGGCCGCGGCGGAACTTTGCGTTATGTTTATGTTTGTAAATTTAATCTTTTGGCCCGAAGCCACATAAAAGCCTGAATCGCTTGGCGTGTTGAACGTGAGAGTCACAGGCGAGCCGACAGTTCCGCCCTTGCAGCCGACAAGTTCAAATTTGCAATCGCCTGTGGCGCCCGCTCCGCTAGTGTATGTCAAATCGCTAAGAACATAAATCTTGTTTTCAAAAACAGGTTCGTCCGCAGAGCCTGCCGGCTCCGGGTTTGCGGCAAAACTTTGGGCCGCCTTGCTAATTGTGGCGTAGGGCGCGGCCTTTGTTCCGTTGCCTGTGTCGTCGTTGCCAGCCGGACTTGCCGTAGCCGCGGCGACATAACAGACTGACGGCTTTTGCAGTTTTCCGTCAGCGCCAACAAACCATCCGGTTTCTGAGCCGTCGTCAACCACTTCAAACTTTGGCGCCTCTGCCGCCAACACGGCGCTTGAGCCGGAAGCCAAAGTCACCAGCTGCGTTCCAACTGCGTAGCTAGATGGCCTTATGGCCGCCACTGGAAGCGGAGCGGAAAGCGGATAGGAAACTTGAATTGTTTTTACTGTGGATAGATAGACGTCATTATATCCGTTTCCAGTGTTGCCGCTTGAGTCTCCTGGCGGAATGGAAGCGGCGCCTGACATGGAAAAAGTTCCGCCGGCCACATAAACGGCGCCGCCTCTAATATAGGAGTTGGCCACGCTTCCTGTGGCGTAATTGTTTTCCATCGTTCCGCCGTTCATGTTAAAGATAGCGTTGGCGGCGTAAACAAAAACTGCGGCGCAACTTCCCTTTGTATTGTTGTTGGAAATGCGCCCGCCCTTCATGTTAAAAATTCCGCCAGAACCAATCATAACAGCGCCGGAATAAGTGGTGGAATTCTCGTGGCCGGAAATTTCTCCGCCTTCCATAGTGAACGTTCCGCTAGTATAAACTCCGGCCCCTCCAAGCGTGTGGTTGGCCGCGCCAGGCAAAAGATTTCCGCTTATCGTTCCGTCAGTAAAAGTAAGGGTTCCAGTGTTGTAAATTCCGCCGCCGTATCTATTGCTTTGATTCGCGCTTATCGCGCCGCCGCTTATCTGGCAGGTCGCGCCGCTTGAGTTGTAAACGCCGCCGCCGTATTGATATGAGTCAACAGCGCCCGACACTTTATTATTAGAAATCTCTCCGTCTAAAATTACAAGAGAGCCTGAATTGTAAACGCCGCCGCCATGTTTGTCGGAAACATTTTCAGAAATTGTTCCGCCGTTTATTTCAAGGGAACCGTCTGCGTCAACATAAATTCCGCCGCCGGAATCCTGGGACTTGTTTTCAGTCACCTCGACATTCTTCAGCGCAAGGCTTCCTTGACTTAAATATATGGCGCCGCCCTTTTCGGAATTGCAGCCGCTTATCTTGCAATTTTCAATGCTTGTGTCCGATGCAAGGCCAAGAATAAAAAATGCTCCGCCGTTGGACGGGCTTGCGACGGCAGCGTTTTTTATCCATAAATTTTGAACCGTTATTTTTGCGCTTGAGTTTATGTAAAAGGCGCGGCCGCCGTTTGCGGACGACTGGCTTTTTTGAACGTCAATTATGTCGGTTTCAGGGCCTGTCCACCCCTTGAACAATATTTTGTTTTCTCCCGCCGAACTTGAAATTCCAACGCTGACAAGGGAGTTTTGACTAGCCGAATAATCCGCGTCCGGGTCGCCGGCGATTTTGCCGTCGATGTAAACCGTGAACTGGCTTGTGGTGTCGCCGCTTGCCGCGATTCTGTCCACAGCCGCTTGGATTGACGCAAGTGGCTCGACAAAAGAGCCAGTGTTAGAGTCGCTGGCGGCTTTCGCGCCGGGGAAGATAGTTGTGTAAAAAGCGCCGCCTGTTCCCCGAACATAATATTCAGTTTGAACAAAGGCCGTCATGTTAAGCTGGCTTTCAGCCCCGCCGCCGTTTGTCCACCAAGCGCTGGTCTTTAGGCTGGGGTAAATGTTTAGGCTTTCCGTCCGCGAGCCCACCACCGCGCCGCCCGCGTTTTTAAAGGTCATCAAAAGCGTGTATGTTCCGGAAGGAATTCCCACAGCAACGCTTTTTATAGTTCCCTCTCCGCTTGCAAGGGAAAGGAAATTTCCGTCAAGCAAATATGTCGCCGCCACGTCCGTTCCAGTTGAATCAATCAAAGAAAGGTTCGCGCTTGACGCCGCTCCTCCGGCTATTTTTACAGGAAGCTCCAAACTTCCCTTTATTGAACTTTCCGTGTTTGGCTTAAGTTGAACGCTGGCGCTCAAGGAATGTGAGCCGGCCACAACCGTGACGCTTTTGCTGCCGCTGGCCACAAGGCTTTTGACGGCGGGCGAGGCGCTGTCCGTGTAGTAAAGTTTTATGGCAAGAACAAAATCCTGAGCGCTTTCGCTGTAGGCCCCGCCAAATGCAAAGGAATAAGCGGAGGCGTCGCTGTCGTAGATTCCATCAGCGGAATACGAACCGCCGCCAGGCGCTTGCAGTTCGGCGCTTATCGTATAGGCCGCGTCGCTTGTCACAACGGAGATGTCAGGAAAGGCCGACTTTGACGCGCCCTCCCCTTGGCCATCGCGCTTGTCGGCTCCTGTCCGGGCGGCGGACCCAGTTGGAATTTTTGGCAAGTTTTGAATTTTTACGGAAGCGGTCAGGCTTCTAGAATTTTCCTGGCTTTCCAAGCCGCCCTTCGTTCCGTCTGAAACAGGGGCCAAAATGTTTTCGGAAGAAACGTCTCCGCTAAAATTGGAGCAAGACAAAAAGCCCCACGACGCAAAAAGCCCGGCCGCAAACAAGGCCGCGGCCGCAAAAGAGAACGCCCTAATTTTTTTGGCAAAGCGTTTTTTACACAAAAAAAACCTCTAATCCCAACCCTGCCAATAATAGGCACAAACCAACATATTATAGCGCGCTTTCCGCCCTTTTACTAGTGGAATTTTATTAAATAGCGCGCTTTTGCTATAGGAAGTTTATTCAACTGCGCTCTTGCGAGCGCCGGCAATAGCGCGCTTTCTGCTCTTTTACTAGTGGAATTTTGTTAAATAGCCGCGCGCCTACGACTACGCCGCTCTGACATGATGCGCCTACTGCGCGGAGCGAACCAGGCGGAAGCCATAGTACTTGCCACGGTAGTACGGGTAGTAGTAGCTCCGGTTAGCAACGTTGCAGTTGCCGGCACTGACAAACCAAGAACCACCTCGAAGAACCCGTTGTGCGCCCGACGACGCGCCACAAGCGTCCGTGCTTGACGAAATAGTTCCATACATGTCATAGCACCATTCATATACATTTCCGCTCATGTCGCAAATGCCAAGACTGTTAGCGGCCTTAGTTTTTACTTCATGCGTTTTTGAGCTTGAGTTGTCTGTGTACCATGCCACGTCGTCTATTGTGTCGCTTCCGCTGTAGGTGGTCTGCGCGCTTGGAATTCCGCCGTTGCCACCGCGGGCTATGTATTCCCACTCCGCTTCCGTTGGCAGTCTGTAGCCGTTTGCTGTGGTGTTATAGGTGAGCGCGTCCCATGCGCTGTTGCTGGAACCGGGTCCGCAGTATTTTGTTCCTCCGTCTGTCGTCTCGCTTACAATGCCATCCCATTTGCTCGGGTCAGTTTCTCCGCCAATCTTGTAGGCCGGGGTCAAACCCTCGTCAATTGAGCGCAGGTTGCAGTACACGATTGCGTCGTACCAGGAAACATAATAGGCCGGGTAGTTGTCGCCTTTTCCGCAACTGTCGCTTGGACTTGTCGAGCCGTACTTGCAGTATTTTGTGTATTCTGCCTGAGTCACCTCGTGGTCGCTCACGTACATGTCAGCGATTGTTACCGTGCGGTCTGTAATGAACACAGAAGAGCCAGATACCGCTTCGCTTACGGTCGCGCCCGTCACCTTTACAAAGCCTTCTGGAACCGAGCCGCCGCCAGCGTCTATGGTAAAGTCAACCGTCGTGTCGTAGACAAGGCCGTTATACACAGCCTTGCAGTAAAGCGCGTAGCTTCCGTCGGGCAGGTAGCTTGCAGTAAGGCTTTGGGCGGCGGCGGAATAAAGTTCCGAGCCGTATTGCAAAATCTTTATTTGCGCCGATTCAGGACTTACGGCGACAGCGGTTCCGCTTGAAGAGTCTTGGACGATGAACGAAGCTTTTTTGTTTGTCGTCGTGGGAAGGCTTATTTCAAACGAAATGTCTCCGCCGAAGCTGACCGTTATTCCGCCGCTAACGGAAAGGTCAACCAATTTTCCGCAAGGGGGCTCGGTCGAGCCGTCGTATTGAACTTCGTATTTGGCCGGATTTGCGGCGAAGCAAGAAACTTGGGCGCTCTTAATTTTGTAACTGTCGTAGCCTAGAACCAAAGCGTCCCCTTCGGCGTAATCCTTTGAGCCGCCTGACATTTGCGGAGTCAAACGAATTTTTTGCGCTCCAGAGACAAGGTCAAAGTATGTCCTTACATAAAGGGGACCATCCTTGCTTTCCAAATATATGTCGCTTGAAATGTCGCAGTCTCCGTCAAGAATCAAGGTGGCGCCGCTGGCGTTGAAAATGCCGTTTCCGTTTCGGCTTGTCGAGCAAGAAGAAATTTTTGCGTTCTTTAAAATCGAGGTTCCGCTGTTGGCAATTCCGCCGCCGTCGCTGTTCGCTCCTGTCACAGAACAGCCGCTTATGGTCAATCCGTCAGCGACAAACTTGGCTCCGCTTCCAACGACAATCGCGCCGCCGCTTCCGTTTTCTGTAACGGAGCAGTCAATGACTTTCAATTCCATGGCGGAAACTTCCGCGTTCTGGCCAAGCCAAAGTCCTCCGCCTGCAATGGAGTTTTCGCAATTTTGAATCGTTACATAATCAAACTCAACGTCTTTGACATCGGCGTTTACATTGATTCCGTCCCAAGTGTCAAAAACCAAATTCTCAAACTTGACTTTTCCGTCGACGGCAATACTTTTGCCATAAACGCCGCTTATGGTCTTTTCATTGCCGTCGGCGCTCTTTATGGAAAGGCCGGAATAAGCGGCATTGATTGAAAGGCTTTCAGTTTCCGCGCTGCCGCTCACAACGATGATGTTGCAGTTTGGAGCCATCACTTTTTCAAGCGCGGAATGAATGGTTTTGCACGGAGAGGCCGCGCTTCCGCTTCCGTCTGTGGCTGCGCTTCCGTCCACATAAATGTTGGCGCTGGACAGAACGCCTTTCTTTTGAACTGCGTCGTAGCCGATTGTCCAGGACTCCCCCGAGTCGTCGTCTGTCACGGCAAATTTTCCAAGCTCGCTTTGAACAAGCGCTCCCGTTCCGCTGTCAGAAAGGACAGCCTTTCCGTTGCCGTATTCTTCCGGCGTTATGACAGCCGCGGCCGCCGCTCCTGCCGGCAATGAAAGCGCGCCCGCAATTTTTATGGCCTTTTCGGCGGCAAGGTAAACGTCGTTTTTCTTTTCACCTTCCGACGGAATGTAAGCGGAACCGCTTAAAGAAACATTGTCGTTGTCCACATAAAGGCCGCCGCCAAAAGACTCGGCGGTGTTGCCCTCAATAGTTCCGCCGCTCATTATGAATTTTGCGGAAGCCGTGTCGGCGCTGTAAACGCCGCCGCCTTTTTGGGCGCTGTTTTCCTTGATTGAGCCGCTTTCAAAAGCGAGGGTTCCGCCGGCGTAAACCCCGCCGCCATTAGCCGCGCTGTTTCCGCTAATGTCGCAATCAACTATAGTGAGGTATCGGCCGGTGTTCACTTGAATTCCGCCGCCGTTTGAGCTTGCCACATTGTCCTTTACCTCAACGCCTTCAAACTGCTGCGCGGCTGATTGCGTTGTGTTCACAGAAAGGCCGGCGCCGTTTGAAGCTTTGTTTCCGTTCACAGAGCCGCCCTTCATTTTAAAGAGGCTCGTGGTCTGTTCCAGATTTATTCCGCCGCCGGAACTGGCCGACAAGTTGAAGTCAATGTTTGAGTCAACGAGAGTGACGCTGGCCGCGCCGTTGACGTTTATTCCGCCGCCTTTTTGCAAGCTGGCATTTCTTTGAACCTTAAAGCCGCTTGAGGCTGAAAGGCTTCCGCCTCCCATGCAGATTCCGCCGCCGGTGACAGAAGCGTAATTGTATCCAATCGTATTGCTTCCCGTAAAAGTGGCCTTGCCGTGTCCGCCGATGTAAATGCCGCCGCCGCTTTGCGCCTTATTGGAATGCTTTGCGTCGTCGCCCTGCGCCGTTTCTGACGATTCCGCTCCTATAAGACAATCGGTCAGCTCGATTTCTGCCGTTCCGCTTCCGCTGTCGTCGTTAACGTAAATCGCTCCGCCGTAACTTGCGGAACAAGCGCTTATGGAACAAGCGTTCAACACAAGCTTGCAGGTGGCTTTGACGCAAATGCCGCCGCCGTTTCCGCTTGACAAAGAAGTTCCGTTTGTGATTTTGCAATTGTCAAGGGAAGCCAAGCCGCCCGCAATTTCAAAGCCTTTTATTTTGTCAAATTGAATGTTCTTTGCGGAAAATGTTCCTTCGCTTTTGACGGAACGCTCGCCTCCGCCGTCAATTTTATATTTCGACGCGGCGCTTGTTCCTATGACTGAAATTTTTTGTCCCGCCTGGATAGCGACATCTTCCGTCAACGCGGCGTCGTCCTGCAAATAAATTTTAAAGCCGTCAGGAACATCCAAGGCAGTAAGGGGCGACTCGCTGATTATGGCAAAGGCGCGCTTGAGAGTGGCCACCGGATCATACTGCGTTCCGTTGTTTGCGTCGTTGGCCGCCGTTCCTGTTCCAACGCCAACGCCGCCCACATAAACCGTTGACGACTGGTATTTGTGTATTACCGCGGTCGTTATCTCGACATTGCCGCCGGAGTTTATGTAAGGCGCCGTGCCGTCAATTTTGTTTGTGATTATGTTTGAATAAATCTGAACCGTTTGGTCAAGGCGCATGACAAGGCCGCCTTGGCTGTTTAAAAATTTAACCGCAAGAGAATAGGTTCCAGGCTCCAACGCGCCAAAATCCGAATTAAGCGTTGAGTCAAGTTTCAAGTTTCCGCTTGTAGTGTCGGCCGTCCCTTCTATTGCGGCTCCGCTTGCCGGCGCCAACGAATATTCGGCGCTTGAAATGCTTGCTACGGAAGAAAGCGAAATGTTAAGGTCAAGGGCGCCTTTAACTCCGTCTTCTTTAGCGTACTCAAGCGCAAAACTTAAATTTGCCACAGGAGCCGCGGCATTTAAAGTTACTGGAGTGATTGTCTTTGAAAACAAAAAATTTCCGCTTGAGTCAAGAGCGTCGGCTCGGACGCTCCATGTTCCGTATTCAAGATTCAAGCTAAAAGTCCGAGTGGCAACGTCAACGCTCGCGGTTATAGGACTTGACTTTGGAACCGAAGTTCCGTCGGCTTTTGTTCCCCACGCCGTTACGGAATAAGAGTTTATTTTAGCTATAACCTCGCTTGAATCCGGCGCGACGCTCTTTGAATTTTTTTCCGCTGAAAATGAGCCCTGCTCTTTTATTTGTCCAACAACGCGGCCAACGCCAAACTTCAATTCATAAGATTCTTCTTGAGTTCCGGCAGGAGATTGAGAGCCGCCTAGATTTTCGCAAGAAAAAAGCGCGGCCGCAAAAAAGCCCGCCGTCAGCAAAAAGACCAGGCGAAGCGCCCTTCCGCCGGCGCTAAAAGAGTATCCCGTTATTTTTTTTTCAAAGCGATTCTTGCGCAAAAAAACCTCTATTCCCAACCCTGCCAACATTGGCATAAGCCGTTTCATTATAGCGCGCTTCGCGCGCTTTTGCTAGCGGAAATCTATCCAAGCGCCCGCATTCGCGGGCTTCGCCAGCGGCTTTTACTTTGTCACCTCAACTTCGCCCGAATATGCGGTTCCTTTATATACGGCGTTTATCTTTACTATGTAAGTTCCGGCGGCAAACGAGGACAAATTCATGCTGTTTGTGGCGGAAGTCATTCCTGTGTCCGTGTTAAGGTAGTAAAGCTTTAGCGACCAGGAACTTATCTGGCTTGTAATGTCCACGGGGCTTCCGCTTGTGGGCGTGGCGGTCGCGGTGAATGTGTAAAGGCCGGCTGAATCCGCGGCGGCAAAGCTTACGCTGTAAATGTCTCCTATGTCAATGCCGCCGCCTCCGGTTATAAAAGCGGCTTCCTCCCCGCTTGGATCAAACGCAATCGCAAGTTCGGCCTTGTCGCTTGTAAAATAGGTTGACGGCGCGGTCGTTCCGCAAGCGTCGTCATAGTCGTCTGTAAACACAAGAGGACTGCCTGCCGTTGGACTGGCGGCGCAAGTGACTCCAATTTTTGTTCCGCTTATTCCGCCTGAGTCAATCTTTATTTTTTGCCCCGCGGCAAGGAAAAGATTCTTGGCTGTTCCGCCCGCGGCGTTTCCTGTAATGACAACCTTGTCTTTTACAATGAATGTTCCGCTTAAAACATTGACCGCGCCGTTTGAGGCGTTGTCCATGCCGCTTATGGTCACGGCCCGCAAGGACAAGGTTCCGCCGTTAAGTTGAATCAATGTTCCGCCGCCTGTAACGCCAAGGTTGACCGAAGCGCCAACTGTTCCGCCATTGCAGCCGACGATGTTGCAATAACCGCCGCTTATAGAAGTGAGGCCGTCAATGGCCGTCATGTCGTCAAGAACGTAAATTGTGTTGGCCGAGTTTGCCGGATCCCCGGAAGCAAAAGCGCTTATCGCTTGTTGCAAAGTCTTAAAAGGCAGGTCTTTTGTTCCCGGATTGAAGTCGCTTCCGTCGCTCTTCACATAAACCTTTGAAAGAACGACATTGTAGGTCTTGTTCACAACTGCGGGACTCGCATAATATTCCTTGTATGGCTGGGCGCCGATTAAGTTCGATCCGGCCGCCTCAAGCTTGATTGTCACCGGGCTGTCGCCAGTGGAGACTGGATAGTTCGTACCCGACCAAGTAATTTGAGCCCCTTCAGGACTTGAAACCACAAGTTCAGTGTCTTGAGGCCAACTAACGCCGTCATCCAAACTGAAAACCAAGGCGCTAAGGGTTTCGCCGTTAATATAAACGGTTCCGCTTGAGCCAAAAGTTGCCGCCGCGTCGTCGCTGTCAAGCCAACCGGTTTTTGTGGCGCAGGCTTGGGTAACTTTATACAATTTTGAATTGCCGTTCGCTTTTGGATACAATCTGAATGTGGCCGAGCCGACGCTCGTTGAAAGATTTCCGTTTGTGTCGGCCACAGGGTTTCCGTCTTCGTCCTCAACAGCAAAATGCAAGGTGGCGTCGCTTGCGTTGGTCGGAGCGTAGATTATAAACTCAAAATAAGGCTTTTCAAAAGTGTTGGTCTCAAAGCTGCTTGTCAAATTGCAAGTCGGCGCGGCCAACTTTCTGGCGTGGCTTGGAACGCTTATGGACGACGACAAGCCGCCCCTGTCGCAAAGGGAGACCGTAATGTTAAAGGGCGAGCGGCTTTTTAAATTTTGAATGTTTGTCACAATATAAATCGCGTTTCCAGCAGGCGTGAATGTAGGTCCGCCGTCATACGTGGCTTCCAAGCCTGCCGGCGCCGCGCTTGTGACAGACCAACCGTTAGGCTCGGTTTGATCGGCAATTCCGCCGCTCGCAACCTCAAAGGAATGGGACAAACCGTCCAAAGCGCTAACAGCCGTCAAACGGACAACATCTGTCGGAAGCGTTGGAAGATTCACGCAAACAACAAGGCAGTCTTCTATTGCCGGCGTCGCGGAACTGTCGCTGTAAATTTGGCTCATGGCGCTTGTTATGTCAGGCGGCGGCGAGTTGCAAAAAATCAATTGGGTGTCGTAACTTTGGCCGTAATTGTCGCTGGCGCGCTCAAGATAAAGGCGGGGCGAAATCTCAAAAACCGTCGCTCCTGCGTCGCAGTCAAAAGCGCTTAAAGTGGATTGTGGATAAGTCACGCTTATGGCCGTTGGCGACAAAATGTCTATGATCGCGTCTTCGGAACCGTTTCCGCTAAGGCTTGCCAACAACTGGCAGTTTTGCGGATTGTCGATTGTGTAGTTGATTGTAAGGTCGTCGGTGGAATCCACATAATAGCGGCCGCCGCTGGATACAATCGTTCCGCTGGACTCAAGCCAAACGCTTTTTACGGTGGCGATGTCGCCGTATTTTTTTAGGTAGCTTGAAGTTTCAGTGTCAAAATTTGAACAGGAGGCAAGGCACAAAGACACTGCGGCCGCGAGGAAGAAGATTTTATTGGCAAAACGAATTGACTTTTTTTTAATCAAAACATTCCTCCAACGCTGACCGACGGATACAGCAATCCTAAATCCATGTCCTTGAATTTGGCGTGTATAAAATCAACGCTCCCTTCCGCGTATAAACGCTTTCCAAAATGGCATTGTATACCCAAACCGCCGCCAAAAGCAATAGCCGCGCTGTTTAGGGCCGGGCTCTTTTGTCCGGTAAATTTGTTTTCAAAGGAGCCGCCAAAAATCATTCCGACGCCCGCCAAAGCGTGAACGTCAAGACAAAGCTTTTGCGGGATTATGTATTTTTGCAACGTGATTGTTCCGCCGACGGTCAAAAGATTTCCGATAAATTTATAGCTTTTTGTGTCAGCCGTCAAAAGCGAATAGTTTGCCGCGGCTCCAAAACCTATGTCGCAAATTTTTGAATGAAAGGCCATCAGCGTTATTTTTCCGCAGGCCGAAATCGGATAAAATTTATTGACGGTGTAATGGTCAAGGGTTCCGTCGTAAAATGTAAAAGGCAACGTGTAACCGGCGCTGGCCAAAAGTCGCCACGACCTGTCCTTTTTTTTCTTTATGCTTATTGTCTTTGAAATGACCGAAAGGCCGCCCGGATTTTGGGCGTAGATTTCGTATTTTCCTTCGTCTATTTCTTCCATGTCAAACTGAACTTGCGCGCGGCTCCCGTCCGGCTCAACGCTTAAAATTTTTCCCCGCAAAATTTTCGGCGGCTCCGAATCTTTTTTTTCCATCGTGAAGACGGTGGCTTGGCTTAAATTTTCGCCTTCAATCAAAAAGATTCCGTCCGCCTTTTTTGAATTCAAAAACAGAGAGTCGCTTTGCATTCCGTCAATTTTTGGCTGCAAAGCCTTTAAAACCTCAAAGCGCTGCCAATCAGAACTTTTTTCCAATTTGTCAAATAAATTTATGACTGAAACTTGAAAGCGGTAAAGTCCAGGCTCAAGCGAAACCTCAATTTTGTTTTCAAGCAAATCCTTGACAAGAATTTCATTCCAGGCGCCGTCAATCTCCCGCTCAATTGTTATTCGATAATTCTTTATGTCCTGAATTTTATTCCAGCTTAACTTTTGGACAAACTTGATGTTGTTGTTCTCGTCTTTTGAAATGTAATAATTCTTTTCGCCGCCATCGTCTTTTTGCGCGACCAAATTTCCCGCGAATACAGAGAAAAGCAAAAAAACAAAAGCGGCGGCGCGGGATTTTTTACATTCCATAAAGAACTCCCGTGTCGTCAATCACAATGTCGCCAGCGGCCGGCAAGTTTATCGCAAAGACTCCCGAAGCCGCATCTCCACGTCTAAGCAAAGAGCCGTCAGGCAAGTTTTGCGAAGCATAAACCGAATATGTGAAGCGGCCGTTTTGCAAGTACGCCATGTCGTCAAGAACAAAGCGCGGCTCCTTTAAAGTTTTTCCCACCAAAATCTGGCCGCGCTCGTTTCGTATTGCAAACGAATAGCTTGTTGCGCTTGGAACTGGCTGCCATGCGAATTGTATTTTTCGCGAAGAACGGATTTCAGCCGCTCCAAAAATTTTGTTGGGCTCAGGACTTGTAATGCGGGGACTTGCGAGCGCGGCTATTCTTGAAACCCTAAACGAATTGGCTCTGTCTGGCGAAACGTTGGCGCCGCCGGAATTTTTTCCGCGAACAGTCCAATAATAAAGTCCCGGTTCCAAAGACGGAAGTTTCACTTCGCGGCCTGGATTGACGGCGCTCGCCAAAGCGTTTGAGTATCCGTTGGGATTTTTTGAAAGAGTCCAAAGCGCGTCTTTTACGTCCCTCTCGCAAGACCATCTGACGCTTTGCGGATTCAACGCCGCGGAAATTCCGTCAATCACAGCGCCGTCCAAAGGATAATCCAATTTAATTTTTCTTACTTGAACAAGCCTAAAGTCTCCGTCGCTTGTAGGACTAAAACGGCGGCTTGAAAATTTGCTTTCTTCAGAAAGCGCTTGCACAGTCCAAGCGTATGAGCCGTCCTCAAACTTTGACAAGTCAACGTCATAATAAATGTCGGGAATTGTTTCGGAAACAAGCAACTCTCCCGGTTTTGCCCGCTCATACACGCTGAACATATACAAGTCCGCGTCAGGAACCGCTCGCCATCTAAAGCGCGTTTGCGAAGGGCCAAGAATCGACAGCGTTTCCTGAGTTTTGGGATACAGCAAGCTTGGGGCGGACAAATTTGAAACAACCTTAAAGCTTCTGCCTTCAGTTGAGTACTGGTCCGGAGAAACGGCGGAGCTGATTCTCCAATAATAAGTTCCCGCTTTCAGGTTGGCTCCCTGAAAAAACTTGTCGTTGTCAACTTGGTCAAGCGCCAAACTTGAAAAATCTTTGTCGCGGGAGATCTGAAATTTATTGTCGCCTGGAATGTTGGTTTTCCAAGTAAATCTAAGCTCCGGCAAATTTTCGTCAGTGACAGCGAAATTGTCCGGCGGATAAACGGCGCGCTGCTCATACTTGACTTGCCTTGTTTCAAATTTTCTTATTTCAGATTGGTCCGAAATGTCTCCATCAGAATCGTATTGGGTCACGCACCAATACCAAGTTCCGGCTTGCATTCCAATTTCGGACGCTTGGATTGTCCAAAAGTTTGAGGCCGTCTTTTGAATTGTCTTTGCGTCGTAGCATTTTGGATCCGCCGAAATTTTTATTTCGTACCCCACAGCCTCGGGATTGTTTTTCCAAGAAAATTGGATTGAATCCTTTATCGCCGTGTTCAACTCCGCGTTTGAGGCTGGCAAAATCAATTCAGGCGGCTCGATTTTTTGCCGCCTGACAATAGTAAAGGCGCGGATTTCGCTGGCTTCTCCAAGTCCGATTCCATTGATTGTGTAAAAAGGCGCGACCCGCCAATACCATGTTCCCTCGCCCAAAGTTGAAACAATGCTGGACGGAGTTGTACACCTTTGCTCGACAACGGGATTTTCCATTCTTGGATTGTCCGCAACTTGCAAATCGTAAGCCGTAACAATGTCGTTGCCAGTCCAAGAAAAGCGCACTTCCGGCAGCCTTGCCTTGTAAGAATAGTTGGAGCGGCTTTCAGGAGCGATTAAAGAAGGCGGAGGCGCGGATATCACCTTTATTTTGCTTTGCGCGCTGTATTCAGGTCCAGCGTTTTTTGGAAAAATCCGCCAATAATAAATTCCCGCTTCAAAGCCAACGCGAATTTGATTGAGCCCTTGCAAATCCAAGGTCCGCTCAATTGAATCAAATTTTTTGTCGCGGGAAATTTGCAAAAGCAAATAATCTCCTTCGGCGATGTTTTGCGCGGCCCAAGAAAATTGAACGTTCTCTTCTTTTCCTGAAAAAGCCAAAACTTTCGCGTTGGCGCTTGGAGACGACACTGCAATCAGCGGAATGATTTGCTCGTCGCCGTTTGAGTCAAGGGCGATGGAATGTCCAGCCTCAATGGAACGGGCAAGGCCTCCTTCGTCCTCAAAGACAACTTCGCCTCCAACAACTCTAACCTTGACTCCGTCCTCTTCTGAAAAGCTGGCGCTAAAGGCTGAGCCGGCGCTTATAATCACGCTTGAGCCGCCCGTTTTTACAAGAGCGCCGTTTGACGCTCCGCTTGAATCAAAAGAAAATTTTCCGCCTGAAACGCTGGCTTCAACTTGGCCGTCATGAAAAAAAACTTGGGCCATGGTGTTTTCGTCCAAGTCCATAACGTTGCCGTCATTAAAATAAATTGTCGCTTCGCTTCCCGGCGCGGTGCGGATTGTGTCGCCGTCGTAAACAGGAGAATGCTGGCGCAAGCGGTCCCAAATCACCCGCTCGGTAAATTTTCGCTGGGCGGTTTTGTGCTTAAAGGTAATCGTCGCGATTGGCTTTTCGTTCATTTTTGTAAGCGACGAATTTAAGCTTTCGTAAAATTTGCGGACGCTCCAAGCCGCGCCGCCCGCGCAAATGAGAAGAAACATTAATGTCAAAAAAAATCCAAGAACGCTACCTTTGGATCTTGTACTTCTTTTCTTCTTCATCCAAATTTACCGTCGCCAAATCAGGAGCGTCGATTCCCAAAAGGTCTCTGACTTCAGCCATTGTTTTTGGTCCGTCTTTTCCGGCTCCCGGAATGTCTTCCGCGTAGGGCATGTTTATGACCGCATACAAGCGCACCGGCTTTGCCTTTCCCTTTACGGTGACAGAAGGCATTTGCTCCACAAGAACGTAATCCTTTATAAGCTCGTATGTGTTTTCAGTCAAAAGAATGTCGGTGTGAAGGGGCTTGTTCAAAGACTCCGTTCTTGAAGCGAAGTTGACCGTGTCGCCGATTACAGTGTATTCCATTCTTTCGTTTGAACCAATCTGGCCCGCGATTACTGGCCCCGTGTTGATGCCGCAGCCAATTCTAATTATAGGCTTTTTGTCTCCGCCCCGGCCAACATTGAATTCCCGCAAGGAAGCGCGCATCATAAGCGCCGCGCGAACGCAACGAAGAGCGTCAAGCGCCGGGTCTCCGCTGGTGACTGGAGCGCCCCAAACGGCCATGACAGCGTCGCCGATAAATTTGTCAACGACGCCCTTTGTTTGGTTGACGCAAGAAACCATGCGGGTCATGTATTGGTTCAAAAATTCAACTACTTCAAACGGCTCAAGCTTTTCGCTGATTGCGGTAAAGGAACGGATGTCGCTAAAGAAAACCGTGCAAGTTTTTGTTTCGCCGCCCAATGTCAATTCGCCCCGCGACGCTTTTTCGGCGATGTCCTTGTTGATGAAGCGGCCAAAGGTGTCCTTCAATCTTTCCCGCTCGGCAAGACCGGCGCTCATTCTGCCAAAGGATTGCGTCAAAACGCCAATCTCGTCGTGGCCCCGCGCCTTTAGGCGAACGTCATAGTCGCCGTCTTCTATTTGAGCGCTGGCCACAGTCAATTTCTTTAGCGGCCGGCTCAGGCTTAAAGACCAAAACCAAACCAAAATAATCGAAACGAACAAGACGGCCAGCGTCAAGTAAATGTTTCGCTTTGTTGTGGCGCGGACGTTTTCAAAAATCAATTCGGACTGAACGGTGGTCAGAACGCCCAAATCGCCAAGCTCCAATTTTTGGTAGGCTCCAAAATATTCCTTTCCGTCGATGTCGGTGTAAAGAATTTGGCGGTTTTCGTCATTGTTCTTTCGCATTTGAACGACAAGGGGCGAATCCGAAAAATTGGCGTTAAGACGCATGGTCTCAAAGTCAGGATGAATCAAAACGTCGCTCCGGTTGTTGATTACAAAAGAAGAGCTTGCCGAGCCTCCGCCAAAGGACGCCGTCAAAGATTCGCTTGAGCAGATTATAACCGCCGCGTCGTTCCTGCCCATGCCGCTCCAAGGAAGAACGAGCGCGATTGTTCCAAAGTCAAAAAATGGAGTGGCGTTCAACACCGTCACTTCTTGGCCAAAAGAGCGCTCTATAGATTCCCGCTCCGTGGAAATGAAAACTTCAATTTGGTCTTCGTCCAATTCATTTTGCGCGAAGAATTTGTTGTTCACCAAGCGCAAGTCGCTGTCTCCCCGCTGGAAATTTTCCTTGGACAAAAGGACTATGGCGGCGATGTCGGGGTTTCTGTCAAAGTAAAGGGAGGACGAAGAACGGGCGATGTAATTGGAGCCGTTTGAGTTTGCGATTACATCCAAAAGCAAAAGAGCGTTGGAACGAATTTGGCCGATGGTGTTTTTGACCGCGCTGGCCGAGCGGTTGTTGGCGTCAAAGTTTGTGTTTTCCGCGGTGATGCGAACGTCGTCGCTTACAAAAAAGTTTACCAAATATGTAATCGAACCAAGAGAGATGACTATCAAAAATGAAACAATCAGCACAAGCTTTATGCCAATTGGAAACCGGACGGTCAAGTTTTTTTCGGCCTTTTCGTTTTTTTCCTCGTTTTCCTTTGCCAAAATCTACCCCTATTTTAACCGAAATATTATAATGAATTTCGGCGCTTTGTTCCATAGAGAGAGCCGCCGCGCGCGAATTGGATTCCAGCTCCAAAGGCAAAACGGCGCAATCCCCCTTATCGTTGAATTTTCGGCAGAATTTGAGAAAAAGTTTAGGGAACCTCTAAAAATTGCAATTTTTAGAGGTAACTCTGAAAATGCGATGTTCTAAGTCGTTGTATTTCAACGACTTAGAACTCGACGGCATCTCGAAAAAATTATCTAAAACGAGTTTTTCGAGATGCCCTTTAATTGCATGGCTGGGGCAAAAAGTTTGAAAGACGAACCTTTGCCTTGCGTCAAAGAAAAAAATGTAATAGAATTATTTTTAAATATGATTTTATACCACGGAAGTCCAAATAAAATCGTAGTTCCTCAGTTCGGACTTGGCGAAGACCGCCATGACTACGGGAAGGGCTTTTACTTGACAGAAGATTTGGAACTTGCAAAAGAATGGGCGGTTTGCAGGCCGGAAACTGAAAGCGGTTTTGTCCACACTTTTGATTTGAACGCCAATGAACTAAACATTTTTGACTTTGAAAAAGAAAGCATTTTATGCTGGCTTGGCGAGCTTATGAAGCATAGGAACGCGGATGATTCCAAACGATACAGAATGCTTTCTGAAAAGTTTATAAAAAAATTCGGCAAAGACACTAGCCGAGCCGATGTCATAAAGGGTTGGAGGGCAAACGCTTCGTATTTTTACATAGCAAAGGCATTTGTCCGCGACGATGTTGACATGGACATTTTGGAAGAACTCATGCAGTTAGGAGGCCTTGGAATTCAATGGTGTCTTAAATCAAAAAAAGCCTTTGCCAACATAAAGGAAATTTCCGACCCGATTGCCATTGATTATCATGAGTTCAACGCAAGATACAACGAGCGCGACGCGGCGGCTAGAAGCAAAATGAAAGCCTTGATTGATTCCGACAAAAATAAAGTTGAAAAAGTTTTCAGCGTTTTAGTGACGGAGAAATAAAATGAACTCATACCCGCAATGCTATGTAAATGAAATTGTAGAAACTCAGGGCAAGTTGTTTGAACTTGCGGCCGACACGCCGTCGCTGGACTTTGAAGACTTTGCGGAAAAATACTTGGCAAGCAAGACGCGCGCCTACTTGGACAAAGCGGACGCGTATCTTAGCAACTTAGACCAAAAGGAATTGTTTGAATATTTTTGCAAAATCGACGGTTTTTCGCCCAAAACAGGAAAATCAATTTTAGGCTTCGCTCCAAATTGGATTGGCCAATTTTACGCCCGCTTTCAATGGCAAAAAAACATTTCAAGCAAGGCGCTCTTAAAACTTCTTCCGATCGATTTTGTAGAATCCTCCTACGCCGGCCTCCACGACTTGGACTTGGATTTGGCGGTGGAAAAAGTTTTTAAGAATTTGCAAAAATGATGTTAGCGAATCTTGAGCGTGGCATCCCCAATATCAATATTCCAAGAGCTAACACCGCTTATATCAGGAATGTCAAAGCGTATATGACAAGTCACATGAAGCGTGTCTTTTTGCGTATCGTCAAAAATTTGGTCAAAACTGCGCGGATCCCAAGACCTGCATTCGACACTCCAGACAAATTCATCTGTCACACTGTCAAGCTCTCTTCCGCCAATCCATGGAATGGCGTAATTCGTGTCCCAAGGAACGCCGCCGTCCGCCTTTAGCTGGCTTTGATTTGTCGCGAAAAAGGCGCAAGAGCTTCTAAAATTTTTCATGTCTCCAACGGGCGGCTCAAATGACAAGCCTTCCATTTTTACACTTGGCTTTTGCCCGTCATAACTCAGCGTGACTTTGTCAAGCTTTGGCTCTTTTATAATTTCGCCAAGTCCTTCGTCAGCGGCGACAACAAGCTTTTCGCACAAGATAGATTCCCTCAATGTTCCGTCATAGGGTTCAATTTGAATCTCATATTCGCAAAGTTTTCCAGGCTCGCAAAGAGGCCAAAAAACCGTCAATTCATCCTTGCTTGGGCTGCCCAAGTCTAAAGTCGCGCTCAAGGCTGCTTTTGAAAAGCCTCCGGAAGTACTGATAAAGACGCTAGTCCAGCCGCCGTAAGTTTTGATTGTGTCTCTGTATTCATAGTTGCCGTTGCCTTGGCCGACATTCGTCCACACTTCCTCAAAGTCACCGTTTCCTTGACCGACGTTATACCATCCTTCACGATAATCACCTTTTCCGTCTCCGACATAAACATATTCATCGACAAGTTCTTCAGAATAATCATATCCTCCTTTTTGTTGTTCCACATATTCAAACTTCCAATCTCCATTTCCTTCTCCAACATACTGCGGAGAACTGCAATAATCGCCGTGAGGATATCCCACATATTCATATTTTCCATTTTGTAATAAACTATAGTCGCCGTTTCCTGGGCCAACATATTCATATTTAAAAATACAATTTCCATTATTGGCGTCAACTTCCGTATAAGTCCTTCCATAACTTCCACGAGCGACATCTTTGTAATGACATTTTCCTATGCAAATTCGGTTGCCGTTACCTTGTCCGACATTTCGAACTTCAAATTTAAGGTCGCCGCTCCCTTCTCCGACATACTCTAGATTTACTCTATAGTCGCCTTTTCCTTCTCCGACATACACATAATCATTGCAAGGCTCTTCCTTCACCAGCTTTTCGGGGTTGAAAACATCTTCTGTTGGCCGCGTAATCTTGAACATAAGGCCGCCGGGAACTTTGTAAACCTTCGCGTGCTCGCTTTGCAAAATTTCAGTCGTAATGGCAGGGGCGCCCGTTTCAGGCGTTTCCGCAGTTCCACCTCCGTTTGACCCTTCGCCCGAACTGCCAGTTCCGCCGGCGGCGTTTGAACAAGACGCCAAAATCAAAGGCAAGGCAAAAAGAGCGGCCAGCACCGCCGCAAGAAAAGACGTTTTTTTCATACATTCAACCCTACTTTTATAGTTAAAATCACATTTTTAGACGAAATTTTTAAAAATTCCGCCTAATAAACTGTAAAAATTATAGTCTGATAAGCGTATTTTGTCAAATTTATTTTTTTTCCGCTTGTTAGACTATAACAAAAAAATGGCTTTGCAATTATTATGAAAGAATGGGCGTTAGAGAAACTTTCAAGGAAAACTTAAAATACTGGCGCAACATGGCCAATTTGACGCAAGAACAACTTTCAGAACTGATAGGCTACGGAAGCGGATACATTTCGGAGATAGAAAGCCGGGACATTTTTCCCAAGCCGGAGACAATCGACGCAATCGCCAACGCCTTAAAAATCGCGCCCTCTCAACTTTTTGAAAGCCAAGGCTGCCCCAAAAACGCCATCGCCTTTGACAAAGAGAAATTCGTCCAAGAAATTTCCGACGGCCTCTACGAAAAGCTCAACGCCGGGATGCTGGACTACTTTGACAGTTTCGCAAAAAAAATGTAAGCCTCGCCCTAAAAGTCCAATTCCTTGTGCTCAAGCCGCCATTTGATGGCGCGGGTGAGGTAGTCGATGTAGGCGGGATCCTTGCACATGTTCTTTCCTTCGACGTCGGAAAGCTTTGCCACAGGCCCGTCGTTGCATTCGGTGACTTTCATGACGATGTTCAGCGGCTCGATGTCGGTGTCGTTGGCGATGTAGGTGCCGATTCCAAAAGCCACCCGCGCCCTGTCCTTAAAATGCGCGTAAATCGCCGAGGCCCGCTCAAAGTCCAAGCTGTCGCTGAACATGAGGCTTTTGGTTTTTGGGTCAATTCCCAAAGACTTGTAGTGCTCGATGAGCCGCTCGCCCCAAGCGTAAGGGTCGCCGGAATCGTGGCGGACTCCGCTAAAAAGGGTGGCGTAGGTTTTTCTAAAGTCCCGCAAAAAGACTTCCGTTCCAACAGTGTCGGTAAGGGCAATTCCGTTAAGAACGCCGTATTCCTTTACCCAAGACTCCAGCATGAACCAGTTGGAATACGCGGGATTGCGCTTTCTGTCGCCCTGGCCCACGCATTGAACAAATTCATGGGCCATAGTTCCAATGGGCTTCACGCCAAGTTTTTTTGCCAAAAGAACGTTGCTGGTTCCCACAAAATGGGAATCCTTAAAGCCCCGCGACTTTTCCGTGTCGATTATTTTTTGAATCGCGTATTCCTGAGCCTCCGCGCTAAGGCGGCGCCTAAGGCCAAATTCGGAAAATCCTCCCAGCGTCCAAGTTCCGTCGGCAAGGGCCGCCAGTTTTTTGTCAGCGCGCGACTTGAAGCTTTTTAGCAAGGCGTCGTAGTCATGCGCCATTCTAAAATAAACTTCGTTCACAATGGCCAGCGTCGGAATCTCGTAAAAAGAAGTGTTGGCCCAAGTTCCAAAAGTTTCTATCTCAAGGCCGCAGCCTGAATCCGTGGAACGAATTTTAAATTCTTCAAAGCGGGGATGCCACAAGCGCAAGTAGTCAACGTAGTCTCGCTTGATCCATTCGATTTTGCGCAAGTAGTCCAACTCTTCCTCGGTGAAGGAAAGCGCGCAATAAGCCTTTATTTGCCTTGCTATTTCGTCCACCATTTGGGGCGTGAATTTTACGTCCTTGTTGCGGCATTTAAAATCCCACATGGTCATGTAGCTGGGGAATTGGTGAAAAATCGCCTGCCCCATGCTGAACTTGTACATGTCGGTTTCCAAAAGGCTTGTGATTATCTGCTTCATTTTCATCAACTCCTTATTTAGGCAATTTCTTTATTTCTCGAAATCTCTTTTCCTTCTTCAGAGCTCTCAATGTAAGTCTTTATCGCTTCCGCTACATATTTTGCTAAATTCACAGGAACCGCATTTCCTATCATTTGTTCTTGGTTTGTTTTTGAACCAAGAAAAATAAAATCTTCTGGAAATGTTTGAATCATGCCGCGTTCTTTTGTCGTAAGCGGCCTAATTCCAGCTTTGCTTTTTACAGGATCATTGGGCCTTAACTCATACCCAGCCGGCATAGGGCGGTTCACGCCTCTGATTGTAGGACTAGGTTCATCCACGCTAAAAATGCCTCTCCTGACATAACTGCGCGGATGGCGGTAATAATACCTTATATCCAATTTATCCCCGAAATAATCTGAGACTGTCATTGGCTTTTTTGCGAGGCGTCCATTCAGTTGCGACGACATAAAACCATCGTCAACACCCAAACACCCAATCATAACAAAACGCTTTCTTTTTTGAGGAACTCCGCATAAGCTTGCGTCAAGGACAGTATATGTGAGTCCATATCCGGCATTTTTATATATCGCCATTGCATCGATAAGTTTCTGAGTCTTTTTTATTCGTTCTACATTCTCCATAACGAACCATTTTGGATGAACCTCAGAAATAATTTTTGCATAGGAAACAGTAAGATCTCCTCGACCATTATCTTCATTTCTTTTTCCTGCGGAAGAAAAATCTTGGCACGGCGGGCCGCCTATAATCATTTCGGGGGCGTACGACCTAATTTTTTCAGAGGCTTCTTTCACATTCATCAAGTCTTGCTTTATAACCGGATGATTAAAATTTTTTTTGTAGACCTCAAGCGCCTCATCCCAAAAATCAAAGCCAGCCTCCACATCAAAACCAGCTTTCATAAATCCCAAACTCAAACCGCCGCAACCGCAAAACAAATCAACTACTTTCATTCGCGCCTCACTTAAAAATTTCCGGACTGTAAAACAAAACGGCGTCAAATCGTCGTTCCGGGCTTAGCATATTTTGTCCACCGCCAAGTATTATGTTCTTTATTTCACTTTTGCTTATTCTTGGATGCGTCAATTCTTTGCCAGAAAGGAACCTGTGGCTTTGAATTCCAGATATAGCAAACGCTTTGTCGTTAGCATTGCCGTAAGAATGATTCTTTATTATCTCAACATAATCAAACTGTCCGTAATTGTAAAATTCAGAAAGCATTTTGTAAATCCATACGACAGTACGCTGAAAACGTGACATTTCACTTTCAGGATTTTCATCATTCTTTAAGCACATTTGAAGAACTGCTAAATTTGACCAAACAAAAGCATCAAGACAATCGTCCGCCAATTGCATTTTATCCCTTAAAGTCTTCCAAACTGGCTGTAAAATTAATGGGGTCTGTTTATCGCACATGTCAGAGGCGACATTTAAAACAGCCTTTTCTATCGCCTTATAATGAGGCGCGACTTCTTCTGCTGTTTCCCAGTGAACAATTTTAGGAACTCCGAAAATTAGTTTTCCCAGCCTTTCTCTGTCATTTTCATAATTTTTGCAAATAGAACACGCCAAAAAGCAAATGGTCGGCGGCCGCATAACAATCTCACAACTATACTTATCTTCACCAAACTTCTTAGTAGTGTTGTCAGGAAGCGCCGTCAATTTTATTTCCAAACCGCAAAGATTTTCATTTGTATCACGGTTCATCATAACGAGGTCTATTTTTTCTCTGTCGCCTGTATAAAACTTTTCGTAACCCGAATAACCGGCCTCAAAATTATAATAAGCGCTTTCAGAAAGCGGATCTATATTAAAAAGTCTCTCTCCCGAGATATAGTCGTGAATTAAATTATTATCCTTGTCAGTCTTTAAATACACAAGGTCGATTTTTTTTGAAGACATATAAGCCACAAGCGAAGCCGGAAAAGAACTATTGAACTGGTTTTTTCCCCAATACTGAGCCTTTGTATAATCACGGCTCGAATATTTCTGCCCAAAAAGTCCAGCTTGCATTTGCATAAATTCTCCTTTCTCACCCGACTATTAAGATATAGTTTTTTTATTATTTTTTATGTTTTTTACTCAAAAGAAATAAATAATTTTCTTTTTTTTTACAACAAACATTCGTCAAAAAATTTGCCGCTCACCAACCGCCAGAGGCGCCGCCACCGCCAAAACCGCCTCCGCCGCCGCTAAAGCCGCCTCCTGAACTTCCAAAGCCGGAAGAAGAGCCGGAACTGCCAAAGAAGAAATCGGCGGAGGAATGGCCCGAACCGCCCTTTCCCGCGTGACGGATGAACCAAGAGGCCCATGGAAGCCAGCTTAAAAAACTGAACTTTGTGGCCATGCTTCCCGTGAACATGATGAAATACAAGGTGAAGAAAATCAGCAAGGCGATTGAAGCCGGCCAGTCAAAATCGTCGTCGTCGTCAAAAGAAAGGCGGTTGCCTTCTGCGTCGGCGGCCACAACGCCCGCTATGGCTTTGACGCCGCGAATGATTCCGCCTGAATAATTGTTGTTTTGAAATTCCGGCGCGATGACGTTTCGGATAATCATTCCGCATTTGGCGTCGGTCAAATCCGCCTCCGCGCCGTAGCCTGTTTCTATGCGGATTTTTTTCTCTTTGTAGGCCACCAAAAGCAAAACGCCCTTGTTGTCCTCCGATTCGCCAAGCCCCCATTCTCGGGCAACCCTAATGGCGTATTCCTCAAGGCTTTCACCTTCCAGCGACGGAATGGTAAGGACAGCGATTTGCGCGGTGGAATTTTGGTCAACTTGATAAAGGTATTCCTCAAGCTCTTCCCGCCGCTTTTGGCTCATTATTCCGGCGGTGTCCATGACAGGCCCCGCAAGCTCCGGAACTTCAAGGGCAAAAAGGTTTGCGAAAAATAAAAAGGCTAATGCAAGGCTTGCAAATTTTTTCATCGTTCTAAAATTACAACTCCATCGTCAAGCTCGTCGGGATTGTCATTTATGTCGGCGGGAAAATACTGGGCCAAAAGCTCGCCGCATTTTTGGACGGCCCCGCAAAAGGCGGCCTCAGAATTCTTTTTTCCGATTTCTTCCGCAAGTTCGCCCGCTATAAGGCTCCACAAGTCCGGCCCGATTTTTTTTGCGATTCCTTCGTCCGCCAAAATTCTAACCTGCCGCTCCAAGTAGGAAACAAAAATCAAAATGCCGGTCCGCTCTCTTGTTGAATGAACGCCAAGCTCAAAAAAGGCGCGCATGGCCCTGGCGCTGGCAGTTCTTTTCTTAAAGGCTTTTGGAATCACGATTCTGTCCAAGGGAAGAATCAAGTTGAACAAAACAAAGAGCAGCAAAATCAAAAGAAAAGCGAAGAATAGATAGGCGGCCGGCAAATACCATTCAGGCGCGGTCCAATTCAAGGACTCGTAAAAATCCCGAACCTCGTCGGCGAACGGCAAGGCCAACAAAGACAAGGCCAAGGACACAAGCGCGGCGGCGAACAATTCCCAAAAGGAATAGTCGGAGCTTTCCGCGGCCAGCGCCAAGACTATTTCGCCGGAAGTTTTTTCCTCCGCCGCTTTGACGCTTTGCTTGACCCGCTCCAAGGCCTCTTGGGAAAGATTGAGCTTTTTGACTAAAGCCCTGGCGTTCACTAGAATTCGACCTTGGGAGCGCTTTGGGCTTCCTGGCTGGCGGCGAACTGGGGCCGTTTTTCAAAGCCGTGTTGGTTTGCGATTATGCTTTGGGGAAATTTCCTGATGAACGTGTTGTAGGCTTGAACCGCCTTGTTGTAGTCCTGGCGGGCGACGGCGATGCGGTTTTCAGTTCCTTCAAGCTGGTCTTGCAAAGCCAAAAAATTTTCGTTGGCCTTTAGTTCAGGATAATTTTCCGCCACGGCCAAAAGGCTGTGAACGCCGGCGGTCAAGGCGTTTTGGGCGCTCTGGACTTTTTCCATTTCAGCGGCGTTTTGAGGAACTCCGGCGCCGGCCATAGATTCGGCGGCGGCCCTGGCCTGAGTCACTTGAACAAAGGTTTCCTGCTCGTGGTGGGCGTAACCTTGAACGGTGGCCACAAGGTTGGGTATCAAGTCAAGGCGCCTTTGATACTGGTTTTGAACCTGCGCCCACTGGGCCTCGACATTTTCATCGTATGTCACGATTGTGTTGTAGTTTCCCGCAAAAAAGCGGTAGCACGCAAAAGCCGCCACAAGAATCACGGCGACGACGATAAGCAAATTTTTAGTCTTTGAGTTCATGCCTTATAAGATATTGCTTTTTGTTTTTGCTGTCAACGGCAGTTCGTGTTTTAAATTGGACAACCTTGAGGCTTTTTTCGAACTGCTTACCCGCGCGCGACGCTGCGGGCTTGTCGGCCACGGCGGCTCTTCAGACGTTGCGGCCCCAGCCTCTGGCGCAGTTGCGGCCGTGGCTCTTGGCGCTGTAAAGGGCGGCGTCGGAACTCTTTATCATTCCCTCAAAATCGTATTCTTGCGCGCTCCAGTCAAAGCTGGCGTAGCCAAGACTTATGGTGACAACTCCGCTTGGATTTTCTTCTATAGGAAACGATATTTGCAAGTCACGAACCGTCTGCAAAAGCCTTTCCGCGGCCTCGGCAAGCTCCAATTGATTTTTTGTCCAGCAGAGCGCGCAAAATTCCTCGCCGCCGTAGCGGAAAAATTTAAGGCCGTTCTTTTGGCCAAAGTCCTCAAAGCAACTTCCAATGGCGCTAAGGCAAATGTCTCCGGCGCGGTGGCCGTAATGGTCGTTGTATTGCTTAAAGTGGTCTATGTCCATCATGAACATTCCGTTGGGCCTGGCTTCCGGGCTGTCAATTCCCCGCCTTAAATATTCAAAAAGCTTTCGCCGGTTTGAAAGTTTGGTAAGCGCGTCGGTGTTCCGCTCCAAGGTCAAAACCCGCTCGGCCTCAAAGCCTTTCAAGCGGTTTTTCCTCACGCTTCTTCCGATGACAATTCCAGCAAAAGTGTAGACAAAAAGGTTTATCACGTCGGCCCTAAAAAAGGTCGCGTCCTTCAGCTTGTAGGAAAGAATGACGGAAAGCGCCACAGGAAGCGCCACAAAGAAATTGACCCGCCAGCTTTTGTCCAAAATTAGGACTGGAATGATGAAAATGGCGCAAACCGCCGAAACGTATTCCTGCGGGCGGTCGGCGGAATAATTGGCGCTTATGGCGAATCCTAAATACAAAACAAAAGAAAGATATACAAAAAACAAGGAATATTTTTCTGAAAAGTTCTTGAAAATATAAAAAAAAATAAAAAGCAGCGCCGAAAGAATGAAGAAAGTCAAATAGACTATTTTGTAAGCTTTTGTGTTTCCAAACTTGAACGACACAAAGGACATGACTCCCATAAGCGCGCACAAAATAAAAGTCACCGCGCGCATCACAGAAGCCAAAAAGCGGCTCACTGCCTCGCGGTTGTTTTTAAAAAGCTCTTTATCCCTATCATTCTGCAAAAATTCAAAAAAACGCATGTTAAAAGCCTATCCTTTTATTTTACACTATAATGCGACTTTTGTGAATTATTTTTTTCATATTTTCTCCGCAAAATTTTTTTTTAAAAATCAATTGATTTTATAAAAAAATGTTGTATAATTAAAAAAAACGCGTTATGGAAGAGAGCAAGAACAACATTTTCAAGCCAAAGACTTTTTCCGCGTCAGTCAAAAACACAGGCTTGAACGACTTTATATTTTTTATCGATCTCAAAGATGACTCATGTTCGGTGAGCGAAGATTGCGCCAAATTCATTAAAATTCCGTCGGCGACTTTTTCAAACGCCTGTCAAACCCTCATCTCAATTGTTCATGAAGACGACAAAAAACTTTTTCAAGATTACTTTAGTCAAGGCGGCGAGGAAAACGCGGCCGATTTTGTGATCGAATGCAGAATGCTTTCTCCGAGCGGAAACTATATTCCTGTGGCCCTGAGAGGAAAGCGCATTCCCCTTCCAAACGGGCAGGCGATTTTAACCGGCAGCATAGTCCTTAAATCAAGCCGGCGGGACGACATCACCGGGCTTCCAATTGAGGCTCAAATGATTTCCGACTACAACGAGGCCAGAAGCCGGCAGGGCAGCGTTTCGGGCTTTATTTTGGCCGTGCGCATAGAGGGATTGGAGCACATCAACGCCAATTTTGGCCTTGAAGTGGGCGACAACATTTTTAGCATTGTGGCCAAAGCTTGTCTTGCCGCCCAAAGCGAGCAGACAAAAGCCTACAGAATTAGCGGAAACAAAATCGCCTTGCTGAACGTCGGCGGCGGAACCGCCACAGACGCGCAGAATCTCTACCAAAATTTAAAGCGCCGCATCAGCGACATAGAATTTGACTTGGACTATTCCGTGGTCTTCACAATTTCCGCCGGAATCGTGGCTTTCATCAACGACTTGAGCGAACTTAAGGACTTGATAAAAAAGGCAGACTTTTCCCTTTCAATGGGAAAGAAAAGCGGCAAAAACAACTTGTATTTTTTCAACAATTCGGAGTATTCCAAGCACATCAACCGCCTGGACATGCACGAAAAGCTCAGGGAATCGGTCAAAGACAACTTTAAGGGCTTTGAGATTTACTACCAGCCGGTCATAGACGCGACTCAATTTGACGAAAAGAACGGCGAGCAAAAAGTCCATGTAATCGGAGCCGAAGCCCTTTTGCGCTGGGGTCCGCCCAACTCCGAAAAAATCAGCGCCGACCAGGTGATTCCAGTTTTGGAAGAAACCGGCTTGATGGCGCCTGTCGGCCGCTGGGTCTTGATGAAAGCCTTTAACCAATGCCACATTTGGAACCAATATGACAAAAACTTCCACATGAGCGTAAACCTTTCATACGTTCAGATTGAACGAAGCGACATTCTTTTTGACGTGGAATGCGCGCTTGAAAAAACAAAGGTAAACCCGGAAAACATCACTCTTGAAATAACCGAAAGCGGCTACATCGACCACGACAAGCTTCAGCGCTTGTTTGACGAGCTGCACAAACTTAGAATCAACATCGACATTGACGACTTTGGAACAGGTTATTCAAACTTGCGCTACATACAAAACTTGCACGCCAACACCCTAAAACTGGATTATACTTTTGTCCACAAAGCCGTAATGGGAAAAGACGGCGACAGCGAGCGGCGGGTCATTGAGCACATTATAAACATGGCCCACGACTTGGGAATGAAAGTCTGTCTTGAGGGCATAGAGTCGGAGTCCGACGTTGAGATTCTTTCAAAGCTCAAGCCGGACAAGTTTCAAGGATTTTTCTTTGGAAAGCCGGTTTCGTCGTACGCCTTTTTGGACAGAAACAAGCAGTACTTTAGGGACAACGCTCCGCAAAAGAGCGACGAACTGGAAGAAATCAGCTAAAAAAAAGCGGCCTTGTTGGCCGCTTTTTTTTTGCTCGGAATCATTGCGGCGCGATAATCGTTTTCGCGCCGCAAAAGGACTGAGTCAAGGCTTTAAGCGCAAGCGCGCCTTGACCAGTCCTACGCCCTGTGGCGCTCAATCGTTCGCGTGTTGTTTGCCACAATGTAACAGCCAAACATTACTGTTGCCGCGTCAAACAGCGCCGAGAAGGAACCGATAAGAACGGCGGCCGGCTTTAAAAGCAGATATCCAGTTTCCATGCCGCGGCCAAAAATCGAGCACAAAATCGTAAGGCTCACAAAAGTTCCTCCCACCGGCAAATTTCCCAAAACAAAAGAAAGCAAGAACGCAGTCAAAGAAATAGCCAGCAAGTCAAAAAATTCTATGTTAAGCGTGGAGTAAGAACGCCAAATCACCACAAAGCTGATGATTGAAACAAGCGCCGTTCCGCCTCTGGCAAAAATCGAAAACAAAGGAAACGCAAATCCATTGACTCTTTGGCGGATTCCAAGGGTTTCTTTTCCCAAACGAATTTCAACGGGGAGAGCCAAGTTTGTGTCGCCAGAAAGGAACGCCACTAAGAAGGGAGCGATTGAGGCGCGCAAAACCTTCAATGGCTTTCCGTTTCGGCAAACAGAAACGACTATAAGCGGATAAATGATTCCGATTAAAATCAAAAAGTCAACGGCAAGCATTATTATCAAGGGAGTGAAAACCCCGCTTTTTAAAACGTCGCGGAATTGAATCGCCCAGCTGCACATTACAAAAACAATTCCTGCTGAAAAAAGCTCGGTAAAAATCGTTGACACATTGTAAAACAATTCGCTCAGCGCGTCGGCGAGAGACAGAACAGGCTTAATGTTTGAATGCTGCATGCAGCAACCAGCTCCGATAATAAGCGCGAAGGCGAAAGCTGGAAAAAGAAACGAGCCTTGCGTCAAAGACTCAAAGGCCGAATAGGGAAAAATCATTTTGCAGAATTCTTTTAAGTCCAAGGACGAAAGTTCCGCCGCGCGTTCCGTTGTGATTGGAATTCTTGGAAGCCTGACTATGACGATTGACAAAAAGCCAAGCGCCGAAAGCAAAAGGGATGAAAGCGCGATGACTCCAAACGTCCAAAGAGAGGCTCTTAACAAAAGTCCGTCTTCCCGCATTCTGAAAACAGCCATGATTCCAGAAAAAAACAAAAGCGGCAAAAGGGAATAGCGGCCGATTCTAACTATAATTTCTGTAATAAAAGAAAGAGCGGCCGCGCCCTGCAAAGAGTCAAAGGGCAAAATCAATGCCGCGGCCAAACCAAGCGCGGCTCCAATAAGATATTTCAACCAAAGTTTCATGCTTCAATTATATCAAAAAAACATTTTTTATGCTATCGCCAGCAGCCCGCGAAAGCGGGCAGTAAATACTACCACTAGCGAAACGAGCGAAGCGAGTATCGCCAGCGCTCGCAAGAGCGCAGTTGGATAATCTACCACTAGCGAAACGAGCGAAGCGAGTATCGCCAGCCGCCCGCGAAAGCGGGCAGTAAATACTACCACTAGCAAAACAATGCAAAGCATTGTATAATGCAACCATGAGCAAAACCATTTTGATTGCCGGAAAAAATTTGCCGGACGGCGCGGACTTTATAGAGGGCGCCGAAACAAAAATGCGAAACGTGGCTGCAACCGCCTCAAAAGGAGCGAAGCCGGCCTCATCGCCAAACACCAGCGCCTTTGAATGGACAAGAACGTCTCCGGTAAACGCGCGCTCGTTTGTTTTGGGCGCGGAAACCGAATTTGGAAAAATCGACGAGGCCGTTCTCTACTTTGACGAAAGTTGGTACGCGGCAAAATATAATTTGCTCACTCCCCAAGAATGTTCCGAAAGCGTTGACGAAATGATTTTGGGCTACCAGTATTTGGCCCTTGAAATTCTTAGCCGCTATGAAAAAAAATACAGCATGAGTTCAGGCATTGAAGAAAAGACCCCGGCGCCAAAACTTGCCTTTTTGCTAAAGGCTTCCGCCAGCGAATTTGAAGCCAACAAAAACGGAGCGCTCAGAGCTTTGGTCCCAATGGCTTCAGGTCCCTTTGTGGCTTCGGCCGCGGCGGCCTTCCAATCCTTTGCGGAAAACATCGCCGCAATTTACGGAAGCCGTGAATATGTAACGGTTTTGCTCGCCAAAGGAGACTTGAACAATGACGCCGCAAAACGCGACCGTTCGCTTGGCGAATGGATTTGCTCTTACATGGATGAAGTTGACAATCAAAAGAACAAACTGACGTTAAAGCAAAGCCTTAATTGGATAAAGCCCGGCTCAAGAGGCCCTGGATTTTCTTTGTTTCGCTAGGAGAACGCCATGAGTTTTTTTTCGGACAATTTTATTCTTGAATGCTGTTTTAAGATTTTTTTAAGCGCCCTTTTAGGAATAGTCTTAGGCATTGAGCGCAGAAACCATTTTAATGCCATTGGAATCCGCACGCTGCTTTTAATAACAAGTTCATGCGCCCTTTTGGGCATTCTTTCGTATTACGGCGCCAAGCATCCCTCCGCCGCTTCCGGGGATCCAACGAGAATCGCCGCGGGCGTTGTTACAGGAATAGGATTCATAGGCGGCGGCGTAATCATGCGCCAAGGCTTTAACGTCAAGGGCATAACCACCGCGGCGATTATTTGGACAGCCATGACCCTTGGTCTTGGAATAGGATACGGACTTTACATTCCCTCGATCACGCTGTTCTGCTTGGAGCTTGTCGCCCTTCCCGCATTTAAAATAATTGAAACAAAGTTTTTTCCGGCTTCAAAAACAAAAACAATCAATCTTGTTTACAGCGAAGACAACGCCGACTTTGAGGGCGTAAAAAAAGTCCTGGCCTCTTGCGGAATCATTTTGCGCGACATGAACTACTCAAAGGATTTTGACACAAAATCAATCAACTTTGAAATAATGGCAAACTTTCCGCAGTCCATAGATTTTGGCGCGCTGGAAACAGAACTTAAAAAGACAGGAAAGCTTCTAAAGCTTTCGCTTCAATAAAACATTTTATGAATCAAACACCCCAGAGCGTTTTAAAAAGCGTTTTTGGCTACAAAGAATTTAGGCCCGGCCAAAAGGAAATCATCGACAACATTTTGACAGGCCGCGACACTTTGGCCGTCTTGCCCACCGGCGGCGGAAAGTCTTTGTGCTACCAAATTCCCGCGCTGATTTTTGAAGGCCTTACAGTCGTCGTGTCGCCGCTGATTTCCTTGATGCAAGACCAAGTGGGAGCCTTGCTTCAAAACGGAGTGGCCGCCGTGTTTTTAAATTCAACTCTCACGCTTGAAGAATACAAAAAAAATGTCCAAGCGATTAAAGATGGACATGCCAAGTTGGTCTACCTTTCGCCGGAAGCGCTCAGCGGGGAACGGGTCAAAAATATTTTTAGAAGCGGCGTGAAAATCAGCTGCCTTACAATCGACGAAGCGCACTGCATCAGCGAATGGGGCCACGACTTTAGGCCGGACTACATGGAAATCGCCGCCTTTAGAAACGAGTTCAAGGAAGCGGTTTGTCTCGCGCTTACGGCCACGGCCACCAAGCAAGTTCAGTCCGACATCGTGAAAAACTTAAAGCTTAAAAAGCCCGCGCTTCTTGTGGCCAGTTTCAACAGGCCCAACATTTTCTTGAACATTCAGCCAAAATGCGACGCAATTTCACAAATAGTTGAATTCATTCAAGAAAAAAAAGATCAAAGCGGAATCGTTTACTGCCTTTCAAGAAAAGACGTGGACGCGATAGAGCGGGAATTGCAAACAAGAAACATTTCCGCGCTGGGCTACCACGCCGGCTTAAGCGACCAAGAAAGGGCGGACAGGCAAAACAAATTCATCAAGGGGCAAGTTGACATAATAGTGGCCACCGTCGCTTTTGGAATGGGAATCAACAAGCCTGACGTCCGCTTTGTGATTCACCATTCGATTCCAAAATCAATAGAAGAATACTACCAAGAAATTGGACGGGCCGGCCGCGACGGTCTTGCAAGCGAGGCGCTCTTGCTTTACAGTGCGGGCGACATTCACCGCCTGCGATTTTTCTTTAAAGACAAATCGGAAGACGAATCCCTTAAAGCGGAAAAACTTTTGCAAGGAATGATTGACTACGCCCAATGCCGTTCCTGCCGCAGAAAATTTTTGCTGAATTATTTTGGCGAAGAATACAATTCCGAAGATACTAAAACCGATCGCAAGCCTAAGATGCCGCCCACGGATGGGCGTGTACTGAACCGAGTTTTCGAAGAAAACTCGTTAAGTTTGGAGAGCACGGACGCTCTCCGAACGACTCCCTGTTGCGACATTTGCGACCAAGGCGGCATTCCCTTGCAAGACGTCACAATTCCGGCGCAAAAATTTTTGTCCTGCGTTTACCGCGTGGGCCAGCGCTTTGGGGCCGCCCACATCATAGACATTTTGCTTGGTTCCCGCAACGAAAAAATAAAAAAGTTCAACCACAATTTTTTAAGCACATGGGGAATCGGAACTGAACTTTCAAAGCAGGCATGGTTTGAGCTTGCGGACGCAATGGAAGAAGGCGGCCTAATCCAGCGGACTGGAGAATGGAACATTGTAAAAGCGACTTCCCTTGGCCGCGAGCTTTTGCAAAACCGGGACAAAATAGAGCTTCCAGTCCGAATAGATTTTTCAAGGCAAAAAATGGCTTCTTTGGCAATTCCCAAAAAGAGCGCCGTTCTTCACAAAAGAGCCGCCTTGAATGACGACCAAGAAAGCCGCGCCCTTTACGAGCGCCTAAAATCCTGGCGCAGAAAGCGGGCCGACAAAGAAAACATTCCGCCCTACTACATTTTTGGCGACAAAACTTTGACGGAGCTTTCAAACAAAAAGCCTTCCACTCGGGCGGAGCTTTTGTCTGTCAGCGGCATCGGAGAAATGAAGGCTCAGAAATTTGGAGAAGAAATCATTTCGCTTATAAAAGAAAGCGGTTCTGCATAAAAAGACAGAGCTTAAGGACGACGCGGCCACGCAAGCGCTTTTTGACCGCCTAAAGGCCTGGCGAAAAAAATTCGCGGAAGAGGAAAACGTTCCGCCCTACTTTATATTCAACGACAAAACATTGGTTGAAATCGCAAACCAAAAACCGTCGACGCGCTCAGGCCTTTTGTCAATAAGCGGCATCGGCGAGCTGAAGGCGAAAAAATTTGGCGACGACATTTTGCGAATCATCGGCGGCGCTTAATGGTTAGAGCAAACCTTGAACGAAAGAAAAACAGTTAACGAAAGAGCCGCGAACAGCGGCAAATAATGGAGGTTATGCGCAATGCAAAAGATTTTTTATGACACGCGAATGCTGGACAAAGCCGCGCGCGACGCTTACGGTTTGACAGAAGACATAATGATGGAAAATGCCGCCGCCGCCCTTGAGCGCCAAGGAAGCGAACATTTTTTTAGCCCCGACAAAAAATACATAAACCGCCCCGCAGTTTTGATCTTGGCGGGCGGCGGCAACAACGGCGCCGACGGATACGCTTTGGCCAGAAGAATCGTCCAGCATAAAATCGATGTGGCTGTCTGCCAAGTGTACGAGCCAAAAAGCGAGATGTGCGTTTTGCAAGCCGACCGCGCCAAAAAAGCCGGCGTAATTTTCATTAACCCTTACGACTTGGACGAATGGATCGAGCGCGCATCCTTTGACTTGCGCGTGGTCTACGACTGCGTTTTTGGAAGCGGCTTTCACGGAAGGCTTGACGCCATGGCCGCCGCCGTAATCGCAAGCGCCAACAAAATTGAAGGCGCCTATAAAATCGCCTGCGACATTCCCACCGGTTGCGGCGGCGCCAAAGATTGTTCGCAAGTCCAAAACGAAGCAAGCGATTCCTGCGCCGACAGCAATCGGACGCAAGACCAAGAAGCGGCGGCCGAAAATCTTGGACATGCCAACAATTCTTTTCAAGACCGAGAGGCGGCGGCCTCTACCGATTGCAAGCCAACAAACGATTTCGGCATTGCATGGAATTGTTCGAAAGCCAAAGAAGCGGCCGCCTTCCGCGCCGACACAACCGTAACGATGGGCGCGCTAAAGCTGGCGCTTTACTCCGACGCGGCAAAAGACGCTTGCGGAAAAATCGTCGTGGCCGACCTTGGCGTTAGCCGCAGCAATTTTGAAAGCGCCGCCTCCGCCGTTTGCAGTCCCGCAAACGATTCTGGTACTGACAAAGATTCTTCGCAAAACCAAAAAGCAGGCCGCGAACAAAAGGCATCGCAAGCCCAAAAAGCGGCCGCCGCGCTCCCCTGCGCCCAACTTCTGGAGCCGACCGACGCGCGGCTCCCTTTGCGGGAAAAAAAACAAAACTCGCACAAGGGCACATACGGCCACACCGCAATTTTTGCCGGAACAAAGCCGGGAGCCGCCGTCATCGCAGGCCACGCCGCGCTAAAATTTGGAAACGGACTAGTAAGTCTTGTTCCGGTCGCGGGCAAAATCAATTTTGAAAACGTCGCGGACTTTGAGCTTATGGTTGCGGACACAGTTCCTAAAAACGCGACCGCGCTTGTGGCGGGACCTGGCCTTGGCCGCCCCGACGATTTTGGTCTTGCTGGCAATTGCCCGCAAGACCAAAAAGCGGCCGGCAGTTTCGGCCTTGCAAGCGCTTCCAGCATTGACAAAAATTACCCGCAAGCCAAAGAAGCGGCGGCCTCAAACGATTCCAGCCTTGCCACTGTTTTTGGCGCGCTAAAAAGTTCCGCCATGCCCGCAGTCCTTGACGCGGACATTTTCTACTGGCCGCAAATAAAGGACGTACTCGCCGCCAAGAAAAACGTCGTCCTAACGCCGCACCCAAAAGAATTCGCGGCGCTGCTAAAAAATTTAGGCTTGGGAGATTATACCGTGGCGCAAGTCGTGGAGCGGCGCTTGGAGCTGGCGAAAGATTTTTGCGCGGCGTTCCCAAGCGCGACGCTTTTGCTCAAAGGCGCCAACGTTTTGATTGCCAGCAAATTGCAGGGCGAAGAGGAGCCCCGCGTTTACATCAACGCGCTCGGAACAAGCTCCTTGGCCAAAGGCGGAAGCGGCGACGTTCTTGCGGGAATGATTGCTGCGCTTTTGGCGCAAGGCTGCCTTCCGCTAGAAGCCGCCGTCACCGCCTCCATCGCGCACGCAAGCGCAAGCCATGCCTTTGACGGCAAGGACTACGCGCTCACGCCGTTTGGGTTGATGGAAGCGATATAATGTCGCTCCCCATAAAAATCAACGCGGAACAAATGTATTGCGCAAAGCTTGAGAAGCGGCTAAAATTTTTTACGAATTTTCCAAAAAAGCGCTAATTTTTTAAATAAAACTTCCATGCTTATATGCATAGGGAATCGCAAAGAGCGGTTCCCGCTTTTTTTTAGGAGAAGTTATATAAAATGAAATATTTTCTTGACACCCTATTCAATAGGGTGTATACTAAAACAACGACACGAGAATTCATCATCTCTAAGGAATTTGACCGAGTTTGGAAAGAGCTTGGCTTGGACGATGATGACTTGAATGAATTGGAGCTGCTTCTTTGCAAAAATCCTAACGCTGGGGTTTTGATGGAAGGAACTGGCGGAATTAGAAAACTGCGTTGGTCGTTGGCAGGCAAAGGAAAAAGCGGCGGCGCTAGAGTGATTTATCTAGATGTCGTTTTTTCTGAGCATCTTTACTTGATTACAGCCTTTCCAAAAAATCAAAAGGCAAATTTGAGCAAGGAAGAGCGCAATCAAATGAAAGCTCTTGTCGCTGCGATAAAACAAGCGGAAAAGGAGGCGCGCAATGGCGGAACACAAGGCGTTTAAAAGCATGATGAAGGGGCTTGAAGAGAGCCTTGAATACGCAAAGGGCGACAAGTCAAAGGCAAGAAAAATGAGCGTCACTGTCGCGGAACTTCCATCTTATCGCGACAAAGAGATAAAGCGAATTAGGGAAGACTTGAATTTAACTCAAAGAAATTTCGCCTTTGTCTTGGGCGTTTCGCAAAAAACAGTTGAGGCTTGGGAATCCGGAAGAAACATGCCTCAAGGAATCGCGCGACGTTTTTTGCAAATGCTCCAGTTTGGCGGAAAAAAATTCTTGCGAGACTTTAACATAATTTCGGTGAAAATTTAGTTCTACATCGTAACCCGCCGCAACGCGTAATTCATCTACACAAAAAAGGGCCGCCCCCATAAAGGACGACCCTTCGCGCAACTCTATCAAACCCACTAATGGCTTAAACTTAATAAAAAGCTATTTCAACAACTCATTCTACATTTTCTTTTATCTGCATTCCTCGCAAATCAATAAAATCACTATGATCCTCGATTTGCTTTATGATATTGTCATAAAGCAACGGACTACTATCTTTTTCATTTTCAGAATGCTCAATAAAAAAAAGCGGATTTAAGCCTTCATGAAAATAATTTGCCCCATCAGTTGAAAGGCCATGGATTTCTCGACCTGCAAATATCCAGTTTTTAACTTCTTGAACAGAATTTTCCGTTATAAATATCATACAATGCCTCCTCAGCTCTTATCCGCTTGCTTAATATTGGCAACTGCCCTTAAGTCTATGTATTTTTTTCTTGACACGACGCTTTTTAATATTTCATCTTTTATTGTCTCGAAAGAGAATCCACTTGCCGGCTCAAAAGTAATATTTGACACTCTAAAACTTGACTTGTCAGAACACCAATCATTAGACTCAATAATCTTACCACCATCGACACCAAAAATCATAATGCCTCCTATTATTGCATTAATTTTTATTTGAATCGTCCCATAAGGAACATCCAATAACCTATATTATTTCTTCTTATTTCTCGCCCGCCGCCATGGAACGCGCAACACGAAAGCCAAGGTCGTTGTCGCGCTCGTAGGCGCGGTCGCCGCCGCTTTCGGACACCTCGCAGAACTCGGCGTTGTAGTAGTAGCTACCGCCGTAGTAATAGCGGCGGTTGTAGTCGTCGGCATCCCAGACCCACTCCCAAACATTTCCGCTCATATCATAAAGGCCATAGCCGTTGGGTCTTTTTTGCGCAACTGGATGAGTTTCATCTCCGCTGTTGCGTTTGTACCAGCCAACTGCGTCAAGATTATTGCTTCCTGAATATATGAAATTTTGTCCGCCTTTTGCGGCGAACTCCCATTCGTCATTCATCGGAAGCCTAAAGCCGTTAGCTTTCTCGTTCCAAGTGACTCCGCCTTTTATTTCCTTGTCTTTATGAGGCGTATAGCCCCACTTTGAAACATCAGTCTCGCCGTTCACAGAATACACAGGCTCATATCCGGACTTTTCACTCAACTCATTACAGAAATATATAGCGTCATGCCAAGAAACTTCTTCAACAGGATTATTCGCGCCCTTATATTTGCTGGGGTTTTCGCCCATCACCATTTGATATAATTTTTGCGTAACCTCTGTAGACATCATTTTGATGTTCTTGCCAGGAATCTTCACCATAAATTTTGGCACATACTCTGCTATCTCCTGGTGCTTCGCATAGTTTTTTTCAGCGTCTGATTTGCACAATCCGCGCGCCATATACTTTTCAACAGGATACTTTATTCGGTCAAACCTAGCCTTTTCTTTTTCTTCCGCGCCGGCAAAGATTCGCAAATCGAATTTCTCCTTGCGCGACACATCTGTATTTATATACAGAGGACTTGAATACATTATCTTTCCGCTGGCAACATTTACCACACGGATTCTGCTCAAAGCACAAGTGTAAGCGCTAGGATTGTCATCACTCATGGCGCTTACAGTATAATCTACCTCAAACTGCGCCGGAGGCTTATCGCCCTTTAAGAGGGATGTATACTTTTCAACATTGTTCTGATATTCTTCGACCACTGCGTCATTAAGCTCGGTTTTCATGTTTGGAGCTTTCTTTCCGCTAAGAGCTTCGTAAGGCAAAATGTAATCAAACTCGTAGAAACTGACACCGTCAGAAAACATTTTTACCTTTGTCTTCCAGCCGTTTTTATCACCTTCATACGAATCATAAGCAATTTTTAGCTCGCCGTTTTTGCTTGCGGCAGTGCGCAAAATGGCCAACGCCTTTTGGTCGGCGCGAATTTCAGCCAAAAGCATGCTGTCTTTCGTCTGCGCGCTTGCCTTGACGGAGTCGCAATCGGAAAAAAACTTGTTGGTCAAATCTTTATAACTTTTCGCAATCTGTCTTGCTCTCCGTTCTTTGGCCTCTGTCGTAGGCTGTCCGTCACTTCCAAGTTCGACAACGCCGTATTCTTTGAGTTTAATAACTTGCTCATCTCTTACTCGGTCACTTTGCAATTGGTCAAAAAGCTCTTGGCAACGCGCCTCAACCTTATTTCGAGCGTCTACAAGACACTTTTTTTTCGCTTCGATAAAATAGATTTTTGACCGAAAGCCTAACTTTTCCTTATTAAAATTTGCAGGGCCGTTTGCAAGCAATTTTTTATTTTCGTCGGAGACATTCATTTCCAATGCACCAGCCAAAGAAAGAGTGATTTCGTCCACAGCACCAGCAAAAAACAAAAGCTTTTCAGGAGTTGCGTATTCTTTTGAAGCGACACTCGCCAAAAGTTCGCCTGTTGTCAAATCAACAAATTCAGCGTTTATAAAATAACCTTTGGCTGTTTTTTTGACGCTCTCAAAGAGAATGAACTTTGCCTCTGTCGCGTTAGAAAACTCCGACACGGACTTTTCGTTGACAGTTGGATTTTGCGCCTTTATTTTTTTTAGCTCCACCTCTGATGGATTTAGAACGACGTTCATTCCAAGATACACATAAAGATTGGATTTTATACTGTCCCGTGCCATATATGGAAGCCATTCCGACTCTGCCGCTGTAAGCCCAATGGCGTCCAAACTTACAATCCGCACGGGCAGCTTCGTCAAATTTTTTGCTCGCTCACGCACCGCCCTTTCCTTAGCCTCTCTTTTAAGCCTGTCCGCGCATTCCGCCACGCTTTCAATTCCTTCGATATTCGTAAGCGCGTACTTTTTTGTGGCAAGGTCTTTTGCCTCAAAAGTAACCGTAAAACTTTTCTTATTGGCGTATTCAATTCGCTCCTTGATGTTTGCCATGTCCATTCCGGCCACAATCATAGCCTTGCTTTTGGCGAACAACGGAAGCGTTATTTTTCCGTCGTCCGCAACTTTCATTCCCGACAAATCAAGCTCGCTGACAAAAACCGCGGAAGAGTCTTTGTTAGATTCCAAAGCCTTCGCCAACTTTTTTGCGTCAACTTTTGTTTGCGCAAAAGACGTTCCCGCAAGCAAAAGCGCCGCAAACAGCGCGATTAGTTTTTTCATATATTCCTCCAAATATCAACTGCCAAAAGCAAACAACAAAAAAATTATTAACAAAACGCCGGCGCCACCGCCAAGCACCTTCAATAGACCTATTAAATTACCCAAAATACCTGTAAAATGAAGAATCAACAATGCCGCGACCAAAACAGCGACAAAAACCAAAACCGCAATCAAACAGCCCTTTGACTTAAAAATTTGGACAAGCCTTTTTCTGTCGCCAATATTGTCAATTCCAATTCGCTCAAATTGGCGTTCAGTCATTTTTGAAAGCAATTTCTTGTCCATAAGGTTGTTCTTTTCAAAAAGGGGTATGTAAGATTCAAGCCCGTTTTTTTTAAGAATCGAGATTACTTTTTCTCTTTTGTCCATTTTTTCCTCCAAAACTTGCAATATTCAAAGCGCGTATAACTTGCACTTCAATTGAGTATAATAAAAAGCATGGGCTCAAATTTTAAGGAAAACTTGCGTTCAGAATTGGATTACCAGGACATTACGATAAAAGAACTTTCCGCCATGACAAACATTCCCTACCGCTCGATTGAAAATTATCTTAGCGCGAGGGAATCCATTCCCCCAGCGGATTACGCGGTTCAAATCGCGCGCGCTCTTAAAACAACTGTGGAAGAACTCGTATTTGGAAAATCAAAAACTCAAACTAAAAAAAGCGAAAGCGAAGCTCAAAAAATCCAGAGACTTTTTTCAAAACTGCCCAAAGCCGACCAAAATTTTTTTATCAAATTAATGGAAGGCGTTCTAAAAAAATAGGAACGGTCAAGGCGCGCTGACGCTTAAAGCCTTGACTCGTTCCTTTTTCGGCGCGAACAATATTATCGCGCCGAAATAAAAGGCCGCCCCGCAAAGGGCGACCCTAAATCACATCAAAATCCTCGCGCTATTTTCCGCGCGTTGCCTCGTTGAGCGCATCCACCATCGCGTCGACTTGCGCTTGGCTGACATGGTTAAAGCTTCGCATGGCGCGGATGGGGAGGCTCTTTAGCATGCCCAGCTGCATTTCGTCGCTGATGCTTTCGCGGGCGCTCTTTCCGCGCTTTTCCTGCGGCTGTTCCGACTCGGAAAAGGGGCTGCCCTTAAAGGCTTTTGCGGCCTCAAGCGCTTTGGGATTTTCCATAATCTCTTCAAAGACCGTGTTGGCCGTGGCGTGGAAGGGAAGCTCCTGCGTGGCCTCAACTTCGACCTTGGCGCAAAGGCGAACGTCCCGCGAAGAAGCCGCCGCCAAAACTTGATAGCTTCCGCCGGGAATGTACCAATCATGCAAAGACTCGTCCCAAACTGCAAAAGCGCGCGCGTCAAGCGTCACCGTGACAGTGGCCGTCTCTCCTGGCTTTAGGAAAACTTTTTCAAAGCCCTTCAATTCCATCTTGGGGCGCGGCTCGCGGTATGGCGGCTTGCATTCCGTTCCCTGCGGCGGCGCCACATAAAATTGAACGATTTCTTTTCCGGCCCTCTTTCCTGTGTTCTTTACCTTGACGCTGGCAACAACGGACTCCCCTGCCTTTATATTTTTTGCGTCCAGCTTTAGCGCCGAATACTCAAAGGTCGTGTAACTTAGTCCGTGGCCAAATGGGAACAAAACTTCCATTTCTTTTTTGTCGTAATAGCGGTAGCCTACAAAAATTCCTTCGGCGTAGTTGGCGACTTTTCCGTTTCCAGGATAGTTCAAGTAAGAAGGATTGTCCTGCAATTTAACCGGGAACGATTCAGCCAGCTTTCCGCTTGGGTTTGCAAGGCCAAAGAGCAATTCGATTTGCGCGATGCCAACCGCTTGCCCGCCAAGATAGCTTTCCAAAATCGCCTTTACGGAATTTACCCAGGGCATCTCAACCGGCGAGCCGTTGTGCAAAACGACGACGACATTTTTGTTGACCTTGGCGATTTCTTCTATCAAAATGTTTTGGTTGGCCGGAAGCTTCATGTGGCTTCGGTCGTAGCCTTCCGACTCGTAGCTGTCGGGAAGGCCGGCGAATATAACTACGGTCTTGGCCTTTTTTGCGGCGGCGACGGCGGCCTTTAAAAGCTTTGCGTCCTTTGCCTTGCTTTCCTTGATGTCAAAGCCTTGCTCCCACTTAATGTTAAGGCCTGCGTCTTTTGCGGCTTGAAGGGCGCCGGTCACTTTAAAGGCGTTGATGTGGCTGGAGCCGCCGCCTTCGTAGCGGGGCTTTTGGGCAAAGGCGCCGACAAAGAGTATTTGGCCTGCGTCCTTTTCCTTAAGCGGAAGAATATTCTTTTCGTTTTTTAGCAGAACCATCGACTCCGCCGCGATTTGGGCCGTGACCAAGTGGTGCGCGTTTTTGTCAAAGTTTCCTTTTTGGCGGCCTTCCATAAATTTATAGACGATGCGCAAGATTCGTTCCACCGCGGTGTCCAAAACTTTTTCGTCCAATTTTTTATCCTTAACGGCCTTGACGATTTGCTTGTCGGTGTCTCCGCCCGAAGCGGGCATCTCCAAATCCAAGCCGGCCTTAAGGCCAGGAACCCGCTCGTTGACCGCTCCCCAGTCGCTTACGACAAAGCCGTCAAAGCCCCACTCTTTTCTTAAAACGTCGGTGAGCAAAAATTTGTTTTCGCTGGCAAAAGTTCCGTTGACCCTGTTGTATGAGCACATAATTGTGTCGGGCTTGGCTTTTTTTACGGTCGTTTCAAAGGCCGGAAGGTAAATCTCCCGCAAGGTCCGCTCGTCAACTTCCGATGACGATGACATTCTGCGGTACTCCATAGAGTTGGCGGCGAAGTGCTTTACGCTTGTTCCAATGTTCTTTGACTGAACGCCCTGGGTGTAAGCCGCACCAAGCTCGCCGGCCAAGTAGGGGTCTTCCGACAAATACTCAAAGTTTCGGCCGCACAAGGGCGACCTCTTTATGTTCAAGGCAGGTCCAAGCAAAACGGCGATGTCTTCGGCCTGGCATTCGTCGCCCAAAACTTCGCCTTCCATGCGCAAAAGGTCGCGGTCAAAGGAGCAGGCCGTCAAGCAACCGCTTGGAAAGCTTACCGCCTTGATGCTGTCGTTCACTCCAAGGTGGTCGCCGTTTTGGTCTTGCTTTCGCAAACCAGTAGGGCCGTCGCTGACCATAATGTTAGGAACGCCCAAGCGCTTGACCGCTTTTGTATGCCAAAAGTCAAGGCCAGAACAAAGGCTTGCCTTTTCTTCCAATGTCATTTGAGAAATAAGTTGTTTAATGTTTGTCTTCATAAGAAAATATTCTAACACGGAACTTGCCGGAAAGCAAGCAAGTTCGCGATAAAAAAGCGGGAGCAAAATCTAAGGCGGCGGAAATTGTCCGAAAAAAGTTTTGTAAAATTTCAAAATCCATGCTATAATTGAGGAATGAAAGACGAAAATCACAAGCAGAAAAAAACATCCGGCCTATTGTTCAGTTTTTCGTTAATATTCGGCTTTTTTACAATTGCAACCCTCATAATCAGCGCGGCCGCGATTTACGCCGTCCAAATGCGCGAATACAAGGCGCAAAAAGTTGAAGACATTCGCAATATCGGCGACTATTTGGAACGGCTCATTCAAGAATCAGGCGAAGACTTCATAACATACCAAAAATATTACTTGGAACATTTTGCCGAAGCCGACATTCCCTTTGACTTTGACGAATACCACATGGCGCAAAGAAAATACGAAAGCCTTTTGGCAAGAGACGGCGTAAAGAATGTGGATTCAAAAAATTTTGACTTTGACTCGTTTTCTGAAGAAGCGAAAATGGCCTACCTTGTTTACATTCACGAATATTGGCTTTTGACATTTGAAAACGCGCGGAAAACGTTCAACCTGCCATACACATATTACCTTGTTCCCAAAGAAGACATTTACCACATGGTCTACATGATAGACGGAGAGAGAACCGCAAAAAACGCAAATGGAGAAAAAACTGAGCAAGGGGAATTCTTGTATCTTGGCGACGAATACTACGACCCGCCGGAAAAATATCAAGTGCAGTGGCGAACCTGGTTCACCGGCAAAAGGCAAAATGACTTTGAAGTGTGGAATAACGAATGGGGACACACATACGCATACTACACTCCCCTTATAATCAATGGAAAAAAACTTGGTCTCATAGGAACTGAAGTCGAAGTGGCTAAAGTCAACAAAACAATTCTTATGACTTCAATCAAGATTTCCGTTTGCATTTCTTTGGGACTAATCGCCTGCGTAATTTTGCTGCTCTTCTTCATCAACACAAAATACATAAAAAAAATCGTTGTCTTGGAATCGCGAATGCGGGAATTTGCGAACGAAAAAAATCCGTCAATCGCAAAGCGGATTCAAGACGAAGCTCGGGGCCAAAACGAAATCTCCAGTCTTTCAAGGCAATTCGCGTCATTGATTCTTGAGCTTGAGGAATACATGAAAAATCTTCTTTCAACAAAAAAAGAGCTCAATGACACAAAGATTCTTGCCGACGAAATGAACGCCCTTGCAAAAAAAGACGCTCTCACAGGAATAAGAAATAAAACCGCCTACGACAGCGAAGCCCGGCGCTTGGAATGGAAAATCGCGGACGGCGAAACAAATTTTGGCATAGTCATGATAGACTTAAATTTTTTAAAGCGCATAAACGACACTTATGGGCACGAACAAGGCGACATCGCCATAAAAAAACTCTGCATTATCATTTGCGACATTTTCAAACACTCGCCTGTCTTTAGAATCGGCGGAGACGAATTTGCGGTTATTTTGGAAAACAACGACTTGGAGAACATAGATTTGCTTGCGGCAAAATTCAATTCCAAAATCAAATTGCTTGCGCAAGACGAAACCCTTGAACCGTGGGAACAAGTCTCCGCCGCAATCGGATGGGCCGTCTACAACTCCTCTGACAAAAATTTAGCCGACGTGTTCCGCCGCGCCGACAAAAACATGTATGAGCGCAAAAAAGAAATGAAGGCGCAAAGGGTGGATTAAGGCCGTCAAAAAATCAAAGGGCTTCCCGCCCCAAAGTCTATTCCCGCTCGCTTAGGTTGGCTATGGTGATTGCCAAAAAAATCAGGGCGCAGCCTAAAATCATCACAGGCGCCAAGCGCTCGCTTAAAAAAATCGCGCCGAACAAAACGCCAAAGACCGACTCAAGGGACAGGAACAGGGAAGCCAAGGAAGAGTCCATATATTTAAGGCAAACGTTTTGCAGAACAAAAGCGACCAAGGTGCTGAATATTCCCAAATACAAAACTGAAAGGACAACGCGAAAAAGAGCCATTTGCGCCGCGGGAAAAGCGCCGTCGTAAAATGGAGCCAAAATCCAAGAGAACAGGGCCGCAAAAAAGAATTGAACAATCGTCAGCAAAATGGGATTGTCCTTTTTGTTGAAGGCGCTGGTCCACACAATGTGAAGCGCGTAAAAAATTCCGCAAAGCAAAGTCAGCGCGTCGCCAATGTTCATGCTAAAGGCGCCGTCTTCTTTTTTTAGCGCCAAAAGTCCGATTCCCCACAAGGCCATGGCCGCGGCAAATACAGAAAGAAGCCTTGGCTTTTTCTTAAAAATCGGCCAAGCAAAAAAAGGAATCAATATGACATAAACGGCGGTCAAAAAGGCGTTCTTTCCGGCCGTGGTGTAATTGCAGCCCACAGTTTGAAAGGCGTAACCCAAAAACAAAAAAGTTCCTGTCCAGGCGCCCTTTAAAAAAATCCCGCGAGTGATAGTCCGCAATTTTTTTATGTAGACAAGAGAAAGGGCTATGGCGGCGATTGAAAAACGGGCGGCCATCATCCAAATGGGGCCAATGTAGTCAAGGGAATCCTTTACGATTACAAAAGCGAAGCCCCAAATGGCGGCCGTCAAGACCAACCCAATTGAGGCCAATATTCGTATCGAACTCTTATTCATAGACATGCAAAAAAACGGCGGCATTTTTAGTCATGCCGACAGTTCCCGTCACTATTCTATTCGCGCTCTAACAAGATAATCCTTAAAGCCTTTTTTTTCCAACGCGTTCAAGGTCGGCTGAACTTTGTCGGTGGGCAAGTCTTTTATGATTACGCGAACGATTCCGCTCTTTGTGGTTTGGTAAGCCAAGCGCTTTAATCCGGCAGCCTGCGCGTCGGCCGCGAAAATGGCGGCGTTTCGTCTTGAAGAAAAAGCGCCAAGCTGTATGTTCCAACGGTCATAGCCTGAGGCCGCCGCCTGTTTCGCAAACAAAGACTGGGAAGAACCCTGAGCGACTTGGCCAGCCTCGACTTTTTCAACGGCTGAAGCGCCTACAATTTCCAAGCTGACTTTGGCCGTTCCGCTTTTTATCATTCCAATTTTAACGGCGGCGGCCTTTGACAAATCTATTTCCCGGCCTTGAACAAAAGGCCCTCTGTCGTTTATGCGCACCACCACCGATTTTCCGTTGGAAAGGTTTGTCACTTTTACTTTTGTGTTAAAGGGAAGGGTCTTGTGCGCGGCGGTCAAGTCATACATATTGAAAGTCTCGCCGTTGGAAGTTTTTCGGCCGTGATACTTGTCGGCGTAATACGAGGCCACCGCGCTGTTTTTGTAAAGGGCAAGCTTGTTGCCGGCAAAGATTTTAGCGGCGCAAAATGCCGCCAAGAAAAATGCCAAAAATAAAATCGATTTTCTCATATTGTTATTGTCGGCAAGAAATTGCATTAGGTAAAGAAAAAAAACGCGCGAGGGAGCGGGGCGGCTGGCGAAAAAAGCCTAGGACAAAAGCATTTTGTCGCTCAAAGTGTCTTCGCCGCCTTGAACGCTAAAGCGCTCAAGCAAATCCTTAACCTCAAGCTTTTTCTTTTCCTCGCCGCCGGCCTCGTAAACAATATGGCCGTCAAGCATCATAATCAAGCGGTTTCCGTAGCGAATGGCGTCCCGCATGTTGTGGGTGACCATAAATGTAGTGAGCCTGTCGCGCTGGACAAAAAATTCTGTAAGTTCCAAAACCTTTTTTGCGGTCTTTGGATCAAGTGCGGCCGTGTGCTCGTCCAAAAGCAAGAGCTTTGGCTTTTGCAAAACGGCCATCAAAAGGGTCAAGGCCTGGCGCTGTCCGCCGCTCAAAAGTCCGACTTTCGCGGTCATTCGCTCTTCCAAGCCCAACTCCAACTTTGCCAGCGCTTCCTTAAAAAGGCCGCGCTCTTTTTGGGTTATTCCCCAAGCCAAAGTTCTTTGCTTTCCCCGCCTGTAGGCCAGCGCCAGATTTTCTTCTATTTGCATATTGGCGCAAGTTCCAAGCATAGGGTCTTGAAAAACGCGGCCCAAATATTTCGCGCGCTTGTGTTCCTTGATGTGGGTCAAGTCGTTTCCGTCAAGCAGGATTGAGCCGGAATCGCAAGAATGAACTCCGGCGATTAAATTTAGAAGCGTTGACTTTCCGGCGCCGTTTCCGCCAATAACAGTGACAAAGTCTCCGTCGCTCAGCGTAAGGCTCACGTCTTTTAAAGCGCGGCGCTCGGTAATAAGGCCTGGATTGAATGTCTTTGAAACGTGTCTAACTTCAAGCATTGTGGCTTCCTCCCATAAGAGCGTCGTCTGTCTTTGCCACGTTCTCCGCGACAAAAGCGTCGTTGGGCGGATTGGCCACAATGTTTTTTCGTTTGTTGAATTTCTTTTTTAGGACAGGAAGGGAAAGCGCCAGAGCCACGATTATGGCGCTGAACAATTTCATGTCCTGAGTCTTCATTCCCAACTGAAGAACAAGCGCGATAATCAAGCGGTAAATTACCGAGCCTACCGCCACGCCCAAAAGTTGAACCCAAAATGAAAATCTTTGTCCAAAGAAAACTTCGCCGATGATTATTGAAGCCAAGCCTATGACAATGGTTCCGATTCCCATGCTCACGTCGCCAAAGCGCTGCTGCTGCATGACCAAGCCGCCGCTCAAAGCCACAAGGCCGTTGCTTATCATCAAGGCCAAAAGCTTCATGTTGTCCGTGTTGATTCCCTGGGCGCGGCTCATGTGGGCGTTGTTGCCCGTGGAGCGAATGGCGCTTCCGATTTCCGTTCCAAAAAACCAATAAAGCGCTGCGATTACAAGAACGGCAAAAACAAGGCCTGCGATAAGGCTGGTCCAAGTTGAAGCCATGTCGCGGAATTTCTGGGCCAAGCCAAAAGCGTCGCTGATGTAAGTCATAATCGTTTTGTCGCCCCGCGCCAAAGGCTTGTTGGGGCCGCCCAAAACTCGCAGGTTAATTGAATAAAGCGCCAACTGCATCAAGATTCCGGCAAGAATTCCGGGAATGTTCAACTTAGTGTGAAGAAGGCCGGTAATGGCGCCCGCAATCATTCCCGCAAACACGGCGACTAAAAGCGCGAGCAGGGGATTCATTCCGCCGGCGATTAAAATGGCGCAAGAACAGCCGCCCAAAGCAAAGGAGCCGTCAACAGTCATGTCGGCAAAGTCCAAGATTTTAAATGTAATGTAAACTCCCAGCGCCATGATTCCCCAGAGAATTCCCTGGCTGGCGGCGCCTAGCATAGATGCCATAAAGGGCGGCATAGTTGTTCCTCCAAAAAGTGTCTTATTGCGGATTGACAATTAAAAAATCAATCCGCAAAAGGAGCGTGTCAAGTCGGCAATGACCGTTCTTACTTAATCAAGTCGGCGGGAATTTCGATTCCCAGTTCGGCGGCGATTTCCTTGTTGCAGGCAAAGTCGCAGTTTTCCAAATATTGAATCGGCATGTCGGCCGGATTTTTTTTGTCCTTCAAAACTTCAACGGCCATCTTGGCTGTCTGCTTTCCCAACTCGTAATAGTTGATTCCGTAAGTGGCCAAGCCGCCGCCAGAAACCATTCCTTCCTCGCCGCAAATAACGGGAATCTTGTTGGGCGTGGTGACAAGCGCCACGGTCGCCATTGAAGAAGCGATCATATTGTCGGTGGGCGTGTAAATGGCGTCAACTTTTCCAACCAAACTTTGGACAACTTGCTGAACTTCGTTTGTGTTTGAGACCGTGGCTTCAACAAAGTCAAGGCCTTCTTTTTTGCAAGCCTCTTCCGCAAGGTTTGCCTGGAACCTTGAATTTTCTTCGCTGGAGCAAAAGAGAACGGCGATTTTTTTTGCGGAAGGAATCAAGCGCTTGAGCAAGGCGATTTGCGCGGCGCAAGGAGTCAAGTCGGAAGTGCCGGAAACGTTTGTGCCGGGCTTTTCGTTGGACTCAACCAACTGGGCGCTTTTGGGGTCGGTGACAGAAGAAACCAAAATCGGAATCTCTGTGGTCATGTTGGCCACGGCTTGCGCGGCGGGAGTGGCGATGGCAAAAATCAAGTCGCTCCTGTCGTTCACCAATTTTTGCGCGATGGTCACGCAGTTGGACTGCTCGCCCTGCGCGTTTTCGTAGTCAATGACGATGTTTTGTCCGTCAACGTAACCGGCCTCTTTCAAGCCGTCAACAAAGCCCTGATAGTTTTTGTCAAGGGCGGGGTGCTCAACCAATTGGATTACGCCGATTTTAATTTTTTTGTCTTTGTTTCCGCAAGAGCAGAACGTCAAGGCGGCCGCCAAAATCGCGGCAACAACAGCAATTTTTTTCATAAACTTCCTCTCATACTTTTATTAAAAAGTGAGAAATATTATAGTGAATTTTGCAAAGGAATTCTAGCGCTTTTGGCGGAGTTGGAGGACTTGCTCCACGGAAAGGCCTGTTATTTGCGCGACTTGCTCGATGGTTCCAACATTTAAGTTCAGCATATTGCGCGCGGCTTCAACGGCTTTGGCTTGTCGGCCTTCTTCAATCGCGTCTTCCCTAATGTATGTCTTTTCACGCTCCCATTCCATGTACTGCTTCCTCCATTGCGTGTTGCGCTTGGCGTCGCGCAAGAGCTCCAGCACCCTGCCGGTGAACTTGTCCGTGGCCCTGTTCTCGGTGACCATGCGCAAAAAGGCCTTTTGCCTTTCGTCAAAAAGTTTAGCGCAATTCTTGGAAATAAAAAAGTACTTGAAAGTCCTGTCGCCCAACTTTATTTTTGGATTCTCGGAGCAGAGGTTTTCAAAGGTGTACTTTGCCAGCCCTTCCTTAAAAATGTCGTCAACGCAAATGAATATGATGTAGGACGTTTTTAGGTCCTTGTACTTTTGCCCTGACTTCAACAAGTCAACGTCGATTACGCCTTGGTAGTAACGCGAGCGTTCAGGGAGCTCCTTTGTGTCGGCGGCCTGCATTTCTATGTTATAAACTTTGAGTCCGTCAGCATCCTTTGCGTAAACGTCCAGTCTGACGCCCTTGCTGTCAAAATCGATGTTGATTTCTTCTTCTTGACTCATCTCAATCCTCTCAATTTTGAACTCAAGCAGAATTTCCAAAAGTTCTTTGCAAACGTCGGGATTGTGCCTCATGATTTTGTAAAAAATGAAGTTGTTTGCAAGCGTGGCGTTCTGCCATTTTTCTTCGAGCGTCTGCTCTTTTTTGATTTCGTTCATGCGAACCTCCTTAAAGCGCGGCCTGATTTTTTGCCGTTGCAACTATAAGGTAGGATTTTTTATCAAGAATTTAGTGTTTTTTTGAGGAAATTCGTAAAAAATTTTAGTTATCCCTATACGGACACTTTGAATTCCAGTATGAAAGAGAGGTGGAACATATGCTGGGAAAAGCAAAAAGCGCTAGTCCAAGGTAAATGAAATTCCAAACGACGGCTTGATATAATAGCCGCCAAAATCAACGCTAAGGCTTTCCGTGGCTGACCTTGACCCTAGCTTGGCCGACTCAGTTCCAAATCCAAACAAAGGAAGCCCGATTAAACATGAAGCGTACATTCCAACACTGTCAGAAATTCTCAAAGTGCCTGAAAAATCAAACCCAGCAAAAAACATCATGGTGAGTGCCTTCAGTTCAACATTATATATGTCATAATTATACACATATGAGTATCGCTTTTTTAAAACCGAAAAGTCATAACCAAAAACGCCTGCAATGCTGGCAATAGCCCTTTCATTTCGGACAAACGCATAGCCCAAACCTAGTTCAGCGTTAAAGTCAAAGCCCCATTGCGGATCGCCGTCAACAAAATCATCAACCCTCAAACCGCCAAGTTCAAGCCCGGCTTGAAGCAAAAAGCCGCTTGGTTCATGAATTGATTGAGCCTTGAAATCCAGTCCGAGCCCAAAGCCTTTCATTTCTGAACTTCCGGCGCTGTCCGACACGCCAACTTTAAAAACCGGGATTCCTAGGCCAAGATTCAAATTATTAATCCAATCTGACCAATCAAAAGCAAAAAGACCAAAAGACAAACAAAACATTGATATAAAAACAAAAAACTTTTTCATTTCAAATGCTCCTATACAGCAAATTAAACCATAAAACTAAAAATATATTGCTCTACAAGCAATATCACTTCAATATTATAGCGTAAAAAACCCTATGTCAAGTAAAAAATAGCCTATAATGCTTTAAAAGGAACGGTTTGAATGACAGAGGACGCTTTTAGAGACAGACTGCGCTTTTTAAGGAACGAGCGGAAAATTTCCGCGCGGGAAATGAGCCTTGCCCTTGGCCAAAACGAAAGCTACATCAACAAAATAGAAACCGGAAAGTGCTCCACCAGCGTCGGCTCTTTCTTAAAAATTTGCGACTACCTGAACATTCAGCCAAAAGATTTTTTTAACGAAAGCGTTCAAAACACAAAGACAAAGGACGCGGTCATTTTGGATTTTTTCCACAAGCTTTCCAGCCGCCAGTCCGAATACATTCTGGCCCTGCTGCAAGATTTGACGGAAGAGTAAGGCTAGCAATAAAACTTCAATGACTTTTTGCCGAATATAACATAGTAACTTCCGATGCGAAGAATATTAGGCAATTTTTATTCCCCCGCATGCAGCGTATTTAAACAATGTCTGAGCGTTATGCGATAAAAATTCCTCAAAAAACTTCAAATCGTCGGCGCTAAAATATTCATTAAAAATCCATTTGTAAGAAGGCAGTTCGCATCGAGCGGAACAAAATCCGCCAGCTTCTCGAGGACGCTCAAACTGAACCTCTATGGATTTTAATTCCCCGCTATTCTTGAGTTCCGAGTGCGCTATTATTGTTTTGTCCGACAATTCAACATACTGATAAAACATTGACCGCCTCCTCGCATTATTCAAAACGAATTATAGCGCGCGTTAGTAAAAAAATCAAACGGCGGCGCAAAAAAAACGTCTAGCCACGCGAGCGGACACGTAAACACTTCCACTAGCAAAACGGCGGCACTATCAGCCAACCAAACTACTTCCTGGCCACAATAACCATCGTTGACATATTATGGTTGTAAGGTTCAAAGTTGTAGCCGCCGTATAATTCCGCGCTCTTAAAGCCTGAGGCCAAAATAAGGCGCTTGAGTTCCACCGCGCTGTAGAGGCGCTGGACAAATTCGTGCTCGATGCGACCGCCGTCCTTTCCAAGCAAAATCCATTTTGAGCGAAGGCCCTCCCATGCGCCTTCAACGCTAAACTTGGTCAGCACCGTCATGCCGGCGCGCTCAAACCATTCGCCTTCAGTCCAGAACTTAATCGCAGTTTCGCGGCTGACGCATTCCAAAATAAAAAAGCCGCCGTCCTTAACGCAGTCGCAGATGCGGCGCAAAATTTGGATGTCCTCCTCTATCGTGTCGCAGTAGCCAAAAGAAGTGTAAAGGTTTATCGCCGCGTCAAACTTTTTTTTGCTGGTGAACGTCCTAAGGTCGTCCTTTATCCATTCGATTTTCACGCCCTCGTCGGCGGCGCTTTCTTTGGCGGCGTCAAGTTCAGATTGAATCAAGTCAACGCCGGTCACTTTCAGGCCCCGCAGGGCAAGCTCGACGCTGATTCTTCCAGGACCGCAGCCAGCGTCCAAAACGCTTGAGCCTTTGGAAAGGCCAGCGATTTTGCAAACCGCTTCGGCGACGCCAGGAGCCTCCGCCCACTTTGGCGCGTCAAACATAATCGGCCCGTAATTTTTCCAAAAAGATTCGTTTTCAAACCAAGAGCGTTCCGCCATAAGACCTCCCTTCAAGCGACGATTTAATTCTAGCGCGCATCCCGCTTTATTGCTAGAGAAAGAATTTGCTTCAAGCATTTCCACAATTATAGAATCTTTATCTTGTTTTTAGAATCAAAAACTCGCTCCGCCGGAAAGAGAGAACTGAACTGCGTCTTCGTTGATGTTGTAGGCCACGCCCATGGCAAAGGCTGGAAAGGCCAGCTTTGAAAAATAAAAGCGCGCCCCGCCTTCAGGTCCAACGCACACATACAGGGACCCGTCCCAATCTTTTGCGGCGGCCAATTCAAAAAGTCCATACAAAGAAAGAAGTCCAAATTTTGTCTTGAGCAAGGCCGCCTCAAAGCCCGTGTAAAATCCAAAAATTTGGTCTGTCACAAATTTTGTGGGAAGCAAGGTCACGCCGGAAAGGGAGCGGCCGACATAATTTGTCTCAAGCAAATTGTTTGAAAAAAATCCTTTGCAGCCGGACATAAGCCTAAGTCTGGGAATAACCGCCCGCTGGACTTGCGCTGAAAAATTAAATGTGGGAGCGAAGCGCTGGCTTGAAACGTCCGAAAACAAAAGTTCCGTTCCAACAGAAAATGAGTTGACGCTCAAGAAAAATCCGTTCCACGAAGAAGACGCGATTCCCCAAGAGGCTTCCGCGCTCCATTGATTTCTCCGCTGAACTTGCGGCGAGTCTATGGGATTAAAAAATGAATAGCCGACTCCAACGCTGGCATGAGTTGAATTTGTGGGCTTGAACAAAAGGGCGCCCTTGACTCCAGCGTAAAAATTGTCGTATTCAAAAACCTTGTAATTTTTTGAGTTGGCGAACTGATGCAAACTTTTTGAAACGTTTCCCGCCACAGAAAAACCAAGGCCGCCTTTTTTTGCCGGCGGCTTTTGAAAAAAACCGGCGCCCATCACTCCGCTTGAAGAATAAAGGCCGCCGACTGTCGCCATGCAATGTTGGCCCAGCGCGTTCATGTCCATTACAAAAAGGCCGGCTCCAAAAGAATCGCCTGTGTAATATCCAAAGGGCAAGGGAATCAAGCTCCACTTTTCTTTAAAAGAAATGTCAACGGCGGCCTCTTCTTCAGAAATTTGGGAATAAGAAACTTTTATTTGGTCAAAAAGATTTTCGGCCTGCAATTTTGTTTCGACGGCTTTTAAAGTTTTTTCGTCGGCGCTCTTGTCCAAAAATTCGGCAAGCAAATTGTCCATGTAAGAGCGGCGGGTTCTTTTTAATCCGTCAATGTTAAATCGGACGACTCTTAAATTTTTTGAGGAAGCGTTTTCTTTTTCTTGAACTTGCTGGCCGGCATTTTCGACATCTTGGGAATGAATGTCAAAAGAAAAAAGCGCCGCTAATAAAAGGGCTGACAGCAAAACACTTTTTTTCATAAACTTGATTCTACAAATTTTCAGCCTATTTTGCAAGTAAATTCAGTTCCCGGCCAGTTCTTGTCTTGGCGAACAGGGCTTTTGGCGCTTAACGTCAAATTGTGGCGGGCGGCGATTTCCCGCGCGATGGAAAGTCCAAGGCCAGTTCCGCCCTTGTTCCGCTCCGAAGCGTCTTTTTTAAAGCGCTCAAAAATTTCAGGCAAGTCATCAGCGCTGATTCCGCTTCCGCCGTCAACAACGCTTATTTCGTCGTCGCCAATTTTCATCAAGACCTCGCCGCCCTCAGGAGAAAATTTCACCGCGTTGTCCAAAATGGTCATGAACATTTGGCGGACGCGGCCAAAATCCCCTTTAAGAATTTTTTGGCCTTGGCTTCGCTCAACTTTTATCAAAACATTTTTTGACGCGGCCGCTTTTTGAATGGCGTTTGCCGCTTCTTGCGCCGCCTCTTTTATGTCAAAATTTTCAGACTCAATTTTAAAGCCGGCCGTTTGCAAGCGGGCAAGTTCAAGCAAGTCGTTCACCAAGCGCTGCAAGTGAATCGTTTCCGCAATCATTTGCTCTTGGTATTCCTTGACTTCCTTCGGTTCGGAAACAACGCCGTCCACAAGCGCTTCCAAGGAGCCGCGCAAAACTGTCACCGGCGTTCGCAATTCGTGGGAAACGTTGGCGATAAATTCCCGGCGCATGTTTTCAAGGCGGGCGCTTTCTTCGCTGGCGTCCTTAAGTTGAACTGCAAGCGCGTCAAGGGTGGCGGCAAGGTCGCCCAACTCGTTTTTGTCCCGCACGCCGGTTTTTATTGAGTAATTTCCCTTGGCCAATTCATTGGCGGCGCCGCTCATCTTTGCGATTGGCTTTGTAAATGAACGGCTCAAAAGCGCGGCAGCCGCCATGGCAAGCAAAAAAGCGCAAGACACGCTCATGGCCAAAATTTTTACGCTTTGCATTATGGCTTCCCGCAAGCCTACAATCGGAGAATGCATGAGCAAGACCCAAACCACATTCTTTCCGCCCCGCTCGTAAACCGGCGAAGCCACGGTAAGTGACTTGATTTCCAAAAGAGGATTAAAAACTTCGGTCACTGACGCTTGGCCTTCAAAGGCTTTTTTCAAAACCTCGTCCGCTCCGGGCGGAAGTTTTGCCTCGCCGGAATTTTTGGATTCAGTCCAAAGCGGAGGCGCGCGGCGTTCCATGTCCAACGCGCCGGATTTTTTTTCTTTCCTTGGCTCGCGCCTCGGCGGTATTCCGTGTCCCGCCATCGTGACCACGCCCATATTTTTGTCAATCAGCCACACGTCGGCCATGGCAATTTCATGCAAGTTGCGGATAGCAAAAAGAGGATTTCTTTTTTGCCCGGAATTTTCAGACATTTCATAAATGCGCGAAAGGGTTCTAGCCATAACTTGTCCCTTGCGCATTAAGTCGTTTTTGTAAATGGCCGTCGTGTGCCGCGCCACTAAAAAGCAAAAGAGGCCTCCCGTCACTGCGATAGAAAGCAGGAGCGCGATTAAAAAAAACAAAAAAAGTTTTGTTGAAATTTTAGCTTTCAAATTTGTACCCCGCTCCAAAAACCGTTGAAATTTTCCAGCCGTCGCTTTTTGCAAGTTCCAGCTTGGCCCTAAGCCGCTTTATGTGTTGGTCAACCGCGCGGGGGTCTCCGTCGTAGTCAACGCCCCAAATGTTGTTGAGCAATTGTTCCCGTGAAAAAACTTGGTTTTGATTTTGCAAAAAAAAGGCCAGCGTTTCCAATTCTTTTTTTGTCACCGCAACGCGCCTGCCGCCAACAAAAACTTCTCCCGCCTCCAAATCCAATGTAAGATTTTTTGCGCGCAATTTTTTTTCCACCGCTCCCGCAGGATTCACTCGTCTCAAAATGCAGCGGATCCTTGCCATAACTTCCTGCGGCGAAAAAGGCTTTACAATGTAGTCGTCGGCGCCAATGTCCAACCCCATGATTTTGTCAAAGTCCTCGCCCCGCGCGGTGACCATTATTATCGGAACGTTGGAAGACTTTCTGATTTGCTTGCAAACCTCAAAGCCGTCAACCTTGGGCATCATCACGTCAAGCAAGACCATGTCAAATTTTATTTTTTCAAAATAATCCAAGGCCTCTTGTCCGTCATGCGCGGCGGTCGGCTCATAGCCTTCCTTTTGGGCGTAGGCGCAAAGCACCTTAACGATTTGTTCCGTGTCGTCGGCGATTAAAATTTTCATATCATCATTATAACATAAAGAAAAAATTCCGCCATATCTTTTTTTGCGGAACTTTCAAAATGTCACACCTTTGACACAAGTAAATTCGATAATAAAAGTGTAAGGAGCAGGAAATCTTTATTGCGGAACAATTGTTCCAAGGAGTTTAATATGAAAAAGACAGGAATCATCATCGCTGCCATCGCCCTCATCGCCGCGGCAGGAATCTTTGCCCAGCCAAACGTCAAAACAAAAAAGGCGGACGACAAAAACGCGCCCAACTTTAAGGAGCCGCCTAAATTTGAGTTTCCCGCCGAAGCGGATGTCAAGGCCTACCACGAAGCCCAGGCCCAAAGCCTAAAGATTTTGCTTGACGCGCAGGTAAAGGCAAAAATCATCACGCCAGAATGGGCGGAAGCAAAAATGGCAATCCTTAAAGCCGTTCAAGCCGACTGCAAGGGCTTTTGCATTCTTCGCCGCGGAACCGACATTCCTTTTGGGGCGCCCGGCTTTGAAGGGCCACGCAAAGGCCAGCGCGACTGCCACCACGGTGACCGCCACAGCAAAAAGCGCTTTGACCGCCGCAACGACCGCCCTCATTTTGACCATGACGGCTTTTCCGATGCCGCCCCAAACGCGCAAGAGCCGCAGATTGAAGAGCGCTAAATTCTAGCGGGCAAGACAGCGCGATATTAAACGAACGCTAAAAACGAATCAAGGCGCGCGTCATCGCGCCGCAATTCAGCGCGGCAAAAACAAGCCGGCTCTTGCGGGCCGGCTTGTTTTTGCATATGACGCATTTAACCGTTGTTCCTTTGCCTAGAACTCTCGGATTGCCCGGACATGGTGAGAGTTTGTTTTATATTCGTTAAGCATATTGCAACAGGTGCCTTTGTTACTTCTCAAAACCCAGGCACAGTGATTCTGCTTCGCCTGGCCTGAAGACCAATAATAGTCACGGTCCTCGTTAAGTCCCGTTTTCAATTGCACTCCTCTTACAGCGGCAAGGCACTCATTTAAACAAGACCTTTCTGCTTCACCTTCCGATCTGACACACCGCAGAAGTTCCGCCAGTTCCGGAAGCGCCGGCAAATACCAGCCGGTTTCATAGGCAGTTCCTTTGACGCGGCTTCCTTCCTGATCTTTGTAATCATGGCAAAATTTGAATGCATACGGATCACTAATGGCACGCTGTATCGCTTCATAGTTGTCTTTTCCGCGAAGCTGTCCGTCAAACCGTATATCTGCGCTATCAATGCCATACACACCTATGGAGCCGCCAAAATATTGGACTTCTAATATCTCTTCGCCAGGCCAATAAGTAGTGTGTCCCGACCAAATTCCACCATCACAGTTGTTTATCGGATGGGGGTTCAGGCCGCTGAAATTTGCCCATTGGTCATCTTCATAGTCAACACACCAAGGGCCATCCCCCTCTACCAAACCCACGCCAAGCACGCAGCTGCCAAGAAAATTTGATACAATTGTAGCATTTTCTGTCCTGCCGTCATAAAAAATAACCGCAATGGCGTTTTTCTTCTGAGATTCTGACAGTTTCCCGCGATTTTCGCGCGCAACAGCGGTTCCGTCATTAAGCACAATATCGCCAATCGTATCGGGCTTTGCCTTAACCTTTGCCTTAAAATCAACTTCCACAAGCATGTCGCCGTCTGCCACCCAAAACCAATATTCTGTATCATTCTGATGCATTAGACAAATATTAGTTCCGCGCTCGCTTGTAGCTTGAACATTATCCACTCTTGATGCGATTATCTTATCAATCACACATCCGGCAGGAATGTCTTTTGTAATAAAACTGCCTTCCGGAACATCATTAATGAAGTAGCTCCCCAGCGAAGTCCGCATGTATATATTGTGCGTCTCTGTAGATTCATATTCTACATGTAGTGCAACAGCATTATTTCGAATTTCAGCCTCTGGCATTATAAAGACATGCTCGTCTGAAACATCACATACTTCATTGTACTGATTATCTGTTACCTTAACATTCTTAATTTTTTGGTTTTGCGGCGGTATTATAGTAATCACAACCGTAGCGCCAGGCATGAGGCCTGTCCTTTGATCGACAGAAACTTTCCCCGGTATAGAATCGAAATTATTCAAAATACCATATGCCTCGCCAGAGTAGGAGTCGAACGTCGCGCCAATCGTAATGTCCGCTTTTGGCATGGTAAAGCAATAAAAGTCGTCTAGCGCGACAGACGCGCCTGTTATGGAAATTTTGTCTTTGCTTGCAAGTTTATATCCAGCGGCTGGCTTTACATTAAGCAAAACCTTTTGGCCCGCGTAATTTCCGCTTGCCCTAAACCCAGTTATCGAGCCGCCTGTAATTCCGCCGTCCAGCGCGATTGAATAAGTTCTTTCCGCAAATGTCGCCGTTACGGAAACATCGCCGTCTGGCATTGCAAACTTGACTTGTCCGCCCGCCTTGTCAAAAGAAAGAGAAATTGAGTTTGTTTCCCCGCCGGCAGAATATTGCGCGACAAGGCTTTCAACAACATAGTCTTTTGCACCGCCTGTCGAAGGCGTTACCGTAAGCGTTATTTCTTCTCCTTCTTTAGCTGAAGCTTTGTCAGCCGCAACAGTTCCGTTTGCCCCGCCTGAAACAGTGATTGAATGACTAACCAATTCTTTAAATGTCGCGCTTATCGTTACATCGCTTTCCGGCATGACAAACCCGCCTCTTTTAGCGCCCGCGTAACTTACTTCAACGCCGGTAAATGTATAGTGATTAAATTTGTAGCCGCTGCTCGGGGAGGCGTCGTATGCAATCGTTTCTCCGGCAAAGGCGGTCACAGTCTGACTGTCATTTTTTGTTGTAAAGGCGCCTTTCGGAGTTTCAACGGTAATATATCCGTGGTCGTTTTTGTTTAATGTTATCGTGTAGATTTTTTTAAAAACGGCGTTAACGGTAACATCGCTTTCAGGCATTGCAAAAGTGTTTTGCATTACCTGAATTTCCTTTCCGGAGGCGTCCTTTACCGTAAGAGAATAAAGCGCGTAGCCGCTGTCTGGCGTCGCATTAATAGCAACCGTTGTTCCTTTTGCGACTGACACTGAAGTCTCAGGGGATCTGCTGCCCACGGAAAACAAAACATTTCCGTTTTGTTTTTCTGAAGATTTGACAGTGTATGATGACGCGCTCGCCTTAAAAGTCGCGCCTACCGTAACATCCTCTTCCGGCATTGCAAAAGTGTTTTCGTAAATTGTCAGATTTTTGCCGGACGCGCTTGCCGTAAGCGTGTCAACTTCAAAGCCTACATTTGGCAGCACAAGAATAGAAACCGTCGTTCCTTTTGAAGCCTGCAATGAATCCTGCGGGGAATTGATGCCGAAGAAAAACAAAATCTCTCCGTTTTCTATATTTGAAGATCTGACAGTGTATGTTGATGCCTGCTCCTTAAAAGAAGCGTATATGTTCACATTTTTATTCGGCATGACAAAGGAATTGTCTGTTACATAAACATTCTCTCCGTCATCACACTGGACATCCAGTTTGTCCAACTGATAGCCGTTTTCCGGCGTTATAGTAAGATAGATTTTTTCGCCCGGGGCGATGTCTTGAGTCTTGCTTGCAGTCACTTCTCCGTGGTCTTCCCCTGTGCCGTTTTTGATATAGTAAATTGTAATTGAGCGCGAACCGCTAGGCTCCACTGGTGTTGAAGCGGGGCTGGAGGAAGTGTTGGAACAGGACGCTATGCCCCCCCCCTATACAAAATGTCAGCGCCAAGGCTGCCAAAAAATTAAGTCGACCTTTCATAATAGCCTCCGAATATAAGCAAGTTTGCAACAAAACTTGCCAACAAAAACATAAAAACTTTTTAGGGAAACTTTAATAAATGAAATGAACCGCAGCTTTCGACAGTTTTTTATATTATAACAAAAAAATAAGCGTTTGTCAACAAAAAAAAGCCGGCCCTTTCGGGTCGGCTTCTGGTCAAGGCTTACGCCTCAATCGCTTATTTCTTGCCTTTCTTGGCAGCGGGGTTTTTGGCGGCCGCTTTCTTTGCGGGAGCCTTCTTAGCTACAGCTTTCTTGGCGGCGGTTTTTTTGGCAGCCGCTTTCTTTGCGGGAGCCTTCTTGGCGCCAGCTTTGGCAGCCTTTCCAGCCTTGGCGGCCTTGATTACGGCCTGAGCTCCGGCCAAGCGGGCCAAGGGCACGCGGAACGGAGAGCAAGAAACGTAGTTAAGCCCAAGCTTGTAGCAGAGGGCGATGGAAGCGGGGTCTCCGCCGTGCTCGCCGCAGATTCCAAGGTGCAAGTCAGACTTGACTGAGCGTCCCTTTTCTTCCGCGATTCCCATCAAGGCGCCGGGGCCGTCTTCGTCCAATGTGGTGAAGGGGTCTTCGGCCAAGATGTTCTGCTTGAGGTAAGAGTCGATGAACTTTGAGTAGTCGTCGCGGCTGAAGCCGAACGTTGTCTGAGACAAGTCGTTTGTTCCGAACGAGAAGAAGTCGGCGTATTCGGCCAACTTGTCCGCTGTAAGGGCGGCGCGGGGGAACTCGACCATTGTACCAATCTCAAACTTGAGCTTGGTTCCCTTAGCCTTGTTTACCTTGTCGATTACAGCCAAAGCCTGCTCGCGAATCTGCTTGACTTCGTTGGCGCTGACTACGTTCGGAATCATAATCTGAACGTTGTGCTTGACGCCTTCGCGGTCCAAGCGGGCTGTGGCCAAAGCGATGGCCTCAACCTGTGTTTCGTAGATTTCAGGATATGTGATGGCCAAGCGGCATCCGCGGTGGCCAAGCATGGGGTTGTGCTCGTCAAGGGCGGCAACCTTTTCGGCCAACTTGTCGCGGCTTACGTCCAACTTCTTGGCAAGGGCCTTGAGTTCGGCGTCTGAGTGAGCCTGAATGAACTCGTTGAGCGGCGGGTCAAGCAAGCGGATTGTAACCGGGCGGCCTTCCATAGCCTTGATGATTTCGTAGAAGTCTTTTTCCTGCAAGGGAAGAATGGCCTTGAGGTTTTCCTTGCGCTCTTCCGTTGTGTCGGAAATAATCATCTTCTGGAATGAAGTGAGCTTGGGCTCGTCAAAGAACATGTGCTCCGTGCGGCAAAGTCCAATTCCGGCCGCTCCAAAGCGGAAGGCGTCCTTGGCGTTCTGGGGCGTGTCTCCGTTGGCGCGAACTTCAAATCCGGCAACCTTCTTTCCGCTGGCTGTTGTGCGAACGGAAGCCTTGCGGATTTCGTCGGCCCAACCAAGGAACTTTTCAAGGTCGGCGCTCAAAGTGGCGGGAACTACGGCCACGGCTCCGTCGTAAACTTTGCCTGTTGAACCGTCGATTGTGATGTAGTCGCCTTCTTTGTAAACATGGTCGCCGATGACAACCTTGTTTCCGTTGAACTTAACGGCAGAGCAGCCGCAAACGCAGGCTGTTCCCATTCCGCGGGCTACAACGGCGGCGTGTGAAGTGCGTCCGCCGGTAGACGTCAAAATGCCCTGGGCGACGGCCATGCCGGCGATGTCGTCAGGAGAAGTTTCCTTGCGAACCAAGAGAACCTTCTTTCCTTCTTTGTGCCAGGCTTCCGCGTCGGCGGCTGTGAACACGATTTGTCCGCAACCGGCTCCCGGAGAGGCGTTGAGGCCGGAAGCGATTTCCGTGGCCTTCTTGACGGCGGCGGGATCCAATGTGGGGTGGAGCAACTGGTTCAACTGGGCGGGCTCAACGCGAAGAAGGGCTTCTTCTTTTGTGATGAGCTTTTCGGCAACCATGTCAACAGCCATCTTGACGGCGGCGGCGCCTGTGCGCTTTCCGTTGCGGCACTGGAGCATGAAGAGCTTTCCTTCTTCTACTGTGAACTCCATGTCCTGCATGTCGTGATAGTGCTTTTCCAAGCGGTTGCGGATTGTGCAAAGCTGGTCGTAAATCTTCTTGTTTGTCTTTTCAAGCTGGGCAAGCTTCTGGGGCGTGCGGATTCCGGCAACTACGTCTTCGCCCTGGGCGTTCATAAGGTATTCGCCCATGAACTCGTTCACGCCAGTTGAAGGATCGCGGCTGAAGGCAACTCCAGTTCCTGAAGTGTCGCCCTTGTTTCCGAACACCATTGACATTACGGTAACGGCTGTTCCCTTGAGGGCGCCTTCCTTAATGTTGTTCAATTCGCGGTACTTGATGGCGCGGGGGTTCATCCAAGAACCGAATACGGCGCCGATGGCTCCCCACATCTGCTTCTGGGGATCCTGGGGGAAGTCTTCGCCCTTCTCTTTTTTGTAGAGAATCTTGTACTTGCTTACGATTTCCTTAAGCTCGTCTGTTGTAAGCTCTGTGTCCTGCTTGATTCCGCGGTGAGACTTGACTTCGTCGATGATTTTCTCGAACTTGGCGTGCTCAACTCCCATGGCGACGTCGCCGAACATCTGGATAAAGCGGCGGTAGGCGTCCCAAGCGAAGCGGGGATTTCCTGTCTTGGCGGCCAAGCCTTCAACTGACTTGTCGTTCAAGCCCAGGTTCAAGATTGTGTCCATCATTCCAGGCATTGAGATGGCGGCTCCAGAGCGAACTGAAACAAGGAGAGGATCCTTTTCGTCGCCCAACTTTTTGCCCATGACTTTCTCAAGCTTGGCAAGATATTTGGCCACTTCGTCGTTGAGACCGGCCGGATACTTTCTTCCCAACTTGTAGAATTCCTGACATACGTCTGTAGTGATTGTAAATCCTGGAGGAACAGGAAGACTCAAAGGGGCTTTTGCCATTTGGGCAAGGTTGGCGCCTTTGCCACCGAGTTCGGCGCGCATAGACTCATCGCCGTCAGCGTCGCCGTTTCCGAAAAAGTAAACATACTTGGTTTTTGCCATTTCAGCTAACTCCGTAAAAAATAGATATATAGAAACAAGTTTACTCCAAATAGTTCTTATTGTCAATGATTTTCGCGCTTGATTTTGCCCGTTTTTCTTGTTATTATTGGCGTCTCTAGAAATCCGCCGTCGCGCGTTTCCAGGGCTGGCTGCGAGTTTTAAGTCGTTGCAATGTCACGACTTAAAAAATCACATTCTCAAAGTTGCCTATAAAAATTGCAATTTTTAGAAGTTCATTTATTAAAAAAAGGGGCTTAAAATGCTTAATTTTGAAAGCGACTACATCGAAGGCGCCCACCCGTCCATTTTGGAAGCGCTGGCCAAAAGCAACATGGAGGCCCTTTCGGGCTACGGAGCTGACAGCCACACAAAATCGGCCAAAGAAAAAATAGCCGCCGCCTGCGGGCTTTTGCCGGAACAAAGCGGGCAAATTTATTTTCTTACAGGCGGAACCCAAACAAACCAAATAGCCATCGACTCAATTCTAAAGCCCTACGAAGGAGCCGTCGCCGCCACAAGCGGGCACATAAGCGTCCACGAGGCCGGAGCCATTGAAATTACCGGCCGCAAAGTTTTGACAGTTCCCTCCCATGACGGAAAGATGGACGCAGGCGAACTGGACGCCTTTGTTCAAAATTTTTACGACGACCAAAATCGGGAGCACATGGTCTTTCCCGGCCTGGCCTACATTTCCCACCCAACGGAATACGGAAGCCTTTACACAAAGGCGGAATTGGAGCGCTTGAGCCAAGTTTGCCGCAAGTGGAACATTCCCCTTTACATGGACGGAGCGCGCTTGGGCTACGGCTTGGCGGCGCCAGGAACGGACTTGACGCTAAAGGACATAGCGCGCTTGTGCGACGTTTTTTACATAGGCGGAACAAAAGTGGGCGCCCTTTGCGGTGAAGCGCTTGTGTTCGCAAAAAACAACAGGCCGGCCCACTTTGACAATTTTGTAAAAAAGCATGGCGCCCTTCTTGCAAAAGGCAGGCTTTTGGGCGTTCAGTTTGACGCGCTTTTTACCGACGGCCTTTATTTTAAAATCAGCCAAAACGCCATTGACCGCGCGCAAGAGCTAAAGGCCGCCTTCAAGGAAAAGGGCTATCGATTTTACATAGACTCGCCCACAAACCAGCAATTTGTGATTCTTGAAAATTCAAAGATGGCGGAACTAAAAAAGAAGGCGGCCTTCAGTTTTTGGGAAAAATACGACGACAGCCATACAGTCGCGCGCTTTGCCACAAGCTGGGCCACCACAAGCCAAAAAGTCGCGGAACTAAAAGCGCTGCTGTAAAAGGCCAAGGGCCTTTATGCCAAAAAGGGCCAAAGGAGCGGCGGCCTATTTTTTTACGCACTGGGCGTAGAGCAAGTCTATGCGGCCTTTGACCACATCCCGCCTTTGGACGCTCCAACCGTTTTCCTCAAGAAAAGAAACGTATTCGTCAGCCGTCCATTCATGCTCAAACCTTATGCCCGCAAGCCAAAGAATTTTTTGCCAAAGATTTTTCTTTCCATTTTTTTGGAAGATGAAATTTGGCGCGATGAAAAGGCCGCCGGCTTTTAAAACCCTGTCAATTTCGGACAAGGCTTTTTGGGGATTTGGAATTATGTGAAGCGCGTTGGCCATAATCACAACGTCAAAGGACGAATCCTCAAAGCGCAGGCTTGTGGCGTCGGCAACTTCAAAAGAAAGGTTTTCCATTTGCGGGCCTTTTTTTGCGGCCTCAATCATAGCCGGAGAAAAATCGGTGGCCACAACTGACTGGGCAAAAGGGGCGGCGCGCTTGGCAATCATTCCAGGGCCAGTGGCAAGCTCCAAAACTTTTTTGCCCTGAACGGCGGCCTGAATGTTTTGATACATATATTCGTAAATGTTTTTTTGCGACTTCATCGCGCGCTCGTAAAGGGGCGCGAAAAAATCCCATACAGACTTTTTCATTCTCATTCGCCTATGACGCAAAAAAGGTTTCCGTTTTTAAAAACGGCCGCCGTCAAAAAGCCGGCCTCCAACATGAGCGCCTTTATTTCTTCGGCGGTTTTCCTTTTCATGCAAGGAACTTTCTTTTCCCAATCGATTTTTGGATCTCCGTAATTGTTAATCACCACAAAGCGGCCGCCTTTTTTTACCGCGCGGCGGGCTTCCTTAAAGCAGGCGGCAATGTCGCTCCAGAAAAACACGGTTTCAAAAGCGGTGGCCAAATCAAGCTCGCCGTCGGAAAAAGGCAGGGACTCCGCTCCGCCGTGAATAATTTCGCATCTATCTCCAAGAAAAGCGCGGTTGACCTTGCGGGCCTTTTTGACGCTTTCTTCCGAAATGTCCAAGCCAAAGACCTTGGCGCCCTGAGATTTTTGAAGAAGACGCCGGACATTGTATCCGCCGCCGCAGCCTATGTCCGCGATTTTTCCGCCCATGGGAACTTCAAAAAGCGAAAAGGCCCACTTTGCCATGGGAAGATGCTCCCGCTCCATGGCCACAAGCATGAGCCTTCCAAGAAGGCCGCGGGGATGGCCAAAATTGTCCGTAAACGACATGAACGCCTCCATTTTTGTTAGTTAATGCTAACTACAAAAAGTCTAGCGCAATTTTCGGGGGAATGTCCACCGCCGCCCTTATTTCATAAAAAAATCGTAAATTCTTTTTGGATAGTCGGCGGCTTCATCGCAACCCCCGTGGCCAAAACCCTTGTAGACAAAGAAATCGCAGGCGGCGGCTTTTGCGATTTCAAGGCTGGCGGAAGGACCAAAAATTTTGTCGCCGTCGGCGTTTCCGCAAAAATCGGACATTTTATTTTTGGAATCAAGTCCATAGCGTCAAAGTCCGCGAAGGCTTTGGACAAAATGGCGAAGCGCCTCAACTGTTCCGACCCGACTCCTTGCAGGGAAGAAAGAATTTGCGCCTTGTATTTTTGAAAAAAATCTTGGCTGTAAACTGAAGCCGCAAATGAATTGTTCAAGCCGTCGGCGTTTCCGCAAAGCGCCATGTCAGCCCAAGACTTGAACAAAGCCGCCGCGTCCATAGGACGCGGCTAAGCCGCTCGATTGCCGCCAAAGCGTCCGTAAGATTCCCGCCGAGTTTTGGCAGAACAGCTGACAAAACTCGTTAAGTTCGCCGTAAAAACACAAAGCCGAAGCGTCCATAGGACGCGGGTAAGCCGCTCGAACAAACCCTTATTATATTTAAAGTCCAAACACGAGCGGCCTATTCCCGGAACACGCTCTTTAATTCTTTTGCGTAAATCTCGGTGATTTTGTAGCGCATCAATTCCTGCTTGGCGGAAAGCTCGGCGCCAACCTCAAAGGGCTTGGACAAAAGCGCGAATCTTGGAATGCGCTCAAAGGCCCTAAAGCCGTTCTTGCCGCTGATGATTTCCCTAACGATTGAGTCGATGAACTTGTATGTCTCTTCCATTCTGAGCAAATCTTCAAAAGACTCGTAAGACAAATTGTTGGCGTTGGCCCAAGATTCCAATTCCTCTTTGCTGGGAAGAATCAAGGCGCCCAAATTGCGCTGGTCTTGTCCAACCACAACGGCAGTCTGTATGTAGATTGACTCTTCCAACTTTATCTCAAGGGGAAGAGGCTCAACATTTTCTCCGCCCCGCAAAACAATCGTGTCTTTTACGCGGCCCAAAATTTTCAGCTCGCCGCCCATGCCTATAATGGCAAGGTCGCCGGTGTCAAGCCAGCCGTCGGAATTGATTGCCTTTGCCGTAAGCTCAGGACGCTTGTAGTAGCCCTTCATCACCGTGCCGCCCTTTATTTGAAGCACGCCTTTTTTTCCCTTGCCCAAATCGTTTCCTTCCATGTCCACAATTCGCGCTTGGATTCCGTAAAGGGGGCGGCCGATGCAGCCAAAGACTGGCCTTGAAATGTGGCGCACGCTGACAATGGGCGCGGTTTCTGTAAGGCCGTAGCCTTCGACGATTTTGACCCCCAGCGCCCAAAAGTATTCGTCAACATTTTTTGGATAGGCTCCGCCGCCAGCGATTCCCGCGCGGAAATTCTTTCCAAGCATGGCGCGAATTTTTTTGAACACAATAACGTCGCCCAAAGCCTTGAGCGGCCAAAGCAAAATCCACGGAAGCAAAAGCAAGATCCACCAAATGGGCGTAAGTTCCTGCTTGGGCATAAAATTCTGCCTGAACATTTTTCTGTGGGCCCTTGAGTGAAGAATGGCCGCGCGTACAAAGAAATTGTAAAGCTTTAAGGTAAGGCCGCCTGTTCTTCTCATCTTGCGGTCAATGCCTTCCATGACGGCTTCAAACACTCTGGGAACTCCGGGCAAAATTACCGGATTCATTTTTCCCATGTCCTCAAGCAAAATTTTTCCCACAGGCTTTGAGTAAGTCATGGCGCAGGCCTGGCTTAAAATTACGTATTCAACTTCCCGCATGTAAACATGCCAAACAGGAAGAATGGCCAGCGCGTTTTCGCCGGGATGCAATTTGATTCGGTCGGTAACTTCTATAAGTTGGGTCAAAAAATTTCCGTGGCTTAAGGTCACGCCCTTGGGAACGCCGGTGGTTCCGCTGGTAAAGATGATGGCCGCCGTGTCGTCCCAATTTCCCTTGGCGATTTCCTCGTCAAAACGATTGGGGTTTTCTTTGTTAAAGGCCCTTCCCTTTTCCAAAATTTCTTCAAAAGGATGAATGACGACGCCAGAGTCTTTGGCCAAATTTAAAACCTCTTCCGTCGGCTCGTCAAACATTACCATGTATTTTAAATTGGGCAAGTCGTTTTTAAGGGCAAGAATTTTTTTGACGGCCGAGCAAGTTTCAACAATGCAAATGCGGCATTCAGTGAACGACAAAATGTATTTTAAGTCGGAAGGGCTGGCGTCGGTTCCCCGGGGAACGTCAATGGCGCCGATGGACAAAAGAGCCAAGTCCGCTTGCTGCCATTCCTTCCGGTCTTCGCTAATCAAGCCCAAAAGCTCGCCGCGGCGGACATTGTATGAAAGCAAGCCGCCGGCAAAGTCAACGACATTCTGCCACATTTGGGCGTAAGTCAAACAGTCAAATTCGCCGAAAGAATTTTTGGAATATTGCGCCGGCGCGTCTGGATTCTTTTTCGCCGCCTCTTGAATCAAGCGCGGCACTGTCTTGTCTTTTACGTCCATCATAATTATCGTCTCCTAGATGCCAAAAAAATCCCATTATGTCAAAATGACAAAAGTTGAGAATTTGTCCAGCCAACGGCGATTTTAGCGCAACTTGAAAAGAAATTCAAGTTGTTCTATAATAACACGCATGGCTGGGAAAAATTCTAAAAAAGCCAAGCGGAACGGAATCTTCGCCGCGATTTGGCTGCTCTTGATTTTAATTCTTGTAATCGTCTTTCTTGTAAAAAAGGACGACTTCGCGCAAAATTTAAAGTCCACCAATTTTTTTGAGCGGGTGGTTGGAAGCACTCCTGAATTCCTCCAAAATTACGAGACAAAGAAAAAAGAATCCAAGACAAACGGCCTTTTGGACGTTGACGTGGCGCCTGTTCCTGGAGAAAAAGAAACCCAAGAGCCGGGCACTTACGACTTGGCCGACTTGACCTCAGGACAGGAAGAAGCCGCGGAAAGCCCCGCTCCGGCCCAAGAAGATTCCAGCCAACCAATCGCCAAGAATGAAGAAGACAAGGCCCAGAACGAGCGCCGGCAGGAAAAGCCGCCGGAGAAGCCAAAGCCTCAGGCCATGACAAACGCAAAGCTGTTTTTCGCGCAAGTTGACGCGGACGGCCATGTAAACCGAAAAAGCGTGGTCCGCCAAATTCCCAAAAGCGATTCGCCGCTTACGGACACAATCAAGGCCCTTTTGTCCGGCCCAACGGATTCTGAAAAATGCATGACCTTGATTCCCCCGGGAACAAAGCTTTTAAGCGCCACCGTCAGGGGCGGAATCGCCGCGCTGAATTTCAGCGAGCAGTTTGAATTCAATTCAGTGGGAGCGGACGGCTACCGGGCCCAATTGATGCAAATTGTCTTTACCGCCACAGAATTTGCCACCGTGGAAAGCGTCCAGTTCCTTATAGAAGGCCAGCGCAAAGACTACATCGGAAGCGGCGAAGACGTTTGGATGTGGATAGGCAGCCCGTATACAAGAAGCAGCTTTAACTAACAAAAAATACAAAAATGCTTCCAGTCGCGGATACGGCCGCGCGAACTTAGGACACGTTAAGCTAATCTCTTTACCCTAAAAGTACCTCGTTCGCAGCCGTTCGGATTCCCGCGGGAGCGCGCTTTTTTTGTTGCAAACTATTGACATAATTTGTTTTTTTCGCTAGAATGCTTTTACTGTTTGGGGGTGTAGCTCACCTGGCTAGAGCGCTTGCATGGCATGCAAGAGGTAGTCGGTTCAAGTCCGATCATCTCCACTAAATTGGCGGCGTTTGTCAACGCCGTTTTTTTTTCTAAAAAAACGGCTACAATGAAAAAAATTGCGACCCTTCTTTCATTCACAATTCTTTTCCTTTTACACAACGCCTTTGCCGCCATAGAAACGCTTCCCAACGACAAACGGCCAAAACAATGGATTCAATTTGGAGTGAACAGAAACGCAAACAGGGGCATTGACAGAAAGCAAACTTGGGGCGGCATGGAATACAATTTTGACTGGCAGCCCTTTGGCGCCTTTTTGGGCTTTCAAATGAATTCCAGAATGGTAGACATGACGGCCCGTACAGACTACCTTCCCTTCGCAGGCTGGCATGACAACGGCGTTTGGAGATTCGGCGCGGCCACAACATTCCACTTGCAGCGCTTTAACGACTCTTATTCGGAATACGACATTTTGGAAGAGATAGAAGCGCGCTGGATTTCCGCAAACGGCTTGACCTTCACGGCGCGGACAGGCTTTGTATGGCGAATCACCACTTTTGACGCGATAAAAAATTTCAACATTGCGGAAGGCGACGCTTCGGCATGGGCGGAAATTGACAAGGTTTGGAAAAACGGCCTTGAGCTTTTCACTTCCCTTGGAAGCTATAACATTTACCGCTACACAAAATTCTTTTGCCCCCAGTGGACTCTTGGAGCGGCGGTAAACGTCAAGAAAGTTTTCCGCTTGGCCTGCGCCCTTGAATTGGGAATGACAGACTTTTGGTCTTCGGTGGCTTACTTCAACCACATAATGCTAAAATGGAACGCGAGGATAATGTTTTGAAAAAGATTTTCGCCGCGACAATAATTCCATTGCAAAGCCTCGTCATTGCCATTCTTCTTTCCGCCTGCAATTACGGTTTCCCAATTTTTTCTTACGGCGGAACAGGGGTTGAAGACAGAGCGAAAACGGCCGCAGAACTTTCAGGCGACCAACTGCCGGCGCTTCCAAACGGCGGAAAATACAGCTTCATAGTTTTGTCAGACTCGCATTTTGGCTCCACAAAAAGCGATCGGGCGGAAGAGCGCTTCTTAAAAACATTCAAGGAACTTTTGCAAACCCCAGACCAAAGCTTGCGGCCCCGCTTTATCGTGAATCTTGGCGACACCCTTGACGGAGGCCGAAGCGGAGAAGCCGACTCATTTAACGCCGTCCGCGCCACTTGGATAGAAGCGGGCAAAGCCGCCCTTGGAACAAGCGACTACAAGGTTTATTCGATTTTGGGAAACCACGACTTATACAACGACGGTTGGGATGTTTGGAAAAAAAAGATTTATCCCTACACTTCGTTTTACAAATTTACCCTGAACTCCGGCGGAGCGGCCAACGGCGGCTTTGACTTTTTATTTTTGGATTCAGGAAACGGAACTTTGGGCGGCCCGCAAATAGAAGACTTGGAAAAAAAATTAAGGTCGTCGGCACGGCCAAAAATAATTTTGACCCACTATCCCATTTACGCCGGAGGAATTTTCTACTTCGCGCTTGGGGACACTGAGGAACGAGCCCGCTTGATTTCAGACTTTGCCGGCGGCAACGTCAAATACATTTTTGAAGGCCACTACCATCCCTACCGCGACTTTGACTTTGGCCCCTTTAAAGAAGCGGACGTAGGAGCCTATTTGGAAAAAAAGAAATTTGGCCTTGTTACTGTGGACGAAACGACAGCAAGCGTGTCGTTTACGAGGATGGGGTACTAGGGGGAGCTGTAACCTCACGCCCGCAAGCGAAGCGTTGCGGCTTATTGCCCGCTCGCGAAAGCGAGCAAGCAAATCATTTCCTATCGCAAAACAGAGCGACAGCGATGTATGCGGCCAACCAGCAGTCTTAGGCTTTGACTAATTTTTTATTGCCGCTATAACCCTTGAATATTTTTTTCATAAGAATTAAAATAAGCTATGACTTTTGACAAGACAATTAACAGTTATGTAGATAAAAAAATTTTAGGCGCGATTTCTGAATTTGTTGAAGGAAAAAATTTTGTCGCCGCCGCCGACACTTTGGCCAGCGCTTTTGGAGCGGGAAAAAATCTTTTTTCAAAAGAGGCCGGCGACTTTGAAAGCAAGTTGATTCAAAGCTTCCAAAAAAATCTTTCGCTTTTGGTTCAAAAAACTTGGATAGAAAAATCTGACGCGGAGCTAAAAGAAAACGTTCTTTACAAATTGAACGAATACAGCGAGGCCGTTTCAAAAGGCCAATGGAATTCCTCTTACTCCTCGCTTTTAAAAATCGTTGACGATGTGGTTTACCTCATGTTCGGCTTGCAGACAAAGAGCGGCGACTTTGAGGAATACTCGTTGAGAATCGATCCTGAGTTTGGAATTTTCTGGCTCTACATTAAATGCCTTCCCGCCGAGCAAGATTGGAAGCAAGAAAAAACTCGGGTGGCCATGCTTTTGGGAATGTTTTTTTTGGCCAACTACTAATTTTTGCCTATGGATTTAAAAGAAATATGCGCCGGCCTCAAAAAAGCCTCTGAAATTCTTGCCCTTCAAAACGCCGCGCAAAAAAACGCCGCGCTAAAAAGCGCTATCGATTCAATCAACAAAAACCGGGCGGCTATTTTGGCCGCCAATAAAATCGACGTTGAAAACGCCCGCAAAAAAGGAACAAGCGAGCCGCTCATCGACCGACTAAGCCTAAACGACGCGCGGCTTGATTCCATTTGCCAAGGCGTTCAAATCGTAATCGACCACGAAGACCCGATCGGAAAAGTTGAAAGCGGCTGGGCCACGCCCCAAGGCCTTCAAATAAAGCGCGTCAGGGTTCCGCTTGGAGTGGTTTGCATAATCTACGAAAGCCGCCCCAACGTTACAGCCGACGCTTTTTGCTTGGCTTACAAAAGCGGAAACGCGATTTTGCTTCGCGGCTCGTCGGCGGCGCTGGAATCCAACAAGGCCATTTGCTCCGCCATAAAAGAAGGCCTTTCAAATTGCAAGGACGGAGTTCCAGAAGCGATTGAACTTTTGGAAAGCCAAGACCATTCCGACGTTGACAAAATATTGAACGCCCGGGGCTTGATAGACGTTGTTCTTCCCAGAGGCGGAAAAAAACTTATCCAAAGCGTCGTGCAAAACGCTCGGGTTCCTGTAATAGAAACAGGAAGCGGAGTCTGCCACCTTTATGTTGACGACCAAGGGGACTTGGACATGGCGCTGAACATTGCCGAGAACGCCAAGATTCAGCGGCCTGGAGTTTGCAACGCCATAGAAGGAATTTTGGTCAACAAAAACATATTGAACAATTTTCTGCCTCGTTTGGAAGAACGCTTCAAAGGCCGCGTCGCATTCCACGCCGACAAAGACTGCCTTGCAGCCTTAAAGGATTCCGCCCAAAAAAACGGGCGCCCAGGATGCGTCGTTCCCGCGACTGACGAAGATTACGGAAATGAATTTTTGGATTACGAATGCGTCGTTAAATGCGTCCAAGACCTTGACGACGCGATAGAATACATAAACGCCCACAACACAAAGCACAGCGAATGCATCGTGACAAACAACCGGGCCCGCGCCCGTTCCTTCCAACAAAGAATCGACGCGGCCTGCGTTTATGTCAACGCTTCCACAAGATTCACCGACGGCGGAGAATTTGGCTTTGGCGCGGAGCTTGGAATCAGCACGCAAAAACTTCACGCCCGAGGCCCGATGGGGCTTGAGGCGCTGACCACCACAAAATACTTGATTGACGGCGACGGACAAATCAGAGGCTGAAGCGCGGTAAAAAACACAAAGCCCGCAAGCGAAGCGTTGTGGAAATCCGCTCGAACCCACAATTAAGATTTTTCATTCGTCAGCGCGAGCGGCCCTCTCATTCAACAGCGTCAACAACTTGGCCAATCCAGCGCCAGTAAGTCGCGTTCTTGCGGTTGTCCGGCTCGCGGCTGGAAAAAGTCACGACAAGATTTTTTGAAGGAAGGACGGCGATGACTTGCTCGCCCCAACCGTGCGCGAAAAATCCCCGCGCTTCCGCCTTTCCAAACCAGCGGACCCACCACTGAAATCCGTAGCGCGCTTGCTTGGGAACTTGAATCTTTGTAGATTCTGCCACCCATTCCGCGGGAACGATTCGCTTTCCCTGCCAAACGCCGCCTTGCAAGTACAAAAGGCCAAAGCGAGCCATGTCGCGCGCGGTCATGTGAAAACCGTTCCCGCCGTCGCCAACGCCTTCCGGCCCCGCGTCAAAACGCGCGCTTTCCATTCCCAGCGGCTGGAACAAAACTTGGCGGCCGTATTGGTCCAAGGATTTTTTTGTGGTCCGCTGAACGATTGCCGCCAATAAGTGGGTGTTTCCAGTTGAATATTCAAAAACCTTTCCCGGCTCGTGTTGCATTGGCCGGTCGAACAAAAATTTTATCCAATCGCCGCTGGCCCTCCAAGCGCCCCAAATGGCGCTGTCGGTGGAAACAAGGCCGCTTGTGTTTGTAAGCAAGTGACGAATAGTGATTTTTTCAAAAAGCGCCTTTGACTCGCCTTGGCAAACGGTCAAGTTTTTTGCCTCCGGAAAAAACCGCGAAATTGTGTCGTCCAATTTAAAGTAGCCTTGTTCTATCGCGATTCCAACAATGGCGCTTGTGACGCTTTTGGAAACGGACTGCATGCTAAAAACGCTGTCCTGCCCGTAGCCGTCTTTGTAGTATTCGCTTGCGATTGTTCCATCCTTTACGATGACGCAGCTGGTCACCAAGGTTGACGGAAGCTCCGCCAAAAAAGCCTGGATTTTTTTCTCGTCCAGCCCAAGTTTTTTTGGAGACGCGGACTTCCATTCAAAATTTTCCGCTGCGAAAATCGCGGAAGAAAAAATCGCCGCCGTAAAAATGGCGGTTAATGTTTTGCAAAAATATTTCATGGATAAAGATTAGCGCTTTTTTTGCGGGGATTCTAGGGGCCGAACAAAAAGCCGCGCGTCGCATCACGCCCGCAAACAAAAATCATTCGCAAACCTAGGAAGCGCCGCCCACTAGCAAAAACGCGCAAAAAGCGCTATTGCCAGTCGCGCTCGCGAGAGCGCAGTAAAATGCTACCTCTAGCAAAACCAAACGAAGTTTGGTATTGCCAGTCGCGCTCGCGAGAGCGCGGAAAATGCTGCCACTAGCAAAAACGCGCAAAAAGCGCTAGTATTATGTTTTCTTTTTACTATTAAACAAGGAAGGAATATATGGCTTTGAATTTGCGCGGAAGAGATTTTTTGACGCTTAGGGATTTTACGCCGGAAGAAATTGTCGGCCTCTTGGACTTGGCGGCGGACTACAAAAAAAAGAAGAAGCGCGGAAAGCGCGTGGACGCTTTTAAGGGAAAGAACATCGCGCTGATTTTTGAAAAAACTTCCACCCGCACCCGATGCTCCTTTGAAGTGGCGGCGCACGACTTGGGAATCGGAACCACATATTTGGCGGAAGGCTCTCAAATCGGAAAAAAAGAAAGCATAGCCGACACAGCCCGCGTTCTTAGCAGAATGTTCGACGGAATCGAATACCGCGGCTTTGAGCAGTCAATCGTGGAAACGCTCGCCAAGCGCGCCGACGTTCCCGTGTGGAACGGCTTGACCAACGAATACCACCCCACGCAAATGCTGGCCGACATGCTGACAATCCGCGAGCGTTTTGGAAAGCTAAAGGGCCTAAAGCTGGTTTACTTTGGCGACGCGCGCTACAACATCGGAAACTCCCTTTGCGTCGTGTGCTCAAAGTTGGGCCTGAACCTTACCCTTTGCGCGCCCAAAAAATATTTTCCCTCCGAGCAGCTTGTCCAGGACTGCGAGCCGTGGGCAAAAGAAAGCGGCGGCTCCATCACTCTCGAAGAAGACATCGACAAGGCGGCAAAGGACGCGGACATAATTTATACAGATGTTTGGGTCAGCATGGGCGAGCCTGACGAAGTTTGGGCCCAGCGAATCGCCGACCTCAAGGCCTACCAAGTCACAAAGGACGTAATGGCAAAGGCAAAGCCCACGGCGATTTTCATGCACGACCTTCCGTCCTTCCACGACCTTAACACTACGATTGGAAAAGAAATCAGCCAAAAATTTGGCGTCAACGAAATGGAAGTGACCGACGAAGTTTTTGAAAGCGCGCAGTCCGTTGTCTTTGACGAGGCGGAAAACAGAATGCACACAATCAAGGCCGTCATCGCCGCCACGATTTAAAGCTTCTTAAATCAAGGAACAAACATGAGCGAACAAATAAAGGACGCGATAAAAAAAGCGCGAAAGATAGTCATAAAAATCGGAAGCAACACGCTGGCCAAAAGCGACGGCACGCAAAACACAGACTTTATGGCTTCTTTCGCGAGCCAAGTAAAAAATTTGATTGACGCAGGAAAACAAGTGGCCGTCGTTTCTTCGGGAGCGCAGGTAAGCGGAGTGAGCGCCTTAAAGGAATGGGCGCGCAAAAAGGACGTCCACTACAGGCAGGCCTTGTGCGCCATTGGCCAAGTTGAGCTTATGAGCCAGTGGCGAAAAGCTTTTGCCGAATGCGGAATCCACATCGGCCAGCTTTTGTTCGTAAAAGAAAATTTTGAAAACAAGCTTCAAACGCTGAACATTCGCAACACCCTCTTCACTTTGGTTGACGAAGGAGTTGTTCCAATCATAAACGAAAACGACAGCGTTTCCTTTGAAGAAGATTCCATCGGCGACAACGACAACCTTAGCGCCCTCACTTCAATTTTATGGGGAGCGGACTTGCTAGTTTTGTTCAGCGACATCGACGGAGTTTATTCCGACAACCCCAAGACAAATCCCGACGCAAAGCTTGTCCAAACCGTGGCCAACATCGACGAGCTTAGAAAGCAAATCACAATCGGCGAAACCAACTCTTTTGGAACGGGCGGAATCGAAACAAAATTGCAGGCCGCAAAAAAATGCCAAGCCTACAACATTCCTGTAATCCTTGCAAACGGCGGCCGCGAAAAAATCTTGGACAAGCTTTCCGACGGTTCTGGCGACGGAACGCTCTTTTTGCCGGAGGAATGATTTTATGAAATTGGTGATTCTTGACGGCCGCGCGCTGAATCCCGGCGACCTTAGCTACGACGCGTTCAAAGAATTTGGAACGCTGGAATACTACGAGCGCACTCCGGAAAATCTTACGGCGGAACGCATGCGCGACGCGGACATTGTTTTTTTGAACAAAGTCCAAATCACAAAAGAAATTCTTTTGCAATGCCCAAAGCTAAAATACATCGGCGTATTCGCCACTGGCTACAACGTGATTGACACGGCCGCCGCGCGCGAACGCGGAATCACCGTAACAAACATTCCGTCCTACAGCACGATGGCCGTGGCGCAAGCGACATTCGCGCTCTTGCTTGAATTGACAAACGGCGTCCACGCGCACAACGATTCCGTCCAAAATGGCGGCTGGATAAAAAGCCCCGACTTTTGCTATTGGACGCATCCGCTTACGGAACTGCTGGGAAAAACTTTTGGCGTCGTGGGCTTTGGAAGCATTGGCCAAGCCGTCGCCAAAATCGCCTTTGCGCTTGGAATGAGAGTCATCGCCCATTCAAGAACGGCAAAAAAAATCGAAGACTTTAGCAAAGAAAATTTTTTGGTGGAATCCGTCAGCCTTGACGAATTGCTGCAAAAAAGCGACATCGTATCCCTGCACTGCCCTCTTACCGCCGACAACAAGGGAATGATAAACCAAGCGGCGCTCGCAAAAATGAAAGACGGCGCCATCTTGCTAAACACCGCCCGCGGCCCCTTGGTTGACGAGGCGGCAGTCCGCGCGGCGCTGGAAAGCAAAAAGCTTTTTGGTTTTGCCGCCGATGTTCTTTGCCAAGAGCCCATGTCCGCCGCCTGCCCGCTTTTGGGAGCGCCCAACTGCGTCATCACTCCGCATGTAGCCTGGGCCGCAAAGGAAACCCGCGAGCGCTTGTTGGGAATCGCCGTGGACAACCTGCGAAAGTTTTTGGCGGGAACGCCGGTTAATGTGGTGAATTAAAGCGCCGCTTTTTCCGCCGCAACCCGCAATTTTTATAAGGCGGAATCTTCTTTTTTTAGTTCCCTAAAAAACAGCAGCAAATAGGGAATCGCGGTGAGGGCGCTTAAAATGTCGGCGCAGGCTTGGGAAATTTCAACGCCGGTCAAGCCCATAATTTTTGGAAGAAGAATCACAAGGGGAATAAAGTAAATTCCCTGTCTGTTCAATGACAAGAAAGTGGCCTGCAATTTTTTTCCGCACGCCTGCATAAGCATATTGATGGAAATAATCAAGGCGTGCAAGGGAAATGAAAGGGCCTGCGCGCGCAAGGCAAAAACGCCAACGCTCACAACCTGATCGTCGTTTCTGAACCAACGGACAATTTGAGGCGCAAAGGCAAAAATCATGCCGCCAAGAAAAAGCAGAAGGCAAGTTGAAACAAGCGCGGTCCACTTCCAGGCTGCCTTGACCCGCTTGTAAAGGCCAGCTCCGTAATTGTAGCCGGCCACCGGCGAAAAGCCTTGGCCAATTCCAATCATCAAGCTTCCGCAAAGCATCACTACTTTTGTGGCGATTGTCATGGCGCTTATGGCCGCGTCTCCGTAAAGGCCCGCGCTTGTGTTCAAGAAAATTGTGGCGACGCTGGCCAAGCCTTGCCTAAAGAGCGAAGGAATTCCCGTTGTCATTATGTCGGCGTATGTTTTTAGTTTTAACGAAACATATTTCACGCCAAGCGACACTGTTCCCTTTTTGCGGATAAAAAACTGCAAGAAAATCAAAAAGCTTGCGCTTTGGCTTGTCACTGTGGCGATGGCCGCTCCGCTTGTTCCCAAGTTGAACTTGTAAATAAAAAGCGGGTCCAAAAGCATGTTCAATATTCCGCCGCTTGTCAAAGCCACCGCGCTGAATTTGGCGTGGCCTTCCGAGCGCAAGACATTGTTCATCACAAAGCATGAGCAAATTACAGGCGAGCCAAGCAAAATCCATTTGGCGTAATCTTCCGCGTAAGGCGTGATTGATGGCGTGGCTCCCAAAAGCTGAACCAAGCCTTTTAAATGCGACAGCGAAAACGCCGAAAGCAAAAGTCCGAACAATATGGCCGCGGCAAAAGCGCTGGAACCGTAAACGCTGGCCGCTTCCTGATTTTTTTCTCCAAGACGGCGGGAAATCAAAGAGCCGCATCCCATTCCCAAAGTAAAGCCGACCGCCTGAATTATAGCCATCAACGAAAAGACTATTCCAACCGCGGCGCTGGCGCTTGTTCCCAACTGGGAAACAAAGTAAGTGTCCGCGGTGTTGTAAACGCCGGTTATCATCATGCTCAGCACAGTGGGAACAGCCAAGCGGGGAATCAAGCGGGAAACAGGTTCCGTTGTCATCAACTTAAATTGAGGGTCTTCTTTTTGTTTCATTTTTTAATGAACGAACCTTCTTAAACTAATCGCCTTTTGCGGGCAAATCTCGTGGCAGCAAAAACAATGAAGGCATTTTTTCCAGTCGGTCAAAACGGCCTCTCCGTTTTTTCCGGACATCTCAACAATACGCGCGGGGCAAATTTGCGCGCAGCGGCCGCACTTGACGCATTTTTTTTGATGAAAGTGGGGAGTTCTTGTAAAGACAAATTTTGCTAGAGCGTTCAGCCAAGACGGAAGCATTGCGGCAAAAGTTTCGCTTCCATCTTTGACAATGCGGAATTTTTTGTTGCGGCATTCGTCAAAAGCGGCGCCCAAAATTTTTATTTGCTCAGGCGAATCAAGCCAAACTTTTCTTTCCAAAGCGTCGCGAAGATTTTCCACAGTATTTGGATTGTAACCCACAAGGCTTGAACAAATCCAATCCAACGCCAAGATGTTGTCGCTTGCCGCCATAAAGCCAAGCTCTATCGGGTCGCCGCTTCCAGGACCGCCGGGCCCGTCCATTCCAACTATCGCGTCCATCACGGCATACTGCGCTTTTGCCGCAAGATTAAGGTCTGTCAAAAATTCGCCAAACTCTCTTTGGGTTGAAAACCGGTAGTGGCACTGCGCCTTTTCCAAGCCAATCATAAGGCCAAAAAGGTTTTTCATCGCGCCGGTGTATTTCATAAGCTGGTGGCTTTTTAACTTGGCGGCGCTTACAAGAATGTCGGCCTGGCTAAAGGCGGCGGCAAACTCAAAGCTGCGGGCGCGCTTTGCGCCCGGGCATTCAACTTGAACCTTGTCGTGAAAGTCAATCCACTCGCCGCCGTTTTTTTGAACCTGCTCCAAAACGCCTGACGCGCGCGCGGCGGAAGTCGAATTGGCGACGGCTGGAGACTCGCCGGCCAAAACTTTTTTTGCTCCCAACTCAACAAAAATTTTCACCAAGGCTCCGACGACGACTGGATTTGTGCAAACGCAGTCCTCGGGCTTTCGCGGATACAAAATGTTGGGCTTAATCAAAATGGTCTTTCCCCGGGGATCCGGCGGCGGCGCAAGGCGAGTCAATTCCTTTAGAGCGGCGTAAACTTTTTCAAAGTCGTATTCGCCGCATTTTGCGAGCGCTACATTTGTGGTCATGGGAATAGAATACACCTTGGAAGATGTTCGGGTCAAGTCTATCAACAAGAGGTTTTTAAATGGCAAAAGCCGCCGCCATTGGACAAACCCCGCGCTTTACGAGCACGCCTTGTTCAAAATCGCAAGCAGCTCCTCGTACTTCTTTTTTAGCCGCTCGGAATTTTGTCCAAGCATGAATTCAATTTCAGAATGAAAGATTCTGTCCTTTGAAGAAACAGGCATGTATTCAACTTTTGTCTGAGTGTAGTAATGCTCGATGCAGCCGCGGCGCAAAATGTAAACCCGGCTCCGCTCGATGGCGGCAAAAATAAAGTTGGCCAAATTTATTATTTGTCCAAGGGAAGCAGCCAAAGGAAGTGGCAAAAAATCCAAAAGCTCGTCCCTAAGCAAAGTCACGCCCATCAAAACCACAGTCTTAAAGGTGTCCATATTTTCAGGGCTTTCGTGCTTGGCGTAAAGCGCCTGAACCTTTTCAACAAGGATTCCGATTTTTTTGTCGTCGGCAATTTCAGCCCGGCCCAAAAATTCTCCAAGAACGCCCAAGTAGCGCTCCAAGCGAATTATCAATTTTTCAAGGGTGATTTTTTTTGACAATTCTTTTTTGCTGAATATCGAAGCGTAAAAGCCGTCTTGCTTTTCCCGCTGCGCGTCCAAAAACGCCTGTGTTCTTTCGTCGTCGCAAACTTCCTCGCGAAGCTTTCCGCAAAAAAGAGAGTCCAAGTCCGTGATGATTCTTCCGTCGGTTCCCAAAAGGGAGCACACTTTAAAGAAAACGCCCAACTCGTCTTTTCCGCCAACGTCAATCACGCCGGTTCCGGCAATTCCAACCTTATTTTCCACGCAAGGCAAAAGGCGGGTAAAAAGCTGCTGGTCGGTGTAGCCTTCCACAAAAATTTGCTTGTCCGAAAAAAAGAACTGCTTGTGGTATGTGTTGAATCTGGGCAAAAAACGGCGGAACATTTGCTCGTCATAATCGCTCAAAGAGTCCACGCTGGTGGGCGGCCGGTTCACATGGCAGACCACAACTCCCATAAGGTCTTCCGGATAATTCAAGTCGATGAAATAAGGCGAATGGGTAATCAAAAAGAAAATTCTGTTCGGCTCTTCGGCGCTGGCCCGCCTAATTTCGTTCATAAAAAATTGCTGGAACTGGGGGTGCAAGTGCAATTCAGGCTCGTCCAAAATCAAGCAATTTTTTTTGCCGCCGCGATTTCCGTAAAGCGCCACCAAGAGGGTCAGAATTTCTTTTAGGCCGTGGCACTCCCCTTGCCTTAAATTGTATTCGACGCCCCGCGCCTTGTTCACCACAATCGCCACAAGGCGGCCGCCCGGCGCTTCCTCAAAGCGAATGGATTTTGAAAACATATTTGAAAGAACGTCTTCGATTTTTTGGCGGACGTTTGAATTTTCGCGAATTGTTTTCATCGCGTCAACATCGTCTTGGGAGTATCTTTCGGCGCGCAAAAAATTTATGTCGTAGCCGGCCGCGTTGAACTGCTCGGCGATTTGTTCGGCAAGCAAAGTCTTTCCGCTTCCGTTTGGGCCTACGATTAAATTTACCCTTGCCCACGAGCGCTTTTCAAAAGCTGTCTTTCCCCACAAAAAAGGAATTTTTGCCCGGACGCTCAAGTTCAACATCATCGCGTCTCCAAAACAAATTTCAAAAACTCGTCCTTGTCTTCCTGCGTCTTTGCCTTGGCCATGTACATTTGGTTTCCCATCGTGGCCGCCATCACTTGCGGCATCCGCTCGTTCATCACAAGGCGCTCGCCATAGCGCTCGACGATTTCTTGGTTGGAATGAACGTAGCGGCGCTTGTCGCGGCGGGCGGCGTAGACGCAATAGTGGTGGTCGCCGGAATCTTTTAACAAGCGCTTGTCAAAGCAAACCATGTCAGCCCAAATTTTATACACGTCGGTGGAATTCGCGTAGTTCATCATGTCGGGGGTGTAGCCGCCCGCCGGTCTCATGTTCACCTCAAGGCCCACAAAGTCGCCAACGGCGCCCAAGCCTTTTTTGGCTTGCGTCAGCCTAAAAAATTCCATGTGGACAAAACGGTTTTTTACGCCAAAAGATTTTATCGCGGCCCTTCCCAGTTTTGCCAAAGCGTCAGGAACTTGCGGAATCGTCCAATAGCTTAAGTCCTCTTCCTTTAAAACGATGTCCATAATCGACGGCGGAAAAACGCTGGAAGACTCAAAAAGCGGCTGGCTTTTTGAATCGCAAATTGCGTCGTAGGAATAAATGTCGCCCGCAACAAATTCTTCCATTACATATTGAACAGGCGGAAGGCGGTCAAAAAAATTGTCAAGCTCAATTTGCGAACTAAGCTTCCAAGTGTCGTGCGCTCCGACTCCGTTGTCTGGCTTTACGATTACAGGGAACTGAACCTCGTCCACAAATTTTTGGGCGGCTTCTTTTGTAGTGATGCGATGGCAGCGCGCGGTTGGAATGTTTCCCGCCGCGTAAAATTCTTTCATGTCAAATTTATTTTTCCAGCCCGCAATTTTTTCAACGCCGATTCCGCTTTTTATGTTGAAGTCCGTTCTAAGGCGCGCGTCGTTTTCAAGCCAATACTCATTGTTGGATTCAATCCAATCTATTCGGCCGTATTTAAATGCGAAGAAAGCCACAGCCCGATACATTTTGTTGTAGTCTTCCATGTTGTCAACATAATAATATTCGGTAAGGCATTCCTTTAACGGCTGCTCAAGGCAATTGTAGGGCGAGTCGCCGATTCCCAAAACATTGACGCCGTTCTTTTTTAGACGGTCGCAAAAATTCCAATAAGTTCGCGGAAAATGCGGAGACACAAAAATAAAGTTCATTAGACCCTCCCAAAAGCCAAAAAAAATTGCGGTCTTGTCTCTAAATATAAAACCGCAAAAAAAACTAGTCAAGCCCGCTTTGAAACAGCGATGCCGTCTCCGGCGCTGTAAAAGTCCGTCTTGAATTCTTTGTTGTCCTTTAAAAATTGAATGTATTTGCGAATTTTTTTTATCAATTTTTTTGTGGAATAATTGTGGGTCAAGCTGATGTCTTCCACCATTCCGTGAAAAGAAAGGTTGTCGCTGATTATCGCGCCGCCGTCAGCCAAGTTGTTTTTGTAACGCTCAAAAAATTTTATGTATTGAGCCTTGGGGCCGTCAATGAAAATCATGTCAAACTTTTCTTTAAAAGTGAACGTGGCCGCGTCGCCCAAAAAGCACGTCACCCGCTCCATTAAATTTTCGTCATGAAAATTTTGGACGGCCTGATGATAGCGGTCAATGTCAGACTCTATCGTCCACACTTGAATGTCCGGCGACGCGAGCGCAAATTTTGTGGCCGAGTATCCGATTCCCGTTCCGATTTCCAAAACGCGATGAACCTTGTTTTGCTTAATGTAATTTAAGATAAATTCCATTCCGCTGTCCTGCATTATCGGAACGGCGTTGTCAGCGGCAGCCTGCTTGATTCGCTCGATGTCGGTCATATGGAGGAATATTAGCGCAAGATTTTATTCGCTACAAGCGGGGAGAGAATACAAATGTAAAGGGAAAATGTATGAAAACAGAAAATTTTTGTTCGAATTTTTTTCAAAACACACTAAAAAACACGCAATCGTCTATACCTTATATGTGAAGAAAAATTCTCTTGACAGGACGCATATTATAATGTACAGTAATGTTATCGAACGCGAGACGCCGCTTAATGTTGTTTTTTACGAAACGCAACAAAGATCGCAGCCGTGCCGCGATTTTTTGCTCACGCTTGTAAAAGACGACAGACGAGAGGTTGGGGCGGACATTTTTGCCGCCCAAAAAGGTTTTCCGCTAGGACTCCCTTTGTGTAGAAAAATGGGAAAAGACTTGTGGGAAATTCGTTCAACTGTTTCAGATGGAATATGCCGAATTTTTTTTACAGTTGACGGCGACACGATGATACTGCTTCACGGATTTAATAAGAAGTCGGACAAAACGCCTTTAAAAGAAATTAGCATTGGAAAAACAAGGCTTAAAGATTACAAGGAGCGACAAAAATGAAAGGACGCGGACAAGATTTTTCTGAGTTTATGAAGGAACAGAGCTTGTATGAAGAAGCCCAAGAGCTTGCGACAAAAAAAGTTCTTGCCGCCCAATTCGAGGCCGAAATGAAGCGGCAAAAAATTAGCAAGTCCGCCCTCGCAAAACGGCTGCGTACTACAAGAACCGCCGTTGACAACGCGCTCGATCCTTCGTTCAACACATCGCTTTCCACAATAGAGCGCTTTGCCCACGCGCTTGGCAAAAGAGTTTCGGTTTCGCTGGTGTAGTGGATAAAGCAAACAGATTATGTCAAAATGTTTTTATTGAATTATAGTCTGCTTATATTTTTCCCACTTATCATTAATTACTTTTCCATCCATTGTTTTCCAGGTAACCCAACCATTGTTAGTAGTTCGAGTTGGCGAGACTTCTTGAATACAGCGAAGAGAAGAAATACTGGGAGAAGCGATAACTCCATTAACTTCAATTCCGTTAATATGGACAATACCTTCAAACCGTTTTTTCTTAGTTCCTTTAGGCCCATATTCCATATAAACTTTTTCACCTTCCCTTAAGAAACCTGCTTTGACAACAAGTTCAAGAAGGTTTTCTGGTTTTTTATCGGAAATATCTTTTAATTCTTTTTCAAATTTCTCATCTGAAGTTTTAAGTTCCAAATCAGGCATATTAAACAAAACATTACCGTCTTTATCACTAAACTTTTCAACAAGCTGAATTTCAACTTTTATCTTAAGGTTATCAGCCCATTCTTCAAGGTCGTTTGGAATGTAATCAATTGGCAAAGAAACAACAGGATCTTTGCGCAAAATCTTTTCTATTTCGCCATGGATACCAATTTCAGAAATATTGATTTCACTTAGCAAATCAATAAAACTTTTATTCTTTTGTATTTCGGCAATACAGCTTTCAGTAATTTTAGTTTTAGTATCGTCATTTTGAATTGCGGTTATTTGTTTGTTAATTTGTGGCGCTATATGTTCCCATGTTCCGTGTATGCCACGTTCTACTTCCATGATATATCATTGTTTTGATTCAAAGTTAATTATAATACCATCAGGAATTGTTCCTTTTCCGCCAGAAGTGCTAATTAAGCTTTTAGGTAATAAAATGGAATAGTCGCCAAAAAGCAGTTTGAAATTGTTGATAATAACATTTTCAACTTCTTCCTCTGTGTTAAATTCAATCTTTGAATAAGTTTTTCCATTTATATCAAAAATCATAATACAATCTCTCTAAAATTTTATAAGACGATAGGCATCTTTTGCTTTATTACATCATCCAATTTTTTTAACTTCCCCTATGCTTGTTAAAAAATTGAAAAATGAAACCTGTTCGTCAAAATCAACAAAATCAATATTCTCTTCCAGTTCACTGTCAAGACGGGCGAATACTGAAAAAAATCTAGAAGGCTGCAAGCCCTTTATTCCAATGTCGATGTCGGAATTCTTATTCGCGCGCCCTGTCGCATGGGAGCCAAAAAGAAAAATCTCTTTACAACCTTCATCTTTGAGAATTTTTGAAATTTTGTTCAATGTCACTTCCGACAACATAATTTTAGTATAGCGCGCTTTATTGAATTTGAAAAGCGTTTATCCCCCTACCCTTCCACCCGTAGCCTTTGCATCTCCCGCTTCCAAATTTTTGCCATAAAGTCGTAGCCGGCTTGATTTGGGTGAACGCCGTCCAAGCACATGAGGCTCTTGTAATTTGAATGGGCCAAAAACTCCCCGCGGATGTCAACGACTTGAACGTTCATAGACCGCGCCAAATTGACGGCCTCAAGGGAAAACAATTCTTGGTTTTGGTAGAGGCGAAGGGCGGCGGCGCTTTTTAAGTCTGCCGATTCTTGGCCGCTCAAGTTGTATCGCGCATTTAAAAATTTTATTATTCCGGCCTCGTCGTTTCCAATGCAAATATTCTTGAACCACCATTCCGGAACAAGGGGCGTAAGGCTCATAATGACAGGCGTAATTTTGTTTTGCCTGGCCGTCTCCACTGCCTCCCGCAAAAGCCTTTTAAATTCGTCAAGTGGACAGCGCTGCGAATGCTCCCCGTCGGGATTGGCGGACACTTGCGCCCAATCGTAGTCACAGTCGTTTGTTCCGGATTCAATGATTCCAATTTGCGCTCTTGTTCCCGCTCTAAGGCTGCGGTCTTGAGTCCGCCGCGTCTTTGTCATCCAAGAGCCAAAAACGCTTTTGTTGGCCAGCTCAATTCCCAGCGCGGCGCAAGCCTGGCTTAGCGAATCTTTTTCCGTTATGTCAAAGCGTTTTGAGTCGCCGCCGGACACGACGCCTTTTAGGATTGAATCTCCCCAAGCGATTATTGAATTTGTCATGCCTTCATTGTATCACGCAAAGGGCCCATGGGCAACAAGAAAATTGGTTGTAAGTTTTTTCATTCCGCGCTATAATCATGCAATGCGCGCCAAAAAAATGCGTTCGCTAAAATCAAAGATTCTCCTACTTATATTTCTTTGCACGGAAATTGTCACAATAGCGACGGCCATCGTCGCCTTTCAAGCCATAAGCAACGTGCTGAACAAAGACATAGAGCAAAAAATGAACTACCTGTGCCAAACAAAGGCGCTGGAAGCGGACGAGCGTTTTTTGCGCATTGAGGACACAGTTGACAATGTCGCCACGCTCATTCGCAACAGAATTCCTTCTCCAAAATTGCTGAAGGACGCGGCATACAGAAAAAGCGCCGTCGCCGACATTGACAATTTTTTTAGGGCCATCGCGCAAAACACAGAGGGAATCGTTTCGTTTTACATTTCTTTTGACCCGGAATTGATTGACGGCATTGACGGCTTTCTTTATTCAATGAACAAAAAGGGCTTGCTTGACCAAGTTCCCCTCACCGACATTCGCGCCTACGACAAAGACGACATAGAGCATGTGGGGCTGGTTTTACATTCCAGTTCGCCACGGCCGCGGAATTTGGATGGAGCCATATCAAAACAAAAACCTTGACGTTTATATGTTCTCGTATGTCATTCCGGTTTTTAAAAGCGGAACTTTGATTGGCATTGTTGGCATGGACGTGGACTTTAAAATTTTGGTGGAAAGCATTGACCGCCTTACCCGCGAACATTCCCGCTTTGCCTATCTAAAAAGCGCGGACGGATCCGTTCACTACCATCCGGATTTTTTTGAAGGAAAAAATGTCCACGGCGACGACAGCTTGAGCTTCATTTCAAACAAGGAGCTTCTTGACAAAAAAAATTCCGGCCACAAAATCATTCGCTACAAAGAAGGAAGAACAACGCGGGTCATGGCCTTTGACACTTTGCGAAACGGAATGAAGCTTGTTCTTACCGACAAAAGTTCCGACGTGTACGCCGAGCGAGTCAGCGCCGTCATCATTATTTTGCTTTTGACAGCCCTTCTTGAATTGGTTTTCATCGCTGCTACAATTCGCATAACGTCGCAAATAACCCACCCTCTTGAACTTTTGACTGTGGCGGCGAAAAAAATCACCAACGGCCAGCTTGACATTAACCTTCCCGCGGAAACCAACGACGAAATTGGAGTCTTGATACGCGCCTTCAACACCACCGCCGCCCACTTGCGAAAATACACTTCAAACATGGAAACTTTGGCTTACCAAGACGCGATGACAAAAGTTAAAAATCCCGCGTCATACAAATTGACAACCGAAAACTTGGAAAAGCAAATCAAGGACGGAATCGCGCGATTCGCCATCGTCATGTGCGACTTGAACCGACTGAAACAAATCAACGACACTTACGGCCACAAGGCTGGCGACATGGCCATAAAAATCGCGTCGGAAATCATTTGCCGCACGTTTCCATACAGTTCAGTCTTTAGAATCGGCGGCGACGAGTTTGTTGTAATCCTTCAAGGAATCGAATACGAAAACCGCGACGCGCTTTTTATGGACTTTGACAAGCATGTGGAAGAAAACAAAAAGAAGGCCGTGGAAAAATACGAAGCAGTGACAATCGCGCGGGGAATGTCAGTATTTGACGCCGCCAGCGACAGCTCATACCAACAGGTCTTTGAGCGCGCCGACGCCGAAATGTATAAAAACAAAAAACAATGCCACAACAGGGATTTTGGAGAATTGTCATGAAAATTTTTTTTGCGGCCCTAAGCGTCGCCGTCCTGTCATTCGTTTTCTTTGGCTGCGCCAGTTCCAGCAGACTCATCGACATGAAGAACAAAAGCTACAGCGCGCCGACACAAAACGCCATTCGAGCCAGCAACATGCTGGCATGGGTTTACAGCACTTCAACCGACTGGAACGATTTGGCGGAAAACTTGAATGAAGTTGGCGTCAGCCGGCAGGAATTGGAAAGCCTTACATTTAGCGGAAACTATGAAAAGCCTTTTGGAAGAAAATTTTCCGCCGAACCAAACTACTCAGGCGAGAACGGCGCCTACGCAAAAGCAAAAAAGCGGGCCAAAAAAATCGCCCGCTTGATTCTAAAAAAACTTCCCCAAAAAACTGAGGAAGAATGAACAAACCCCGACGCAAATCGTTAGGGGCATTAAAGAGTCCCCGCGAATAAAAAAAGGATGACCAATAAGTTCAAAAAGTGTCATTTTCGGGCTTGACCCGAAAATCCATTTAATTACAATACAAGAGATTGCCGTGTCGAGCACGGCAATGACTCATAATTATTGGACAGCCTCCTTTTTTTTCAAGAACCAAGTCCGCTATTTGCGGGAGCTTGGCCGCGAACGCAAAATCTTTTCCGCTCACATTTTCATTTCGGTAACGTAGCTTTGAGTGTCCTTAAAGAGGTCAATCTTGCAAACGCGGGTCTTCCAGTATTCCGCTTCGCTTTTGGTTGTGTAGGGGCCGACGCGGACGCGGTAAAACAAGTTGTCCCTGTTGTCCTTGTAAGTGAAAACTTCCGCAGGAATCTTGTTGTCGTCAAGCGCGGCTCTGGCGTTGTCGGCGCTCTTTTTGTTTGTAAAGGAAGCGGCCTGAACCCAATATCTGGAAGAAAGAACCGGAGCCTTTTTTGCCGGAGCGGAAGCGGCGGCCGTTTTTTTTGTCTGGCTTGGCTTGCTGGCGGCGGGAGCGGAGGCCGCGCTTTTTGAGGCTTGGCTTGTTCCAGGATTTCCAGTGTAAATCGTTGAGGCGGCCGCCTTGCTTCCGGCGTTTGAAAGGGCTTCCTGACCTCCTCGGCTAGTGGCGGTGACGGCGCTTGAAGCCTTTGTGTTCAATTCAATAGTTGTCTCGGCGGGAGCCGCGGCCGCTTGAGCGGCGCTTGAAGGCTCGGCCGCAGGAGCGGCGTTTTGGGGCGCGCTTTCCTCAAGAGGCTTTCCTTCTTCAATTTTTTGAAAAGCCAAAGTGTTTGAATCCAAGGCCTGCGCCGGCTCGATTGTTTCGACAGGGCTTATGACAGGCTCTTCAACCTTTGCGACCGCGGGAGTCGTGTCAATTGTAGTTATAGAGGCGGTGGCCGGAGCGCTTGAAGAGGGTGAGTTCAACAAAAGCGCCGCGCCAAGAACGACCAGCAAGAAAACGCCGCTGGCCGCGATAATCCACAAAGTCTTTTTCTGTTCCATAATTTGACCTCAAATTTTTCTAGTTCTATAGGGAACTTCGAAAAACTCGCTTTCGGCGATTTTTCCGAAGTTCCCGACGAGTTTTAATTCCTGATAATAGCAGGAATTAAAACATCGTTCTTTCAGAGTTACCTCGAAAAACTGAAGTTTTTCGAGGTTCCCTATAGTCAAATTATCGGAAAGGCTGAAAAAAACTTTAGGGAACCTCTAAAAATAAATGTTTGGGGCGGCCAGCCGCTCCGCTTTTGTCAATCAAAAAGGGCGCTCTTTGGAATTTCAACCTCAACCTTTTTGACCTTGCCCTTGCGCTCAAACAAGTCGCGGCTCAAGTCATCGCTCAACTCGGCGCCATACGCGTTGGAGTCAACCGAAATTTTTATTTCGCCCGACTCGCAAAGAGTGTATTCAAAGGGAACTCCAAAGCGGGTGAACGAAAGTTTTTTGTCCTGGCCAAATTCTTTTTTGAGCAAAAGCGCGGGATTGATTTTCAGCTTGCCCTTTTCTATCTCGGTTCCCAATTCGCCCCAGCGCGTGATGACCTCTTCCTTTACTTGGCCGGTCATGCCGGGCTGCTTGGCGCCCTGATTGTGAGGCGTGTGGGAATAAGGATCCATGGGGAAGGCGCCGTAAAGTTCCGGGGTCTTGTTGAATGAAAGGCCGTCCCGAATTTTGTAGTAGCGCTCTCCCAATTCCTTGGCGGAAGAATCTTTGGCTTGAACGGCGGCAAAGAAATTTTCTTGGACGGCCAGCAAAAGCTTTGAAACCATGTGCCAGTAAATTGAGCCAATTCCTTCAAAGGCGTAGAAGGTTCCGCTGCGGCCTGTGAATTTTTTGTGGTCAAAAGTTTTTTCGTAAAGGCCGGCCAAAGCCTTCTTTTCTTCTTCCGGCAAGTCAGGATAAATCCTTGCGGCGGTCTCCAGCATGACGGCGGCGTTTCTAAATTCCGGATTAAAGTGGACAACGCTCTTGTCAATTGAGTCGTTGTAAACCAAGCTTGACGAATCGGGCGCCGTCCAGCCCCGCTCCAATTCCGCCTTTAGAACGGAAATTTTTTCCGCGTCTGCCTTGGACACAATGTTTTTATGGACAAAAAGCGGCAACTCCTTTGAAGGATAAAGCATGTAAGAATGCTGGCGCTTTTCATACATGTCGCTTTTTTCCAAAGCGGCGCACAAGTCGGCGCACTCTTTGGCGCTCAAGAAGCCGCTTGAAAGAACGGCAACCTGACCTTCCAGCATTTCTTCCAAACAGCCGATTTCCATTCCCTTGTCGCTGACAAGCAAGGTGTTGTAGGAATGATAAAGGCCGTCGCTCCGCTTGTTGGCCTTGATTGAATTTTCGGCGGCCGCGATGAAAGAATCAAAGGCGCTTAAAATTTCTTCTTTTGAAATGTCAAGGGTTTCTTCCAAGCGGGAAGAATTTTCGTAAAAGGCGAACCTTTCGTTTTGGAAAGCCAAGCCGCACTTTTTGACAAATTCTTTTTTGGCGGCCGCGTCCCGCAAGTCTTGGCCGGCGGATTTTTTGTAAAGGTCTGAAAGCTGGTCAAAGAAAGTCTTGAGCGCCATTGGAACCGTCCAACTTTCGTTTTCGCTCCTTTCAAAAAGGCCGCGGACAAAGACCATCATTCTGCGAAGGTAATACAAAGTCACCATGCTCAAGCCGTATCCGGCCAAGGCGTTGTTGGCGTCGTTCCATTCAGGCCGCTGGGTGTTGAGCCAAATTCCGCCGTAGGGAACAAAGTTTGCCAGCTTTGTCAAAATAAGCTGGAGGATTTTTGCCGCCATGGTCACAAGACAGGGGTTTCCGTCTTTTCCGCAAAGCTTGGCGTCGCTTCCATATTTTTTTGTGTCGGCCAAAATCTTTTCGTTCAAATCCCGCATGAAGCTTATGGTGTCCCGGGGATTTTTTTCTATGTCGCCATACATTTTGATATGGTAGGGAATGTTGGCCGCGGAGAAAATCTTTTTGTTCAGCAATTCGGGCAAAACCTTTGAGTCGTATTTGTCCTGCAATTCCAAAAGCTTTTCAAGGTAAATGATTTGGTGGTCGTTCCAATAGCCGATGTTGGCCCAAGGATTGTTGGGCTCCGGGATTTCCCAGTCAAGGCCGCTTCTGGTAATGCGGTAAGGATTGAAGCCGTCGGCGGTGGTGGCGTTCAGGAATTTGGCTATCATTCCAGTAAGATAGAGGGGATAGCTCATGGCCAGCGCCTCCCAGTTTTGGAAAATGTCCCGCCAGTTTCCCTCGTAGTTCAAAATCGGCTGGCCCAAGGAATCCTTGAGATTGATGGAAAATTTGTTCCAAGGGCGGCTTGGGTCGCCGTGCCTGCGGGAAAACGAAAGGGGCAGATATTCCAAATAAAGGCGCTCCAATTGGTCGTCCCGAGTTTGGCGGACGGTTTTTCCCAGCTCCAAATAGTCAATCTCTTTTGGCAAGCCCAGCGCCTTGGCGTCGGTCGCCTTTGCCTTGTTTCTTGTTTCGATAAAGTTGATGAAGTCGCCGCTGGACACCGTGTTGTTTTGGACAAAAACGCCGCCCCGCATGATGTTGAACATTACATTGGCCTCGTGGTGGATCGAAGCCATTTGGTCGCCGGTGCTTTGCAAGCCGTCCGCCTGCGCCACATATTCTTCAAGCAGGGCGCGGGTCTTGTCAACGTCGGCCAAAATTTCTTTTTCCAAAGCGGCGCGGTCGTCCAATTTTTTTATCAAGCCTTGAACGGCGCTCAATTCCAAGCGGGTGTCAAAAACTTGAAGGCATTTTTCAACGGCGCCGGCGGCCAATTTGACGCTCCGCTGGACAAAGCAAGAGGCGCGCTCGCCTTTTAGAACATCGACGGCTGCCAAGGCCTTTCCTTGGCGGAAAAGCGCCGGAGTCCGCGGGTCAAGGTAAACCTGGGATTTTTTTGTAAAGTAAGAAACGTTGGCGTAAAGAGCCTCGCTGGGTTCGGCGCGGTCGGTCAAAACGGAGGACATTGAAAAAAGCGCCAAGCCGGAAGGGTCTAGGTCTGTCTTTTTATAAGCGTCAATCAAATTTGAAGTGTTGTTTTGAACGTCGCTGGTGGAACAAGCCGGCATGATGTTTTGCGCGCCGTCAAGAATCTCCACGGAAATTTCGCCGTTCGACAAATTCTTTATGGAAGAAATGCGGACAAGGCCAAATTTGTCGCTTGAAGTCCATTCAGTCCGCCAAAGCAAATTCAGCTCCTTGTTGACTTCCTCAAAAATTACATGGCTTCCGCAAGCGTTTTTGTAAAGGTTCCGCTCCACTTTAAATTCGGCAAAGTCGGCGAAAGGCTCCCAAAGCGAAGTTCTGTCCTTGCCCTTGACTTTTACAGCGCTGAAACTTCCGCTGGTGTTCTTCAAGTCCAAAATTTTGTCAGCCGTGTAATACGGAAAAATCGCGCGGTTGGCTTCTTTTCTTCCGGCCGAAAGCGCTCCGTTTGACCAAATGAAATTCCAAGCGTCGCTGGAACTTGTTATGGTCATAAAAAAAGGCGGAATTGAATCCACATTGGCGATTTTATACCAAGTCTGTCCGTCAAATTTTTCGATTGAACCGGAGGACTTTCCAGCCTCCATGGCGGCAAATTCTTCCACAAAACGCATAAGTTCCTCTCTGAACAAATAATTCCCGAGTTTTGGGGAAAAAACGCCCCAAAACTCGTGTTTCCCGCGGCTTGCGGGGTCAGGCAACCGATTGCCTTGCGCCTTTAGGGAACCTCTAAAAATTGCAATTTTTAGAGGTAACTTTGAAAGTGCGATGTTTTAATTCCTGCTATTACCAGGAATTAAAACTCGTCGGGTTCTCTAAAAAATCACCAAAGGTGAGTTTTTAGAGATACCCTTTAGAATAAGGGCGATTTGAATTTTAGTCAACTGTCCAAAGGCCCAAGCGCCTCAAAAAAATGAAAAAAATTTCACGCCCGCCTTGTTTCTTTCTTTTTTCATAAGGGGAGCCTTCGCGCCGGGTTGATGGGTCAAACGGTTGATGGGTCAAACGGTTGATGGGTCAAACGGTTGAATTTACTTGCGACTTGCGCTAGAATAAAGGCCATGCGGACAGAATCGCGACAGGATCCTAGATTCAAAATTTTGGGCCGCGCGCTATGCAACGAGATTTCGGCCTTGCCCGGCTCTTTGATAGACATAAGCGCTCGTGGCTGCCAAATTTTTTATTCGGTTCCAGTGACGATACATCTAGAAGACGACTACACAATCTTGATTCAAGTCGCGGACTCTTCAACAGGCGACTTGACGCTTATTTGCCACCCGGCCTGGGCAAGCGAAGATTCCGGCCAAACCACCATAGGAATGACAATTTTGCGCTCCCCAGATTCCGAGCGCTTGGCCGCCTTTGTTCAATCCCTAAAAGACAAAAACGACGGCGAAAATGACAGCCAAAGCCAAATCGTGGACAGCCAATGTCATTTCATATAGAAGAAAACGGCAAAGCTTTTTTGGCCTTTGAAGGCATGGAAAGCTTTTTGCAGGCCGAGCTTTTGGAGCGCTTTAAAATTGACCTTCCTTGTCAGCGCTTTGGCCGCCTTTTTTACTATAAAGACTTTCCCCAAACGGAACAAAGCCCTTGGTTCGCCCAATGCGCCATGCAAGAGCCATTTTTTTTGCGCTTTGATTCCATTGGCCAAGCGGCCGCCGAACTAAAGAAAATTCAGCGAAACTGGGCGCCCTATCAATTCCAATTTTTCCGCCGGGCCAGCCTTATCCAAGAAAAGCTTCCATACATAAACTTAAAGGAAAGGACTTTTCCCCTGCAAATTCCTCAAAGCCCCATAGGACTATACACATTGACGGGACAGAACGAACTTTTGGCCAGCGCCAAGACTTCCAGCCCCCTGCCGGCGGGAAAAATCGCCTTTGCGGAAGACCATGTAAACCCGCCCAGCCGGGCCTACTTAAAATTGCAGGAAAGCCTTTCTCTGGCCGCCGCTTTTTTTGGAACAGAATTTCCGGGCAAGGGGCAAAAGTGCTTTGAGGCTGGAGCCTGTCCAGGCGGCTGGACATGGGTTTTGGCGGGCTTGGGCGCCAACGTTCTTGCCGTGGACCGTTCCCCTTTGGACGAAAGGCTTATGGCCAACCCCTTGGTGGAATTTAGGGCCCACGACGCCTTTACTTTGGCCCCGGAAGAAATAGGCCCGGTGGACTGGCTTTTTAGCGATGTAATCTGCTACCCGGAACGCCTTTACCAATGGGTTCAAAAATGGCTTGAAAGCGGCCTTTGCAAAAAAATGATATGCTCCATAAAAATGCAGGGCGGAATCGACTGGGCCGCCGCCCAAAAGTTCGCCGACATTCCCTCCAGCCGCGTGGTTCACCTAAATTACAACAAGCACGAGCTTACATGGATTCATTGCGGCTCAAAAATTTAATTCGCACCCGCGCGAGGCGCATTGCGGACTTTGACAATTTTTTATTTTCTGTCAGAATACATTGACACGCGCAAGTCTTTCCTATAAAATAAAATGGTTTTTAAAACATTTGGGATGGGTTGGGGTCTAAATTTTAGAAGGAATTTTAAGACTATGAAAATTTCCAAGCGCTTTTCGCTGTTAAAAAAGAGCCTGGTCTTGACGCTTTTTTTGTCATGCATACTTGCAATTAATTCGTGCAATAATATAACGACATTGCCGGCAACCTCGTCTTCCATAACCGGCGTAAAAAAACTTGAAGCTCCGCTAGAATTAAAAGCCAGCAATGGCGGAAAGCGCAAAATCTCGCTTAGTTGGAATGTCGTGAGCGTGGCCAAATATTACAGAATTTATTGCTCCGACAGCCCAAACGGAGTCTTTGCCCAAGTCGGAGAAAGCTATGGCGCTTCTTATGATGACGCCGTGGCTTCAGGCCGCACATACTATTACAAGGTGAGCGCCGTAAACGGCAGAGGCGCCGAAAGTTCATTAAGCGAGATTGTAAAAGGAACAAGCCTTGCCACTCCAATAATTAACAAAATCGAAGAGGAAGACAACAGCGCCACTGTAGAATGGTATACAGAAAATGCTTCATCCTACGAAGACATTTCCCGCTTTGAGGTCCACTGTACAGACGGAACGCAAGACCACACAATGGTTCTAAGCGGAAACGAGGAGTCTTACACATTCTACAATCTTTCGGCAAACACAAACTATCAATTTTATGTGGAACTTTACACAATCAAGGATCCAAACGCCGTTGAAAAAAGCGCCACCGTCACTGCAAGCACTTACGCGCAATACACGCCTGTCGCTCCTGAATTCTCCGCCGGACAAGGCGACTCGACAACTGGCGTAAAGCTTAACATCACGCTACCTTCAAAAGTGCAGGTTTCTCTGACATCCGCCAACGACGACAACAAGCAAAACATAGAAAACATTATCGACAGTCCGCTCTATTTCGAAATCTACCGCAAGCGCGCCAGCGAAAGCAGCTATCCCTCTACGCCGTTAATTAAAAAACTTTATTTTGACGGAACAACTTCTGGAACGCATGACTATGAAAGTTACACAGCGGGAGACATCGTAACCTACACAGACACAAGCGTCACCCGGGGAATTAAATACGAATATCAGATAAAGTCTTACATCGACATTGAATATTCCGGTCTTGCCGATAAAGGCTACAATAAAGTTCTTGGTTCCAAAACAGGAAAAATGTCTGTCGGTTGGTCTGCCGCCGTTCCGTCATTTGAAATTGTAAACTACAAGCGGGTAAAGTCCGACAATGACACTCCTGACGACGCTTCAGACGACTTTATTTCAAACATTTCGGTGCAGTATTCCGCCTCTTGGGACGATATGGGCAAAGCGCCCGTTTACCGATACGCCGTCCGAGAAAAATTTACAAAAGAAAACGCTCATAGCGTAACCTCGACAAATTGGATTTCAGACGCAAATGGAAACCAACTTTTTTCAAGCCTTGACACCATCAACAACATCACAAAAACGTTTGACTTGACTCAAGACGCTGATAACAAAATTGGAAGCTACGAATATATTCTATATATAATTCCAGAAACAGATTCAGACGGAAACCCCTATGCGGAGCCAATTGATGACGAAGGAAAAATCCTGACTTATGTAACGGCCACCAGTTCAGTTGCGGTAAGCAACAAAGTCAACATGCCCAGCACCACATTCACAAGCTGGAAGGGCGGATGGACAAACAAGACACAACTTGTATGGCCGCTTGAGGACGACGTTCAGTACTCGCTAAAGCGAGGCGTTGACGGACAAGACAAAACCAGTTGGACTACAATCGAATGGGACAACATCAAAGACACAATCACGGACGAAGGCTTGTTTGAAGACACCGGCCTTGAGGGCGGACACATTTACTCCTATGAACTTTACGCCAATGGCAGCCACAACACTGGAATCGCCGTGTCCGTAAAAACTCTTGGAACGCCAAAGCCAGTGTTCAACACTTATGACTATGACAGCATAAAAGTAATTTGGAGCGATTCCTCAGTTCAGTGCGCTGAATATTACGAAGTCACTTTAGGAGACGCCAACACGGTAGGCGGCGGCGCTTCCGCAAAATTTATTGTCACAGGAATAAACAAGGTTGAGATTGAAGGCTCCTCTTTTGACACAAACACTACAGCATCTATCGAGGGCGGAGAGATTGCCCTTACAATCACAAATCCGCAAAACTATGACGACGCCACAATTTCCGGTCTTGCGTCAAAACTTACAATCAAAGCATACAGCGACATCGACTCAACGGATTCCGACAGAATGGCCGCGGGAAACGCTTCAGTCAGCACCATGGGGCCCGCTGCAATAAAGACAATTGCCAGCGTTGCCAAAAGCGACACGACAATCACCGTTGCTTGGAACAAGGTTGATGGCGCCAAAGCGTATCTTGTACGCCGCGACAGAATGGACAATTCCAATACAGTCGCTGTCCTTTCGGATTCTTACATTGTTCCAGAAAATGGCGGAGACCTTGTTCAAGACTACGCGTCCGCAACTGTGAATGGCGAAGGAAAGCTTGTCCTTACCGACATAAGCAAAGCGAACGACGGAACAATGGCTTGGGACAGCAACCAAGAGCGTTTGGCTTGGGGATACCCTTACCGCTATACAGTATTCCCCTTGCTAAAAGATGACGAAAGCGTTGACATTTCCGATTCAGCCACTGTCATTTCTGACGACGGCATAGCTTATAAAAAAGAAACCGACTTGTCGGCAATCGGCTCAACCAACGGTTACGGACTTAATGTTTTGGCCACAAAGTCCCAAGACCCTCATAAAGTCAAAATTACATGGACAGCCCCCTACAGCGTGGAAGGAAATGAGCCTCAGTTATGGCGTTCCCCCGACGCCGTCACATGGACAAAACAAAACGCCATTGCGTCTGACAACAGTTTTATCGTAACGCCAACCGGCGAAGAACGAGTCAAGACATTTTACTATGCGGTCTCTTACGCCGCCGATGACAAATATACGGCTCCCCACCAAGTTTACACAAGCGAAATATCGGCTGACAAAGACTTGGCTTACAGTCCTGACGAAGCAAAAAACATGGGTTATCCCTTTGCGCTTATGTCCAGCGCGGCTAATGTTCCTTCCGGCACAACCGCGGGCTTTAGCGAAAAATTCAGCTACGACCTTTGGGACACTTCAAAACGCCGTATAGGCCCAGACGCAAACGCCGTATACACTATAAGCGTGAAAAACAACAACTACGGTCCGGACTACAACACAGTGGCCACAATTAACAACCTTAAGCTTATCACAATAGCCGACATAAGCGCTTACGACATTGACTCTCCAACCTTTACAGGAAACGCCAATATCAGCCAGACAATCACCCTCACGCCCAAAAATGTCACATCAAACGACAAGGCCTACGACACAGGCCTTTTGAGCGTTTTGCGCGATTACAAGCACTACTACAAAATCAGCGCAAAGAGAACCCTGTCGGAAACAGAAAACGCCTTTATTGAAGACGACGCGGAAAGCAGAACGATAGAAGCCTCTTGTTGCGACGAGGAAAGCCCGACTTACGCATACCGCAACATCACCAACGCCGAGCTCGCCCGCTCGGCAATGCTGGCCATGACCTACGGCTTCTTTAGAGTGGCTGGCGGAAATACCGATTACAGCAACATGGGCAGTTGCTATGTCAAACAGGAAGGCTCCGACACGGCAGGCGGAATATTCTCTAACTCTAATGGTTCTCTGAGTGGAGGAATATCAGGCAAATATTATCACACTTTCAAAATCAGCAAGTCAGCAGGTCAAGGATACAGTCCAGCCATGCTCACCCCAGGCGGAACGCAAAATAATGCGCTGGCAATTTCAACAACCTCTGAAAGCATTACATTCTGGCGGCAAGGAATTAATGAAGGCTTTCTTTGCTTCGAAGACCATCCTGTTTTGGAAGTGTCTGCCGCAAATCCCGAACTTGGAAATATTTACGATGCAAAAATCACTGTTAAGTGCGGAGGCGAAAAGAAAACATTTTTAGGCATTGGAAACATAAGTTCAGGCGATTCAGACCTTGACCTTACAATTGAAAGAACATACTCAGGCGCTTCGCAGACAATCACAGCGAACACTCAAAACGCGCGCCGTGAATACTTCCCGATTCAATTTGGCTCAGATAAAAATTGGGACTTTATGAACAGTTCTTATGGCTGGTGGGGAAGAAAAACAAATTAGGCGGAAGGGATTATAGAACTATGAAACGAATAAACTATATAAATTACGCCGCGATTTTTGCAGCTTTCCTTGCCATTACAGCCTGCTCGGACATGTTTGAAGAGCGGGTTGAAATGCAAAGAAGCGGCTCCAATGTCGGACTTTCCACCCTGCTTATTGAAACACCGGATTTGGAAAAACTTCCTCCGCCAAGCCAAATTTTTGTGGCCGCTCCAAAGAACGACAGAATAGAGCTAAACTGGTCGGCTGTTGCAAACGCCAGCTCTTACCGCCTTGAGCGCGCCGTCAGTTATGACAAAGACACAAACGGACAATGGATTGTTCCCCCAGGCGAAGACTTTGAAGTTCTTGAGCATTCCAAATCCGTCTACTCAACTTATTTTACGGACTTGATTATTGACGACAGCGTGGCAAATCCTTTGCGTCAAGACAATCAAGCCTATGATTGCGCGTATTTTTACCGCGTCGCGGCCGAAAACATCACAAGCAGCGTAACCGCCGAAGAAGATGAAGATTACATTATGACCGCCGCCACCACGCTTTTGGCGCCTCCTCCGTCTGTAAACGCCAGCAAAGGTGAAAGCACAACAAGTGTTGAGGTTTTATGGCAAAAAGCTTCTGGCGACGGCATTAAAAACTATGAAATATGGCGCAGTCTAAGTTCCGACGCCTCAGGCTCAATTAAAATGGCAAAGGTCAACGGCAACGCCAGTTCTTGGACAGACACTGACGTTGAACAAGGCAAAAAATACTATTACACAATTTACTCTCTATCCGGCGGAGGAACAAGCGTTCAAAGCTCAATAGCATACGGCTACCCCCTTGAGAACGGAGCGCCCAGCCGCGTTGAAAATGTGCGTGTTACAAGCGGACGCGGAAACACAAACAACACCATTACAATTGAATGGAACGCCTCAGGCAACACATCCGGCTATTATGTCTTCCGTTCTTCGTCAAAAGACTCTACTTTGACGCAAGTGGCAAAAATTGAAAGCGCGTCAACAATCACGCTCAGCGACACAAAATCATTAAAACCCAATGTTTACTATTACTATGAAATTCAGTCGTTTAAGACAAAAACCGACACAAACGGAACTACAAGCGAAACTTTAGGACCAATGTCTTTGTCTGGAAGGGATTCCGACAGCCCGGCCGAAGGCTACCTTGTAAGCCCGCCGACAGAAGTGAATGTAACGAAAATTTTAGGCGACACTTCTCAAAACGTCATTACTTTCTCTTGCGCGCTAGGAAGCGAAAACTGCCTTTCAAATTCTGGAATTTATTCAGACTACAATAATTATACGTATATTGTTTATGGCAACGACACGCAAAACGGAACTTTCTCAAAAGTAATGGAAATAAGCAATCCAGTTCAAGCGGCAGAGACCGGCTACTACCAAGCGATTGTTCCCGCCAAAAAATTCTACAAGATGTCCGCCTTCAACAGCGTTGAAAGCAAGCAAGGCGATGTCGTGGCTCCGGCGCCATACGCCGCCAAAAACTGTCAGGCCAGCGACAACGCCGCTTTTGGAACTTCCACAAACGAAAGCGATGACAAGGCCGCGGCAAACATGAACGGCGTTCACGTCGTACGCGTCACATGGGAAGCGCCGATAGGCGGAGCAGACGGCGGCTATAACATTTACCGTTCCACAAAAGAAAATTCTGGCTTTAAGAAAATCAATGACTCTCCAATAACCGAATTGCGTTACGACGACGCTAACGAATCCGCCAAACCAGGAAAGTTGTTCTATTACCGCGTTCTGTCCCTCAACAGCCTTGGACAGGGCGCCTCATATTCAAACACTGACGTTGGCTACGGCGCTTTGACCACTTACCAATATGTCCGAGAATACATCAAGACAACGCTCAACTCGCAAAAAAAATTGACATTAATGCACAAGAGCGGCAACACAGCCAAACTTGGAACAGAAACAGCTTACGGAGACATCAGCGGCACCCTAAGCTACGACGCGCACATAAGCGGAGTAAGTGGTCGAGTAATTATGGAATACAAAAACTACGCTGACTACTATATTATGAACGACAGTTCCCTTGGAGTATATTTCTTGCTTAACGGAAACACAAATACAAGCGCCGGCATGGACACCAACGGTACTATGGATGGCACTGTTACCATTCAAGGCATGTATCCAGGAAGCGTTGTGTATAACGGAATTAAAATTAGCGGTGGCGCGGCAGGCGGCGGAACCTACGGCGTAACCCGTGCCGGAATAGACAGTTCCGCAGTTCAAGCAGATTGGCTTTATGGAGAAAAATAATATGAAAAACATCAAAATCAACATTGCGGCTTTAGTTTTCTTTTTTACGCTATTCGCGGCGGCGGCGCTTGCCTCATGCTACCAGCCAAGTCCATTATACGGAACATGGTCTGACAATCAAGGAAATAAAATCATTCTTTCTTCCGACAATACATACACAGCCATCGTCATTGACACAAACGGAAACACCAGCAATTACAGCGGCGGCTACACGGTTTTGGAAAACATAATTTCTTTTTCAAGAAATGACGGCAATATGAACACAGAATGGGACATTCGAGGAGGAATGCTTTACCTTAAGTGGTTGGACGCAAGCGGACAAGAAATCAATTTGACTCTCTACCATACGGCCTAACCGGAGCGCAAGATGAAAGCCTTAAAAACTAAAATCACGGCCGCCGCTCTTATTTTTTTGGGAGCGTTCGCCTTTCCTAAAACAGAACAGACAGACGTTCTGCATACTGGCACCGGAACAAAAATCGCAAACCCAATTCCCGACGAAGAAACGCCCGGACACTGGGCCACGATTCAAGAATTAATTGAACAGCAAGGAAAAAAATTTGGCTTTCTGCACAATTGGGGCATTTCTTGGGCTTCCATCACAAGAATTCAAAAACAATCCGGCAGAAGCAACTTTGTTTGGAACGACAAACTTATCGGCGCCTACTATGAGCTTTGCACAAACAATTTTTTAACCATGGGCCATAGGATTAGCGTAAACCTTTTTGCCCGTCACGCCGTTTACTATCCATACGCCTACACCTTCAACAAAGTAAAGCAAGTCACCACACAAACGCTCTTATACAATTTTGACCTTTTTACAGGCTTAAAATTTTCCATGAACTTTTGGGATTGGGTGACCTTAAGCGTAAAGCCTGGCGTTCATGTCCTCTACCAATTGCACGACAAATGGCATTACGTTCATTTGGGGGCGGGACTTGGAGCGGAGGCGGAATTTCCAATTTCAAGCCGCTGGTCCTTTAACATTGGAGGAATGTGGACTTGGGACAACGCCAACCTTGGTTCAAACAAGCGCATGAGACCTTTTGACTACTCGTGGGAATATCAAGCGCAATTAGGCTTTAGGTATTCAAAGAAAAAGCTCAATCCAAAGAGTTTTGTTAAATATTCGCCGCGTCCGCCAAAAACAAAAAAAGTCAAGGCAATAAAAGCAAAGAAAGGCGGCGAAGACGCCAACGGCGCCTCAGCCCCTGACGCAAATTCCAGTTCCGACGGCAAGAACAAGTCAAAATAACGCTTGCGGAAATAAAGGCAAGCCTAAAAGTTTTCTTGGGCCTGACGCTCGCCTATCAAATCAGAAATAGTTTGAATGAGCAAAGTCGGATTGATTGGCTTTGAAAGGTGGGTGTTCATGCCCGCGTCCAAACACTTTTGAATGTCTTCCTGAAAAGCGTTGGCCGTAAGCGCCACAATGGGTATTTCCTTGGCGTCGGCGCGGTCGATTTTTCGCAAGAGGCCGGCGCTTTCAATTCCGCCCATAACAGGCATCATTACGTCCATCAAAACCAAGTCGTATTCCCCTTCCATGCTCTCGGAGAATTTGTCAAGCGCCACAAGTCCGTTTTCTGCGATTGTGACTTCCATGCCGTTCTTTTGAAGGACGCGGCGGGAAATTTCTTGGTTAAGGGCGTTGTCTTCCACCAAAAGAATTTTCTTTCCTGTAAGGTCAATAAGCTCTTTTTTCTTGTCGTCTTCTTTTTGAGGAAGAAGGTCGCCAATATTGGCCTCAAGTATTTCAAGCTCAAGATTAATGGTAAACACAGTGCCTTCTCCCGGCGCGGAATCGCATCGGATTTTTCCGCCCATCAACTGAACAAGGCTCTTTACAATAGAAAGTCCCAAGCCTGTTCCCTGCTTGTTAATGGAGTTCACGTCTTGGGTAAAGGCCTCAAACATTACTTTTTGAAATTCTTTTGTCATTCCGCTGCCAGTGTCGCTTACAATCAACTCAATGTTAAGATTTTTGTCCGTTTTAGAAACAACATTGGCCAAAAATTCTATTCTGCCCTGGGGCGGAGTGAACTTTGTGGCGTTTGACAAAAGGTTCATTACAACTTGCTGCAAGTGCATTTTGTCAACATTGACATAATAATGCATGTATTTCTTTGGGTCGCGGTTGCAGTAAAAATTAATCTTTTTGCTTCCGCAAAGGGTCGTGGCCTGGGTGCAAATAAACTCAATCATTTCGCCAAGGCTGGATCTGCTCTTTCTGATTTCAAGCTTTCCGCTTTCGATTTTGGCCATGTCAAGAATGTCGTTCAAGAGGCTTACCATGTATTTTGACGACGACTTGATTTTGCGCAAGTCTTCCTTGATTGCGTCCGGCTTGTCCAACTCGTCTTCGGCAAGCTCGGCGATTCCGATTACGCCGTTCATAGGAGTGCGCAAGTCGTGGCTCATTCTAGACAGGAAGTCGCTCTTTGAGGCGTTGGCTTTTTCGGCCTGCTCGATGGCCTTGGAAAGTTTTTCGTTCTGCAACTTTTCAAAAAGCGTGATGTCGGTAATATCCCTGCAAATAAAGACGATTATGTTTTGGTTCCCGTTCAAGAAGTAAGAGTGAACCTGCTTGATGGCTATGCGCAAATTGTCGGTAATGATTTCAAAGGTGCAGTTGGCCGCCTGCTTGTCCTTTAGTTTTACGGTCAAATATTTCAGGGCAAAAAAGTCTTCAACCTGTTCCCGGTCTTTGCTGCTGACCACATCGCTGAGCATTTTTTCTATCATGGAATAATAGTCAACCTGCTCTTGGCCAGAGGGCAGCCACGAAACATTGTTGGCATGGTGGATAAAGTGGCAGTTGGCGTTTGACAAGTCAAGCCAGAAAATGTATTCAACTTCCTCGTCCAAAACCGAGTCCTTTGAAATCGACATGATTTTTGTGTTTGTTATGTCCCGCAAGTAAATGTTGGCTTCTATGCAATTTGTGTGCGGGTTTGAGGTAAGTTCGACGCTCAAGCGGAACCAATTTATGATTCCAGTCTTAAACTGATAGAAAAAGTCCCAGTCCTTTGAGCGCGTACCGTTCATGAACATTGTAAGCAATTCTTTGCGGGTCAAGGCGCTGGAAAGGCTTGGGTTTTGGCCGGAGCTGGTGGCAATGCTTGTGATTGCGTCCAGCTCGTTGTCGGCAGTGGTGTCGGGCATAGTGTGGTTCAATTCAGCCACATTGACCATGCGCTCCATAATTACGTTGCTTGTAAGGTTAAGCCGCGTGTAAGCCGGATATTCTTTGTTCACAAAAGAGCGGTAGGACATTTCGCCCTCGTATTCCTCTTCCGCCCGCTTGCGGTTTGTGATGTCCATGGCGGTGGCGATTGCCTTGGTAACTTTGTCGCCTTTTTTTTCAATAATTTTATAAACGATGTGCTTCCAACGCGTGGTGGTCAAGTGTGTGTGAATGTCTTCCTGCAAAAGCGGCAAGTCGATTGAAACGGTTTCTTTTCCGTCCTTCAACTCGTTTATCATGTCGTTGTATTTTTCCAAATACTCTTCAGGAATGATGCCGCTGTCTATCCAACCTTGCGCTATGTCGCCCGCAAGCGAAACGTCGGCATCTTCTTCGTCGTCCAAAAAAATCGCGTCGTCGTCCCGGTCAAAATAGCATTCCCAAAACAGCGCGTCGCTTTGGCTTATAATCGCGTTCAACTTTGAGCGCTCTTCGTCAACTTGAGATTGCATTGACTTGATTTGATTCACAAAAACATAAGCCAAAATTGCGATGGCGACCAAAAGCAAAAGGCAAATGACAAGCGCGGCCACAAAACGGTTGCGGCCGTCAACATAGGCTTGGTTGTCGTTTATGTAAATTGTCTTTGTGTTGAGCGACCCCTTTGTTATGTTAAAACGCCTCATTTGTTTGGCGTCAAAGCAATAGTCCGGCTCAATGGGCTGCGTGGAGCCGTATGTGTTGACCATAACTCGATAAACGCCAAGGTTTCTAAAAATCAGAGTGGCCGCCTTGCAAATTTTTTCCGTGGAAACAAAGAAGCCTCCCAAAACTCCTTGCCCAAAGTTCACGTCATGGCACACAAACACGGGGTTTTCGGACGTTTCGGTGATTTTTTTCAGAGCCGCCTCGCTTTTGACTTGATATTGGTTCATGTCGTAAGCCGAAGGAAGAAAAAGAATCGAACACTTGTCAAGGCCTTGAATGTATCGCTCAATCTCGTCAAGAGACAAACCGGCGATGTTTTTAAATTCGGTCTCTATGTCAAACTTAAATTTTATGGACGCTATTTGCGAGGCTTGCTCGGCAACGCAGCCTATAAAAACGATTTTTTTTCTGCGGGGAAAAAGCGAGTTTATAAGCTTTATGTTTTCCTCAATGTATGGAGAATCCATTACAAAGTGGGTGTTCTTCATCTTAAGGGCTTCGGTAAAATTGGAGCCTTGTTCCATTCCAAAAACCAAAACCGGAACGCCGGGAAAATATTCGGAGCGTTTTTCCTTGATAAAATCCAAGGCAAGGTTGTCCGCGGCAACAACTAAATCCAAGGAAACGCGATTGGCGCCGTTTTTGTAAAAAGCGTCTATTTCCTCAAAATCATTTTCGTTAAATTCGTATTTGTAATTTACATATTGATAATAAACATTGCACCCTTCCGGCAACGCTTCTGAAAATTCGCTGATTTGCTTTATGCCGGCGGAACTTCCAATATCAGAAGTTGACAAAAACAAAACGCTCTTTTGATTCGTCGATTCCAATCGCTCCGGCTGGGCAAAAAGCCCAAAAAGAGAAAAATACAAAGTTAAAGCCGCAATGACTGTTTTTTTTACGCGCATTATCCTGTCAATTATAGCGCGCTTTTAGAGAAAAATAAAGGAAAATTTCACTTTAAAATCAAGTTAAAAACTGACGAATGGCTGTAAGTAAGCGGGTCGGACTGCATGTAAAAAATCGTTCCGTCTTTTGGCGAAACAATCGTTGAAATTTCCTGGTCAGTGTATGGATCGCGAATTTCGGCAAGCAAGTCGCCGGCGCTCACTTCAAATCCAACCTTGACTTTTGGGCAAAAAAAGCCGGCCGAAGGCGCGCGCAAGGCCATCAAATCTGTCTGAGAATTTATAATTTTTGTTTCGTATCCGCCAGGAATGTCGCTTGTGATTATTCCGCGCGCCTTTAAAAAAAGCAGTATCGAGCGGGTGACAGTGTGCGCCGAGCTTTTGTCGATGTAATTTGTGGCGCTTGAATAAAGGCTGAATCCTTGAACGCCGTTGATTTGCCAACTGTAGTTTAGAGTGCCCTTTTCAAATTCCCGCGCGTTCCTAATTTGCACAAAAGGCATTTTAAAATCCTTGGCGCTTTGCTCGCAGTCCAAATCGGTTTTAAAAATTTTTATGTGAGGCATAAAAGTCCCGCTGATGTAATACGAAGAAAGCTGAACGCCGTACTGATAGCCCTTTGTGGCTTGAATTATTTTTCCGGCAAAACGCTCGGTAATCGCGCCGCCGTCAATGTCGCCCGGAAACGAGCGGTTTATGTCAAAATTGTTTATCGGCCAAAAGCGCTTTCGCGTGTTGAAAGAATAAGTGTTGGCGCAGGGAATGACAAGAATTTCAAAGCCCGGAACAAGTTCGCCTTTTTCTTCGATGTCCTTTAGACGGCTGACCAAGCGCGCGGCTATAAACTGCTGTTGGTATTCGTTTCCCCGCATGGGGCCAACAACGCAAAGAGATTTTTTTCCGCTTCCAAAAACATAGCCGCGAACCCTAAAATTGTCCCGGTAAAGGGCGGGCGAATCAATGACGCTAATTTCCCTCATTTAGAATTCTCCCCAGCGTTGAGCCTATTTCCACAATCGGATATTCCCGCAAAGTAAAAAGCAATCCGTCCCGGGGCGCGTTTATTTGCGCCAAGACAACTCCTTCAAGCGGATTTATTATCTGGCCAAGAGGCTCGCCTTTTTTGACGCGCTTTCCGCATTCGCTTTGTCGGACAAAAAAACCGGCGGTTTTTGAAACAAGCATTGTCATGTCGCTTTCTTGGTCGGAACAGACCGGTTGACGGGGCGTGATTGTTTTGCCGCTCCACATTCCCATTTTTTTTAGGAGGCAAAAAATTCCTTCAGTCAACTGCAAGGCAAAGGCGCTTGTACAGCTCATGCCGATTCCCATGTCGATTACGGCGGCGGGAGTTCCGTTTTGGTTGAGCGTGTAAACCAAAGAATTTTCTTGCACCGATGTGTTTGAGTGAATCCAAAGCAAGTCCATGTTTAAAAGCATGGCATAGTCAATCACTTGGCTTTTAAATTTAGGCGGAATTCTAACTTGGGGAAGTTCGCGGATAAAGATTGAGCTGGCGTGAACGTCCAGCGCAAAATCGGCGCCGCTTGAATCTTCCAAAATCTTTGACGCAATGTATTCCGTCATCGTGCCGTTTGTCTCGCCCGGAAAAATTCGATTCATGTCCAAATCAAAGGCTGGAATGCCTCGGGTTATAGAATCAATTCCCAGCGGATTGAGCGCCGGGTAAATGTCAATGGTTCCGTGAAAGTCTTTTATGTTTTGATTTATTCTTTGCTGAACCATGTGGCAGACCAACTGTCCTTCCAATTCGTCGCCGTGCAAACCGGTCAAAAGGCAAAAGCGCTTTGAGCCTCCGTCGCCTTTAATCGAGTTCTTTTTTATCGTCAGCTTTTCGTCAACCGGCAAGTCCACGCTTGCCACAACTGTCACCATTTTAGAGCCTTCTCAATTTTAGTGAAAATCAGCGGCGCGAGATAAACGCAAACGAATGAACGAAGGTATCCGCCGATAAACTTTGCCAGCCTTTTGTCAAAGGCGTTTTTTGCCGCGGGATAAAGCGCGAACATTACAAAAAAAACAAGCGCGAGGCACACCGCAAGCCGCAAAACGCGCTTTTTTGCGTTCAAATTGTCGGTTGAAAATTTTACAAAGCGTCTTTCCAAAAACCAAGCGTGGACAAATCCAAGCGCAAAGGCAAGGTCAAAAAAAGCGTCGTTTTGCATTTTTTGCGGCGAAACCAAAATGTTTCCGGCCGAGTCCTTGTCAATGGGATACGGCTTGAGCAAAATAAAAGCTGCAAAAAAGGCGGCCAAAAGAGCGGCGGCCGCAAAAACAATCGTGTCGTTGTCTTTGTTTTTTTGAACAAAGGCCAACAAAAATTTTGCCGCGAACATGGCCGCCAACCCTTCAAGCAAGGCGACTAAAACGTCCTGGGGAGTGTGGCATCCCAAAAAATTTCTTGAAAAGGCCACAAGCAAAAGGTAGGCGCTTAAAAGAGCGGCAAGAACACGGTTGCCTTTGAATTGGTTGGCCATTCCAAAAACGCAGGAAGAAACCGCGGATGTGTGTCCGCTGGGAAAGGAATAGCCGGTGGCCAAGCCTAAAGCCTTTCCTGCGGGAACAATTCTAGGGTCGCGAATCCAAGGCCTGTAAACGCAGGCGGTCACTTTTACAATGGCGTTTAAAGTTGAGCCGATTGAATAGGCGAACAAAACAAAGGCTCCCTTTTTTTTGTCAAGCAAAAGAAAAATCATTATGGAAGCCGCGATTATAAAAAAGATGGAATCTGAAAGAAGAGCGAAAAAATTTTCAACGCCTTTTCCGGCGCTTTCTCTTATGCCTTGAAGCCAAAGCAAATACTGAATGTCCATTTTTATATGCTAGCGCAAAAAAGGCCGCCTTTCAAGGGCGGCCTGTCTTTTAGTCGAACCAAAAATTATTTTTTGCTTCCGTTGACCAAGTCCTTGAGGCCTTTGCCAGGCTTGAACTTGGGAGTCTTGGCGGCGGCAATCTTTATTGTCTCGCCAGTCTTAGGATTGCGTCCTGAGCGGGCTTCCCGCTTTGTCACGCAAAATGTTCCAAATCCAACCAAGGCAACATCGTCGCCCTTTTTAAGAGCCTTTGAAACTACGTCAACAAATGATTTCACAAAAGTCTCCGCGTCTTTCTTTGTAAGTCCAGAGTCTTTGGCGATGGCGTCAATCCGCTCGGGTGCATAGTCATCCTCCACAACCGTAAAGGCTGCCCCGGCTTTCCATACGCCCAGCATGGCAATAAACGGAAGTGCACCTCTCGGCATCCGGATCAGGACAAAGTCCTCCGTCCCGATTCCTTTTTTCAGAAGATACGCGTATACTCTGGCAGAGAGCTCATCAACCTGACAGCGGGTGTAGCTCTCGCCGGATTCCTCCTCCGTCAGAAAGATTGCGGAAGGGTTTTCTTCCGCCAGCGTTTTCCATCGTTGGCATACATAGGGGACAGAATGCAAAAAATCCGGTTTCATGTAATTCTTCTCCTTATTCTTTTAGCATCTTCCCGGCCCGGGTTGAGAGACAAATCAAGACGTTGCTGATTTTCCGTGTGCGCTTTCAGACTGAGAGTAAACGTATGGGGTAGAAGTGTTAAAACTTATTGTATCATATTTTAGAATTATATTCCACTGTTTTTACGCCTGGAAAATGCCGGGATCCGGAAATGTACCCCAAAAATGTAGTCAATACAAGCATTCCCGGAATTTCGTTTTCAATCTGCAATAAGATTTCGTGCTCCGGAACCTTTACAGATTTCAAGGTTTGTGCGTAACTATTCAGCACGCACACAGATTTAAGGCGTGACTGAGAAAAAATTGATGTCAAAACGGAGAAATTTTCCAGTTTTGTGT
>CALDIB010000088.1 GCA_937902125.1 uncultured Treponema sp.
TATCTTGACAAGTTTGCGTCGCAAACTTGCTTATCAACTGTCACTTCTCATTTCATTGCGAAGCGACTTAAAAAGTCAATCGGTTGTTGAAACAACCTTCTTGACTTTTTATGGGAGAGTAAAAATGAAAAAAATTGTTTTTGCGCTGACGGCGATTTTTGTTTTCGCGCTTTTTTCTTGTACAAAATCCAACAAGACAATCATCAGAATGCAGCATATAGAGGAGGGCGTTTCAAACCCCACCACAATAGAAGAGTTGAAGGACGCAATTTCAAAGTATGAAGAGCGGGTGGCCGACATTCAGCTTGCCAATGGACAAATAGGAATATGGCACAAAATTTTGGCCACCCGATACCTTGACAAAAAAATGTATGGCGAGGCTTTGAAAAGCTTTCAAAAGGCGCTTGAATATTATCCCGACAACCAGAACCTTTACTATTATGTCGGCCTTTGCGCGGGCTATATGTCCCACGCTTACATGGACTTTGACGCCGACGGCTATTCGGAAAAGCGGGACAACTATTTAAAGCTTGGCGAAAGCGCCTATCTTCGAGCCATTGACATTGAGCCTAGATACGCCCGCGCGCTCTACGGCCTTGCGGTTCTTTACGTTTTTGAGCTTGGCGAGGAGGAAAAGGCCATTCCTCATTTGGAAAAACTTTTGACCATAGAAACAAAAAACATAGAAGCCATGTTTGTCTTGGCCAGAGCCTACTACATGAGCTACGACTTTGAAAAGGCCGTCCAAATGTATGACAAAATAATTTCCCTTACAAAGTCTCCGGAGCGGAAGGCCGAAGCGGAAGCCAACAGGGAAGTGGCCCAAAACGCCGCCTTTTCCAAATAAATATAGGGAACCTCGAAAAACTCCCTTTCAGAAAGTTTTTCGAGGTTCCTGCGAGTTGCAAGTCGCTATAATAGCGCGACTTACAACATCGCATTTTCAAAGTTGCCTCTAAAAACTGAAGTTTTTAGAGGCTCCCTATAAAAAAAATTAAAAAAAACGCGCTTTTTTCCATAAAAATTCCCATCTTATATGTGGAGGAATTTTTATGGAAAACACTAGCCTTGCAATCGCGCTTTCGGCGCTGGACTTCTTGAACTTGCCTGAAAAACTCAGGCTCTACAGGGAAGCGCAAAAAATCGGCGGTCTGGGAGACAACGACTTTCTTTCTTTTTTGGAAAAGTCTTCGTTTGACCAGATTATTCGCTTGTCAAAAAGAGATGTCCGCCGGCCTCTTTGCATTAAACGCTGGGCCCCAGCCGAGCTTGTCCGATTGGCAAAGAAAAGCGCCTTGCTTTCAAGGGCTTTTGGCTCGTCCTGCGTTTTGTTTGGGGAAAGCCTTTATCCAAGCCTTTTAAGAGAAATAAGCGACCCGCCTTTCGCGCTTTTTTACCGGGGAAAAATTCAAGTTCTTGCGAGCCAATGCGTCAGCGTTGTGGGAACCCGCCGCCTTTGCTCCAAAGCAAAAAAGGCCGCCAGAGATTTTGCTCGCGAGGCTGCTTTGGACGGCCTTTGCGTTGTTAGCGGTTTGGCCATGGGCGCGGACGGGCAGGCCCATCAAGGCGCTCTTGACGCGTTTTATGACAATAAGATTCCATTTTGCCAAACCGCGGCGGTATTGGCAGGAGGGGTGGACAACATTTTTCCTTCGGCGCATAAAAAAATGGCGGCTCAAATAATGCAAAACGGCGGTCTTATTTTAAGCGAAAGCGCGCCTGGAATTTGCGGCGAAAAGTGGCGTTTTGTCAGGCGGAACAGAATTATAGCCGGCCTTTCTCCGGCAACGGTGGTGATTCAAGCGCCGCCGGGAAGCGGGGCCATGATTACGGCTGACTTTGCCTTGGACTACAACCGCGAGCTTTTTTTTCACCAAACTTGTTTTTGCAAGGAGGCTATGGAGCTTTCAGACTATGTTTTTAAAAGCCTTCAAGCAAAAAAAGGCTGGCAATTTGAGAAAAAAATTCAGGCCAGGCCAGAAAAATATGTTCAAGACGGAGCCAAAATCATTTTGGATTACCAAGATTACCGGCAAAACATGAAAATCTCTTGACAAGCAAAAGAAAGAGCGTTATCTTCTATTTAATATGGCACAAGCGACAAAGAAAACCCCGGCAAAAAAAGCCGCCGCAAAGAAGAATACGCTCGTAATAGTGGAGTCTCCGGCCAAGGCCCACACAATCGAAAAATACCTTGGTCCCGGCTACACTGTAAAGGCTTCCATGGGCCATTTGATAGACTTGCCTAAGTCTAGAATGGCGATTGACACTGAAAATAATTTTACGCCTGAATACATAACCGTTCGCGGAAAGGCCAAGCTTTTAAAGGAACTTCAAAAGGACGCGAAAAAATCCACGCTGGTTTTGCTGGCTTCGGATAACGACCGTGAAGGAGAGGCCATAGCCTGGCACTTGAACAACGCCCTTAAAGAAAAGACCGACGCTCCCATTCATAGAATTGTCTTTAACGAAATCACGCCCATCGCCATTAAAGAGGCTGTCCAGCATCCCGGAGAAATTTCGGAGCCAAAAGTGAACGCTCAAAAGGCCCGCCGCATTTTGGACCGTTTGGTGGGCTACAATTTAAGCCCCCTTTTGTGGGCAAAGGTAAAGAACGGACTCAGCGCGGGCCGCGTTCAGTCTGTGGCCTTGCGCTTGATTTGCGAGCGGGAAAAAGAAGTGGAAGAATTCATTCCCGAAGAATATTGGAGCCTTGACGCTGACTTTGCCAAGGGAAAGTCTTCGTTTACCGCTCAGCTTGTTTCATACAAGGGAGAAAAGCCCGCGCTGAAAAGCGAGGCGGAAGTCAACAAGATTATCGAGCAAATTAAAAACGCTGAATGCAAGGTTTCTGGAATAAAGGCCACCGACAAGATTGTTCGGCCCAAGGCGCCTTTCACCACTTCAAAATTGCAGCAGGCCGCCGCCAACCGCTTGGGCTTCACTTCAAGAAAAACAATGCAAATCGCGCAGCAGCTTTACGAAGGCGTGAATATCGGCTCCACCCGGGTGGGCCTTATAACTTACATGAGAACCGACAGCGTCCGCATTTCCCAAACCGCCTTGACAGAAATCCGCGAATGGATTGGAAAAAATTATCCTGACGACTTGCCTGAGACGGCTGTTGAATACACTGTGGGAAAGGGCGCCCAAGACGCGCACGAAGGCATAAGGCCCACTTATGTTTCTTACACCCCCGAAAGCGTCAAGGAATATCTTACCCGCGACCAGTTGCGCCTTTACACGATTATTTGGGAGCGCTTGGTTTCAAGCCAAATGAACAACGCCAAGACCCGTACCACCAGCGTTGAAATCACGGCCGGCGACGCGGTCTTTAGGGCCAGCGCCAGCAAAATCGTTGACAAGGGCTTTTACAATGTCATTCACTTGCTTTCTTCAAAAGAAGACGCCACCGGCTCCCTTCCGTCCTTAAAGGAAAATGAGGCTTTGGCCAGCGGAAAATTCTATCCGGAGCAACATTTTACCCAAGGCCCCGCGCGCTACACCGACGCTTCAATCGTAAAGACCTTGGAAGAGCGGGGCATAGGACGGCCTTCAACATACGCTCCGATTATAAGCGTTTTGCTTGACCGCTACTATGTCACAAGAACAAACAAGCAGCTTGTTCCCACTTTGCTTGGAAAAATGATAAGCAAGATTTTGGTGGAGTCTTTCCCCGAAATTATTGACGAAGAATTTACCGCGCAAGTTGAAAACGACCTTGACAAGGTTGAGCAGGACAATCTTGTTTGGACTGACATGATTGGTCAATTCTATTCGCCCTTTGTCAAGCGGGTGGACCAAGTTATGGAAGGAACCCAAAGCGTCAAAGGCTTTTTGGACGAAAAGACCGACAAGGTTTGCGAGCTTTGCGGAAAGCCTATGATAAAAAAACTTGGAAGGTTCGGCTTTTTCTTGGCTTGCTCGGGCTTTCCTGCCTGCCGCAACACAAAGTCGGTTCCCCTTGCCAAGTGCCCGGTTCCAGGTTGCGGCGGCGAAATTGTCGAGCGAAAGACAAAGGGCAGGGGAAAGGCCTTTTACGGCTGCACCAACTATCCCAAGTGCACCTTTATCAGCCACTTTAAGCCCATTGACTCTTACTGCCCAAAATGCGGCTGGTTCTTGGTTGAAAAATACGACAAGAAAAACGGAGCCTACAAGAGCTGCATAAATCCTGATTGCGACTACTTGCATTCCGCGGAAGAAAAGGCGGAAAACGCCGAGTAAAGAATGACGCTAAAGGATTCTTGCGAAGAATTTTTGCTTTACCTTTCCACCGTTCGCGGAATGACGGAAAATACCGTCGTTTCGTATGGGGAAGACTATAAAAAGCTTTTGGAATTTTTGGGGAGCGACAGCGATATTGAAAAAATTTCTTTGCAAGACTTGCGCTTTTGCGTCGGTTCCCTTAGCGCCCAAAAGTATTCAACGGCCACAATCAACCGCTTTATTGCCAGCTTAAAAAGCCTTTTTGCCTACAGCCAAAAATTTGGCCGCCTTAAGGTCAACCCCGCCTTGGAGCTAAAAAGCCTGAAACTTCCAAAGCATTTGCCAAATTTTATGACTGGAAGCGAGGTGGACGCCCTTTGCGCCGCTCCTCAAAAAAAGGAGCTTTTGTGGGCCAGCCGCGACAAGGCCATTTTTGAGCTTTTGTATTCTTCCGGCTGCCGCGTTTCGGAACTGGCTTCCTTAAAGTTGGGGGACTTTTCAAGCGGGGGAAAATCCGCCGTGGTTAAGGGAAAGGGCAAAAAGGACAGAATCGTCTACTTTGAGGACGACGCGAGAAAGGCTCTCTCCGACTATTTGATTGACCGCAAGGCCTTGCTTTTGCGCTTGAAAAATCCGGGGCAAAAGGCGCTTTTTGTGAACAAAAAAGGCGGCGCCTTGACAGCCAGAGGCATTCGCTGGATTGTGGAGCGCTATTCCGGCGCGGAAGGAACAAACCGCCATGTTTCGCCCCACGCATTTAGGCACACCTTTGCCACGGCCATGCTTTCCGAGGGCGCCGACGTCCGCGTCGTTCAGGAAATGCTGGGCCACTCAAGCATTTCCACCACTCAGCGCTACACCCACGTCACCACCCAGCAGCTTATCGACATTTATAAGAAGGCTCATCCTCATGGGTAGCGGCAAAATTTAGCGAACGCAAGCCCAAAATATAACGATTGCCGCATGAGCCGCTCTGCCGTAGTTGGAAAAAAGGCGGCGCGATTGAGAGCGCGAGTGGATAACTTCCTATACAAAGCAGAGCGCAGCGATGCAGGGCGCGGCCGGCATTGTGAAAACTCTCTGTCTGCGCCTGCCGCGCTAGCGGCAGCGTAAAATAGTTTCAAGCGCAGACAGCGAGTGGCGACGATATCGAGCGGTTTCACAATGTCGGACGCAACTGGGAGCCGTTTTTTTATTTTTTTCAACGCATTATGCCCCATCAATACAAAATGTTTAAAATGTCGCAGCCCGATAAAATTCACCCCCAATCGCACCGGCCGAATATATGTCCGTGAAAAATTCAGTTTTAATTCATATTGCAAGAATTGTCCGATTATTTTGGCGGCGGTCCGCAGGTCGTTTTTATTATTTCCAAACAAACAAAAATCGTCACAGTATCGTATATAATCCGGCCATCGCAATTTTTCTTTGACGAAATGGTCCAATTCGTTCAGGTATACATTTCCCAGCCATTGGCTTGTTAAATTTCCGATTGGGATATTTTTACCATTTCCCCCGGACCGCACGATATTTTCCAACAGGGCAATAATTTTCTTGTCACCAATTTTTCGTCTAATTATTTTCATCATAACATCATGGTCCATATTCGGATAGAATTTTCGTATATCGCATTGCAACACATATTCATTTCGGCGCACGAAATCCATTGTTCGATGCGACGCGGCGTGCAGTCCGCGTCCTGGCACGCATGCATAACTGTCGTGAATAAATGTTCTTTGCCAAATTGGTCCCAAAACATTTATCAACGCATGATGCACAATATGGTCGGGATACAGTGGCAATATATAAATTATTCGTTCTTTGGGTTCGAATATCTTGCGCAGTTTATATGTCGATGTTGTAAATGTTCCGTCAATCAAGGCCTTGCGCAATCGTCGCAAATTTTCGTCACGATTTGCCAAGAATTTTTTAACAATAGTTTTTGCCTTTTTACTTCGCACGGCATTATGCGCGGCGACATCAAAATTATCGATTGATATAAAATCGTCCCATATATTTTTTACACGTTTCATTCCGCCCACCCATTTATGCAAAAGAAAAATATTTATCCACCTTGGTTATTTGTGCGGCGAACGGAATTTCATCGGTTGCACTTTGTATTTGATGAATAAGGACGCCACTGCCACTAAACACGACACAAACCCGGTCATCAAACAGTATTTGTAATTGCAGGCATTCGCCCCCGTCACGATGCTTTGATTTCATGATTCGATAATCGGTGACGACAATATCTTTGTTCAATATTTCACCAAGGCGCACCTTGTCCCCGACCATTGGCAATTTATCCCGTGCAAACACGGAAAATCGCGGCAAATTATCACGATTTAATTTTTTTATTTCATCAATTGTCATTTTATTATTCCATTTTGTTCAATATCAAACTTAATCGACCGGGC
>CALDIB010000089.1 GCA_937902125.1 uncultured Treponema sp.
CGCATTGATTTTTCTAATTGTTATGTTTTCTTGATATTTGCCGCTAATAACGACAAAGGCTTTCGATGATATATTGAACAAAATCGCCTTATGCGCTAAACTTGTCCAACTATGATAGTAGATAAAATTTTAACGGCGATTTTTGGCTCGGCCAACGACCGCGAAGTAAAAAAACTGCGTCCAATCGTGGACAAAATCAACGCCCGGGAAGAATGGGCGGCTTCATTAAAAGACGAAGACTTTGCAAAGCAGACAAAAATATTCAAGGAAGCGCTGGCTTCGGGAAAGACCTTGGACGACATTTTGGTTGACGCCTTTGCCTTGGCGCGGGAAGCGGCCAAGCGGGTTTTGGGCGAGCGGCCTTACGACGTTCAACTGATGGGCGCCCTTGTCCTTCATTCCGGCCGAATCACTGAAATGAAAACCGGCGAAGGAAAAACCTTGATGTGCGTCGCCGCTGTCTACCTTAACTCACTTAGCGGAAAAGGCGTTCACATCGTCACCGTCAACGACTACCTTGCCGAGCGCGACGCGGCTTGGATGCGCCCTGTTTACGGATTGCTTGGCCAAACTGTGGGAACCATTCTTTCCAACATGGACAACGACTCCCGCCGGGCCGCTTACGCTTGCGACATCACTTACGGAACCAACAACGAGTTTGGTTTTGACTACCTTCGCGACAATATGTGCGTTGACCTTAAGAGCAAGGTTCAGCGGGGCTTCAACTTTTGCGTTGTGGACGAAATCGACTCGATTTTGATAGACGAGGCCAGAACTCCCCTTATCATAAGCGGAGCGGGGGAAGACGACACCTACAAGTATCACGAGGTTGACAAATACATTTCGGAACTTGTGGAAGTTGAAAAAGACCCCAAGACCGGCGACTATCCCGACGAAGTTCAAATGACTCCGGAAGAGCGGGCGGCCTTGAAAGGCGACTACACCCTTGACGAAAAGTCAAAGCGGGTTTCCTTCACCGACAAGGGAATGAACCACATTGACGCGATTTTGCATCAGCACAATTTGATTCCCGCCGGAACCACTGTCTTTGACTCTGAAAATTTTGAGTTTGTCCATTACTTTACTCAAGCCGTCCGCGCCCACAAGCTTTACCATGTGGAAGTGGATTACTTGGTTAAAGACGGCCAGGTTCAAATCGTTGACGAGTTCACCGGCCGCGTCTTGGAAGGAAGGCGCTACGGAGACGGCTTGCACCAAGCCATTGAAGCCAAGGAGCATTTGCGAATCGCGCAAAGAAACCGCACCATGGCCACAATCACTTTCCAGAACTTCTTTAGAATGTATTCAAAGCTTTCGGGCATGACCGGAACCGCGGCCACCGAAGCCATAGAGTTCAACAAAATCTACAAGCTTGACGTTGTGGCCATTCCCACAAACAAGCCCGTGGCGCGCAAGGACGAAAACGACGAGGTTTACCTTAACGAAAGCGACAAGTGGGAGGCCATGTGCAAGGAAATTCAGGAAGCCCACTCAAAGGGACAGCCTGTTTTGGTGGGAACCATTTCCGTTGAAAAATCCGAGCGCCTGAGCGCGCTTCTTACAAAAAAAGGAATTCGCCATGAAGTCTTGAACGCCAAAAACCACGCCCGGGAAGCGGCCATCATCGCGGAGGCCGGAGCCAAAGGCGCGGTGACAATCGCCACCAACATGGCCGGCCGCGGAACTGACATCAAGCTTGGCGGAAATCCGGAAATGCGAGCCAGAAAGCGCGCCGGAACGGAAGCGACAAAAGAGCAGTTTGAGGCCGCACTCGCCATTGAAAAAGAGCAATGGAAAAAGGACTACGAAGAAGTTAAGAATCTTGGCGGCCTTTATGTAATCGGAAGCGAGCGCCATGAAAGCCGCCGCATCGACAACCAACTTCGCGGCCGCTCGGGACGACAGGGTGATCCGGGCCGCTCCAAGTTCTACATTTCCATGGACGACGACTTGATGCGCCTTTTTGGCGGCGAGCGGATGAAGAACATTATGACCCGCATCGGAATGGAGCCGGGAGAGCCCATAGACCATCCCATGCTGAACCGCGGAATCGAGCGGGCGCAGCATAAGGTTGAGGAACGGAACTTTGAAATCCGAAAGCACTTGCTTGACTACGACGACGTGTTGAATGAGCAGCGCTCCGTGATTTACGAGCAAAGGGACGCGATTTTGGCCGATGAAGACTTGAGCGGCCGCGTTTTTGAAAACGCCAAGGATTTCTTGGCCGACCTTTTTGCCCAATACGGAAAGAGGGGCAACGAAAAGGAAATTGGCGAGGAAATCAAAAATGTCTTTGGCTTGCAGCTTCCTCCCGAGCGCTTGAACATTGAGGCCGTGGAAAGCGAGCTTCAAAATGACATCACGCAAAAAGAAGCCCTGGTGGGAAAAGAAAACCTCAATATGTTCATCCGCTACCAATACGTTCAAGTCATCGACAAAAAGTGGCTTGACCAATTGGAATTCCTTGAGGCTTTGCGGGAGGCCGTAAGCCTTAGAACCTACGGAAGCAAAAATCCCTTGACCGAATACAAGATTGACGGCTTCAACCAATTCTACGACGCGCTTGACTCAATCAGGCAGACAATAATTTCCCGCCTCTTTAAGGTTAGAATCCAGCTTTCTCCCCAAGCCTTGGCGGAACGGCAAAGGCAGGAAGAGGCCGCCCGCATGAGGGCTTTGAGCGCCCGCCACGACGAGACCGGCCAGAATTTTGGCGGCCAGCCCCAAGTACCTGGGGCCGCGGCCTCGGCTTTTGACGGCGACGCGGCCAGAAGGCAGGCGGCCGGCGGCGCGATGCAAAGAAGCAGGCAGGGGGCGTCCGTCACTGTTAGAAGAACCATTCCAAAGGTTGGAAGAAACGATCCTTGTCCGTGCGGAAGCGGAAAAAAATACAAGCAGTGCCATGGAAGGAATGAATAGAATTTTGGGCGGTAAAAAATCGCCGGCCGCTTTTTCTTTGGCGTTCCTTTTGCTCCTTTTCGCCCTTTGCTCTCTTTTGTTTTTTTCATGCGAAAAAAATGCCAGCGTCGCCACCGTCAAGAGACAGGATCTTTTTTCCCTTTCTTACGGAGCTTTTGAGGAGCAGTTGAATTTGGCCGGAGGCCTCAACGCCACTGGAGCGGTCAACACCGCCATCGCCATGCGGGACGGTTTTTTTTACGTTTCAAACGGCGAGTCGCAAAAAATGCTTGAACTGAATTCCTACGGCGACCTTTTGACACTCTACCATAATCCTGAGACCAATCCGACGCCGCTTTTTGACTCTTCCGACTCAAGGCCATTAGGCTCCTCTAAAAATGTCAGCACAAGAAAAACCGTTGACTATCCTTTTAACGCGCCGTCGCTTTTGGCCTTGGACTCAAGCAAATACATTTATGTGGCCGAAACCCTTCCCAAAGAAAGGCAGGAAAGCGGCGACAACAAGATTTTGCTTCAAGTTGTCTTGCGATTCAATTCCTCGTCCTTTGTGGACTACATAGGCCAGCAGGGCGTTGGCGGAAGCCCCTTTCCGTTCATTAGAAACATTTATGTCACCCAAGACGATTGCCTTGTTGTTGTGTGCGTTGTCAACGAGGGCTTTGAAATTTTCAGATATAACCCTCAAGGCTTTCCCTTGTCGGACACTTTGATAAAATATTCCGACGCTCCGGAATACGGCGAAGAAAAGCCAGGCGTGACAAGATTCGCCGAAGTGGAGAATGTAGTTCCCGACTTGTCCGAAAAGCGACTGTTCGTCAAAGCCGACTATTACGAAACTTCAATCGATCCTTCAAGCAAGGCTCAAAACGGAATTTCTGATCCTGTAAGCGTCGTTTTTCCATTTGACTTGACAACGCTAGAATTTGGAAATGGAATTGAAATTCCTCCTTACGAAGAGACGATATCAGACGGATTTTCAAAGCAGGTTTACAGGCTTCCCTATGACATGATTGGCGCGGCAAAAAACGGCTGGCTCTTTTTTGCCATCGCTTTGGAAAAAGGCCTTATGGTTCAAATGATGGACATGGAAACCAGCCGCGTAATTAGAAGGCTTTTAAACTTTGAGGCGGCCAACGTGGTTTACAGCGCTTTTTCGTTGAGCGAGAGCGGAATTGTCAGCGCCTTGTTGGCCGAACGGGACAAGGCCAAGGTTGTCTGGTGGCGAACCGACACTTTGATTGACCAATAATTTTGGGGGAAAATATGGCCTTTTACGACGACATTCCTGAAGGCCGCCCCGCCAGCGGCGATGAAAGTTCCGAAGGCTTGGTCTTTAGATACAAGCGCGAGGAGCGAATAAAAAACGCGCCCAAAATTGTTCAGGATTATTACGCCGGAAAAATGGAGCCGACAAAGGGGTTGTTTAGAGTTTTGGTGGCCACAAAATTCAACCGCTTTATGCTTTTTACGGTGGCGCTTTGTTTTGCGGTTGTTCTTATTGTCCATTTTTTTGGTTCCCGCCCAAATTTGGCCGTGGCTTCGGGCTTTGAGCTTGAAATGAATTCCTTTGCCTATGACGACAGCGTTTTTTCACAGATAAAAATTCATCCGTTAAAAAAAAGTCTCATGGACAAAAATTTCAACATTCAAAAAATCATTGAGGACAAGTCCGTGGCCAGCGCTGTTTTTTCATTTTATGACGCTGACGGTCAGCTTTTGGACAAAATTCAAAAGTCCGCCGAAATTGAAAAAAACGCTTTTTTTATAAGGACAAAGAGCGTGGATTATGATATAATGAAAGTGGATGCGAGCGTTGAACTTTTGGGCGAGAGCGTTCAATTGACATCAAAAGTTTCTCGCCGCGAATAATCTATAAGGCAGGTTTTGTATGGCCCAATTTTATTGCTTGTCAGTTTTGCTAAGCGTTTTGTGCGCTTTGATTTTGATTTACGACCAAGACGAGTCATCCGACGACTCCTTTGACGACGGCGAGGAAAAAAAGTCCATTCCCGGCATTGAAAAAATTCAAGAAGGAATCGCGGGGGAGTCGCTTTTTTCAAACCAACTTTTCCGCCTTGTTTGCGGCGCCCTTTGCTTTGTCACGGGCTTTGTGATTTTTTTTGTTCCGTACAAGGGAGTGTCGGTCATTGGCGACTTTATTCCGGCAATTGCCTGTCTATTTTCAGGCGCTTGCGTTTTGCTTGAGTATTTTGAGGAAAAAAGCGACTCCTTTATGACGCCTGAGATTTTGCAGACTGTTTTGATTTCAAACAAATTTTATATTGGCGTCGCTGCTCTTTTTGCCGGCGTTGTCCACTTTGTCTTGCCTGGAGCGCCGCTTTTATGAACCGATCAGTGGCTTGCGTGATTTTGGGAAAAAGCGCTCAAACAAGAAACAAGGTTTTGATCGCGCGGCGAATTCAAAAGGGCGACATGGGCGGCCGTTGGGAATTTCCGGGAGGAAAGGTTGATTCCGGCGAAAGCGACAGAGACTCCATTGTCCGCGAAATGCTTGAGGAATTTGGCGAAAGCGTTTTGGTGGGGGAAAAAATCGCGAGCGCTGAATTTGAGCATAAAGGAAAAAAATCTTCCCTCAACGCCTATGAGGTTTTTTTTAGCAACGACGGCCTTGAAAATCCTTTTTCGCTGACTGAGCACACAGAGGCAAAATGGGTTTCTTTTTCCCAACTGCCTCGCGACAATTTTGTTGATTCCGACTTGAAGATTTTGCCAGGCGTCGTAAAATATGTTGAGGAAAATTATGGGATTATTTAAAAGCCTTTTCTTTTTTGCGGCCGTCTTTGTTTTTTTGCCCCTTTGTTTTTTTTCCTGCAAAAAAAACGATCCTTTGGACATTGTCTTGGACAACTCGGATCCCTTGGCCTTGGCGCCAGACGTCCGTTGGGCCGTTGTGATTGAGCCCTACGCCGCCTTTAGAGAAAGCATCTCTTGGGACGCTGTCGCCGTTGACTATTGCAAGCAAGGAGAGCTTTTTCCGATTTTGGCCAGCGCTTTGGCTCCCGAGGAAATGGGCGGCGAAAATTGGTTTCGTTTTGAGGACGGCTGGCTTCCAGCGTCGGCGATTTCGGTTTATCCGAACAAATTTCGGGCGGCAAAGGCGGCGGCCGCGTTTGGAGCTAAAAATGAAAGGCAGTGAAAAAGAGCTTGTCTATCAATTGTTAAAAAAAACGTCCGCAGCTGTCTTGGGCTATGACTGCCAAGCCTTTTTGTCCAAACCGGTTTTTTTTGACGACACGGATTTCCCTCAAGCCCAAAGCGCGGCCGCCGTGTCTCATGGGGACAAAGCCGCGGAACTTTCTTCAGGAGAGAGCGCCACAATTGACTCCATCGCTCTAAAAATCGAAGCTTGCTCCCGCTGTCCTCTTTCCAAAAACCGCAAAAATGTCGTTCCCGGAGAGGGCGTTCCCCATCCCCTTGTTTTGGTTGTGGGCGAAGGGCCGGGCGCCGACGAGGACGCGCAGGGCCGTCCCTTTGTGGGCCGCGCCGGCCAGCTTTTGGACAAAATGCTCATGGCCGTAAATTTGTCCCGAGAAAAAAATTGCTTTATAGCCAACATTGTAAAATGCCGGCCTCCCATGAACCGTGATCCCGCGCCGGAAGAGGCGCAGGCCTGCCGCTCTTTTTTGGACGCGCAGATTCATGTTTTAAAGCCCAAGATGATTTTGGCCATGGGGCGGGTGGCCTTGCAAAATTTGCTGGACACTTCCATTGGCATAAACCGAATGCGCGGTCAGTTTGTTGACTTTAAGGGAATTCCCTTTATGGCCACATACCATCCCAGCGCCTTGCTTAGAGACGAAAGTTTAAAGCGGCCCGCTTGGGAAGACCTAAAGGCCTTTAAGCAAAAGCTTCTTGAGATTTGCCCGGACTACGACAAATGAACTACTTGCAAGTGGCCTTGAACGTTCCCGCGAACCAAACTTTTACATACGCCGCGGTTCCGGCCGGAAAGCGGGAAAACAAAGAGGAAAAGGCTCAAAAGGACTTGATTCCCCAAAAGCGCGTCCGCAAGGTGGATTCTTTTGAAGCCCAAGTGGGCTGCCGCGCCGAAGTCATGTTTGGAAACAAAAAAATGACCGGCGTTATTACTGCGATTTTTGACCAGCTTCCCCAAGACCTTTCCTTTGACAAAAGAAAAATCCGAAAAATCATTCGTGTTTTGGACGAAAGCCCCTTGCTGAGCCAAGAGTTGATCGACTTGGGCCGCTGGCTAAGTTCCTTTTATCTGTGTCCCATTGGGGAGGCGCTTTGTTCCATGCTTCCAGGCGCCAAGCGGGAAGCGGAGTCCAGCGCCTTTTCGTCTTTTGACGCTCCGTCTTTTGAGGAAGCCAAAAGCCTTTCCGACGAACAAGCCAAGGCCGTTGAGGAAATCGGCGCTGCCATAAAAGGATGCCAAGCCAAAGAAGGCGGCGAAAAAAAAGGCGGAAAAAACATTTGCCATTACCTTTACGGCGCCACAGGAAGCGGAAAGACCGAAGTTTTTTTGTCCGCCGCCGAAATTGCCTTGCAAGGCGGAAAGGGCGTCCTTTACTTGGTGCCTGAAATTGGCCTTGCGCCGCAAGTGGCAAAGGCGGTTTTCAGCCGCTTTGGAAACACCGCCGCCGTCTTGCATTCCCAATTGTCGCCGGCCCAAAAACTTGGGGAATGGAAACGAATAATAAAAAAAGAGGCGCGGGTTGTAATCGGAGCCAGAAGCGCCGTTTTCGCGCCCATTCCCGACTTGGGCCTTATAATCATTGACGAAGAGCACGACTCTTCCTACAAGTCTGGAAATTCTCCTAGATACCACGCCAGGCAAGTGGCCATGCGCCGCGCCTCAAGGCTTGGAATTCCCTTGCTTATGGGAAGCGCCACTCCCAGCGTGGAGGCGTGGAAGGCCATAAAAGAAAAGACATTTGTTTGCCACCGCCTTTTAAAAAGAATGGCAGGCGGAAGAATGCCTCTAGTGGCTTCGCTGGACTTGCGGCTTGAAAAAATGAACGGCGCCATTTCACCCCGCCTTGAAGAAGAGATTCGCCAAACCTTAAAAGAAAAGCGGCAGACCATTTTGTTTTTAAACAGGCGGGGCTTCAACCATGTTTTTAGATGCTCAGTTTGCGGCTATGAAATAAAATGCAAAAATTGCTCCGTTCCCATGACTTACCACAAGGCTCAAAACCGCCTTGTCTGCCATTACTGCTCTTACTCCGTGGAGCCCTTCGCCGTTTGCCCCCAATGCGGCTCCATCGACATAGGCTGCTTTGGCTACGGAACGGAATTTATCGAAAGCGAAGTCAAGTCAAAGTTTCCCAACGCGCGGGCCTTGCGTCTTGACGCTGATTCAGTTTCAAAAAAAGGCGAGCTGGAAGAAAAAATCAACGCATTTAAAAACGGCGAATACGACATTTTGCTGGGAACGCAAATGATAGCCAAGGGCTTGAATTTTCCCGCGCTAAAATTGGTGGGCGTGATTTTGGCCGACAGTTCCCTGCATTTGCCTGACTTTAGGGCGCAAGAAAAAACTTTTTCCCTCATAACCCAAGTGGCGGGCAGGGCGGGCCGTTTTTTTCCTGACGGAAAAGTTTTTGTCCAAAGCTATTCGCCGCAAAACCCCGCAGTTTATTGCGCCTGCCATTCCCTTGCCGACGACTTTTACGAGCAGGAATTGCAAAACAGAAAGCTTTTGAACTTTCCGCCATATTCCCGGCTTTTGCGACTTGTTTTTAGAAGCATGGCGCAAGGGGAGGCGGAGGCTTTTGCCCAAGACGCCTTTAGAATCTTGTCCGAAAACTTGAGCGCTCTAAAAGAAAGGCGGACGGCTGGAACGGCGGAGACAGAAATTTTAGGCCCCAGCGAATGCCCCCTTTCAAAAATAAATTCAAGCTGGCGGCATCAAATAATTTTGCGGGGGCCTTCAATAACGGTATTGCAAAAAATCGCCGCCGCATTGATTTACGGCTTTAGGGCCAAGGAAGGCGTTTACATAGAAGTTGACGTTGACCCGGTGAACCTTTTGTAGCTTAAGGGAACCTCGAAAAACTTCCTTTCAGAAAGTTTTTCGAGCTAAACATGCCGCCTTATTCCGTCAAATTTCACTTCCCACAGGAACAAGCCTTGGGGCGGCGCGGTGGGGCCGGCCTTTGAGCGCTCCCTTGCGTCAAGGGCGGCCTTGAAGTCTTGGACTCCTTTTTTGTCCCGTTCAAATTCGATTAAGGTTCCTGCAAGGGAGCGGACCATTCTGTATAAAAAGGCGTTGGCCTCAATTTCAAAAACAAGAAACTTTTGTCCAAAAGAATCTTCTTCTTCAAAAAAATGGGCGCCTTCCAAGCAGCGCTTTGTGGAAAGGCTTGAGTCGCCGGCTCCCGCGAACGTCGCGCAATCCAATTCCCCCCGCAAAAGGGCCGCCATGTCGTTAAGCTTTTTAATGTCTGGAACCTTGTTTATTTGCCAAGCGAATCGGTTTGCGCTGGCGTATGGAATTTGCGCCGGCAAAAAAAAGTATCGGTAAACCCGGCTTGTGGCGCTGAAGCGGGCTGAAAAATTTTCGTCTTTCTTGCGGGCGGCGTTGACCCTGACATCCTTTGGCAAAAAATTGTTCAGCGCCTTGGGAATGTTTTCTTCCGGAATGGAATCCACGGGACACAAAAAATTCGCCGCCTGGGCGCGCGCGTGAACGCCGGAGTCGGTTCTTCCTGAGCCTTGCAAATTTATTTTTTGCCCAAAAACTTTTTCCATCGCCGCTTCCAAGACGCCTTGAACGCTTCTTTGTTCGCTTTGCCTTTGCCAGCCGCAAAAGTCGGTTCCGTCGTAAGAAATTGAAAGAAGAATGTTTTTTGCCATTTTAAGCTATTCAAGCGCTATGTCGTTGTCGCCCAAAATTTTATTCAAGTTGTCGTAAAGGTTTCGGGAATGCTCCAAAAGCGGGCCGGGCTTTTCTTTTGTGGATTTTCCAAGGCCAAAAATTCTGGCTATGGCGATTTTTGATTCGTCCAGCTTTTTAAGGCGCATGGCCTGGTCTTCGGTTTGCCCGTACTTGTATTCCAACAGGCCGCAAAGGTAAATCACTCCGTCCCAGCCGTAATTCTTGTCGGTGTCAGGCCCCATGTTGGCCAGCGTGGAGCTTTTTTCGATTCTTTGGCTTTCGTTTAAAACCGCCTGCTGGTAAAAGAAAATGGCCTTTTGGTAAAAGATTTTTGCGGCCATGTCAAAGTTGTGGTCAGGAACTTCCTCGTTCAAGTCGTTGCAAAGCCAAGCCAGGCGCAAGGTCAAGATGGCCCGCTTCATTGTGGGAAGGTAGGCGAAGTCAACCTCGTCGTAAGTCAAGATGGCCAAAAAATACATGGCGGCGCCGTCAAGCAAGTTGCGGTTTCTTGTAAGGTTGTAGTAGGGAAAAATCATGTTGACAAATTTTTTCCGCGCTTCCATGGTTTCGTAAATTCTGTCCAAGGAGGCTTGGTCTTTTATTTCGTTGAAGTCGTTCCAAAAAAAAGCGGCGTGGCAGTTTGGACAGGCGCCGATTGCGTATATCAATGGATTTATCTTTCCGTAGCGGGCGGTGGGAATGTATTGGCGGTGAAGCTCTTCCGTAAGGGCGCCGGCGTTAAGGCGGCCGCTTCCCGTGAGCATTTCTTCCCGCTGAAAGTCCTTGTGGCAAACAGGACACTTGATTTTTGTCTTGGACCAATATGAGACGGCCAAAGGCTTTTTGGGGCCTGTGTCCTTTTTAAATTTGGTATACATATCCTTTAATTATAACGGAAAATCCTTGTTCGCGCAAGGATTTTATTAGGCTTTTGGGCCTCCGGCGACGCCAAGGGATTTTTTTTATTTTTTTCTTGCTTTATGGAAAAAGTGGGTTTATAATTACAATATATTTATAGAAAAATATTCATTTTCATCAGATTTTTGGAGGAAAACAATGTCTAAAGTTGACACATCTAGAGTTTTGGCGCTTATTTTGGGAGGCGGAAAGGGAACCCGTCTTTATCCCCTTACAAAAGACCGCTCAAAGCCGGCCGTTTCTTTTGGAGGAAAATACAGAATCGTAGACATTCCCCTTTCAAACTGCATCAACTCGGGCTTTAAAAAGATTTATCTTTTGACTCAGTTCAACTCGGCCTCCCTTCACATGCACATCACCAATTCCTACAACTTTGACCGCTTTTCCCGGGGCTTTGTTGAAATTTTGGCCGCCGAGCAGACTTTGGAGCATTCAGGCTGGTATGAGGGAACGGCGGACTCGGTTCGCAAGAACTTCATCCACTTTAAGGCGCAAAATCCCAGCCACTACATCATTTTGTCCGGCGACCAGCTTTACCACATGGACTTGCAGGCCTTTTTCAACGCGCATGTAGCCTCGGGCGCGGACGTGACCATCGCCACAACCGCCGTAAACCGCCGGGACGCTTCGGGCTTTGGAATCATGAAAATTGACGACAAAAACCGCATCACGGAATTTATGGAAAAGCCAAAGCCGGACCTTAACATCGATGACTGGAAGATTCCCGCCGCCGCCAGAAATCCAGACCTTGCCCCTGAAAAAGAATACTTGGCCAGCATGGGCATCTACATTTTCAACGCGGCCACAATGGAAGAAGTCTTGGACAACGACAAGACCGACTTTGGAAAAGAAATCATTCCCATGGCAATCAAGTCAAAGAAAATCAATTCTTACGTTTTTGACGGCTACTGGGAAGACATCGGAACCATCAGAAGCTTCTACGAGGCCACCCTTGACCTTACAAATCCGGAGCCCAAGTTCAACCTTTTTGACGAAGCGCAGCCCATTTACACCCACGCCAGAAACCTTCCGCCTTGCAAGATGAACCACGCCGACATCACGGCCTCCCTTACAAGCGACGGCTGCATCATCACCGACTCAATGGTCACAAAATCCGTCATTGGAGTCCGCTCAATCATCGAGGCCGGAACCATTCTCAAGGGCGCCATCATTATGGGAGCCGACTACTACGAGTCGCCTGAAGAAAAGGAAAGCAACAGAAAGGCCGGCCTTCCCAATATCGGAATCGGAAAGCACTGCCACATTGAAAAGACTATCATCGACAAAAACGCCCGCATCGGCGAAAACTGCCAAATCAATGTCTCAGGCAAAAAATACGAGGACGGCGACCACGGCACTTTCTACAGCGCGGACGGCATAATCGTAATCAGAAAGAACGCCGTGATTCCGGCGGGAACGATAATCTAGACAAAAGATTATTTTGGCTATATAATTGTAGAGAGCGGGCGGGGCGTTTGCCTTTGCCCGCCATAGCCATAAAATGGATTCATCGTGTACAATTATTGTTCCGGACACTGACATTCTAAGCAAATTGTGCGGAACAAACGACAGCAATTTAAAACTCATCGAGGAAAATCTTGGCGCGACGATTTACGCCCGAGGAAACGAGCTCTGCGTGGAAGACCAAGACCCTGACATTCAGCGCAGATTTAAATTTATTGTTGACAGAATTATAGACGAAATTGAGGACGGCTCTGCGGATTCGGAAGACGCCGTCGCTTCGATTTTAAATGCCAACGCCGGAGCCGACATGGCTTCGATAAACATTGTGGTTCCCGGAGGAATCAGGCGGGTTTACCCAAAAACCCAAAAGCAGGCGGACTACATAGCCCTTATGCGAAAATTGGACATGGTTTTTTGCGTTGGCCCGGCCGGAAGCGGAAAGACTTTTTTGGCCATTGCCGAAGCCTTGCGCCTGCTTCTTTCAAAGCAATACCGGGGAATCGTTTTGACGCGGCCTGTGGTTGAGGCCGGAGAAAGTCTGGGCTACTTGCCCGGCGACCTTGAGCAAAAGACCGCCCCTTATTTAAGGCCTCTTTACGACGCCATGGAAACGATTCTTCCCCGGGACATCTTGCAGAGGCTTTCAGAAAGCCATATAATAGAAAGCGCTCCCTTGGCTTACATGAGGGGGCGGACTTTTTGCGATAGAATACTCATCCTTGACGAAGCCCAAAACACAAGCCAAGAGCAAATGAAAATGTTCTTGACTAGAATGGGAAGCGGCTCCAAGGTTTTTGTGACCGGCGACTTGACTCAAATCGACTTGCCGAATCGCGTTCAAAGCGGACTTACGCAGGCGCTTGCCGTTCTTTCCCGCGTTCCAGAAATTGGAATCATGCGGATGACAGGCCAAGACGTTTTTCGCAATCCGCTGGTAAAAATAATTGTTAAGGCGTATGAAAATGACACAATCAAAAACTGAAGTCGTTGGCGGCAAGCCAAAAAGCCCCCTTTTTACGGCTCTTAAAAAACAGCTTCCTCGCGCGGTTACCGCCGCGATCGCGTTTGCGACCGTGGCCATAATTTCATTCTTCAATGTGAGCAGAAGCTCCACCGTGGCCACTTTCGCGCTTGACGAATACGAAATAGGGCAGGTTGCCGACAGAACGATTGTCGCCGACAGAACCCTTCCCGGCACTATGGAATATCCCACTGTGGTTCAAAAAGGCGAAAAAGTCATAAAAAAAGGCTTTGTCATTACAGAAGAGGCGTACAGAAAGCTTGAAAAAATGGCCAACGTTCGCGAATACATTGACTACAGGGCTTTTGCCGACGCCTTGATTTACCTTGCCCTTTTGATTCTTTTGTGGTTCTTTTTGTTTTCAAAGGCCTTGGTGGGCCATACAGTCAATCTAAAAGAGTCAATCGTTCAAGTCATTTTCTTTGTGGCCGTTTTTGCCAGCGCCGTTTTCGCGCGGAAACTTCCTTTTGCGCAAGGCTCTCCTTACAGCCTTTGCGTTTTCATTCCAAATTCCCTTTTTATTTTCTTAATCGTAATTTTGTTCGGCGAAAAGCAGGCGGTCTTTTTTGCCTTGATTAGCGCCATAGGCCTTTTAAACGCCTCAAATTACAGCGTCATTGTTTTTTTATATTCCTTGTCCACTGGCTTTGCCTCTTGCCGCATAGCCAGAAAATTTGAGAATCGCATTCAAATGGTTTTCGCGGCCTTGATCGCCGCCTTGCTGAACGTAGTGGCGGCCTTTTTGCTTAAGGTTGTGTTCAATGAATCCTTTGACGGCGCGGGGGCGATAGCATTTGGACTTGCCATAAACGGATTTTTCTCCGGAATTTTGGCGCTGGGCTTCATCACGCCTCTTGAGCAAATTTTAAATACAGCCTCAGTTTTCCGCCTTATTGACTTGAGCGACTTGAACAATCCCGTAATGAGAAAAATGCTTTTGACCGCCAGCGGAACCTACAACCATTCCCTTATGGTTGCCCAATTGGCGGAAAACGCTTGCAAGGCCATCGGCGCCAATTCCCTTATGGCGCGGGTGGGAGCCTATTACCATGACATGGGAAAAATCGACCAAAGCGAATATTTTGTGGAAAACCAAAGCGGCGAGAACAAGCACGACGAAATAAATCCGTCCCTTTCTGTTTCCATAATCAGAAGCCACGTAAAAAAAGGCGTGGAGATGGCCAATTCAATGCGCCTTCCAAAGCAAGTGATAGACATCATCAGCGAGCACCACGGAAACGGCGTCATGCAGTATTTTTACCAAGAGGCCTTAAAGACAAACCCCGACACAAAGCCTGAGGATTTTTCTTACTTTGGAAATCCGCCTACAAGCCGGGAAAGCGGGGTTGTCATGCTGGCCGACACCGTTGAGGCCGCTTGCCGCACTTTGGAAAAACCCACTGTGCCTCGTTTGGAAAAATTCATTCACACGCTGATAGAAGGAAAAATGCAGGCCGGCCAGTTAAAAAATTGCGCCTTGACTTTTGGCGAGTTGACAAAAATACAAGAAACTTTCGTTTCAATTTTGGCGGGCTACTATCATTCCAGAATCGAATATCCAGACCAAAAGGATCCTGACGCTCCCGCAAAGGACAAGGGAAAAGAAGGCGAACAAAAGGCCGGCAAAAAAGGAAAGGCCGATGGCAAATAATTTTTTGGTCAGCGTTCAAGGCATTGAGGAGCCGGAATGGCTTTGCCGGGTGGAGCCCTTCATGCAAAAAATCGCCGGAGAACTTTTGATTGACGGCCAGGAAGCGTCTGTCATGTTTTGCGGCGACGAGACCATTCGCCAGTTGAACAAAGATTACCGTAACATTGACGCGCCTACAGATGTTCTTTCTTTTGAGAACGGAGAAAAATTTTTAGACCAAGAAGGCCAAGAATGGCTTTTGGCCGGCGACATCGCCATAAGCGTTGACACGCTGAAAAAGAACGCCGAATATTTTGGCGACGACATAAATTCCGAACTAAAGCGTTTGCTGCTTCACGGACTTCTTCACCTTAACGGCTATGACCACGGCGAAGAGCACATAGAAAAGGGGAAGGAGCCCGAATGCCAAATGCTAAAATTGCAGGAAGAAACGCTTTTAAAACTTAAAGGGGAAAAAATAATTTAGCCTTATGGGACTGTTCAAGAAAAAAAAAGAAAATTCTGAAGAAGAAGCCAAGCGGGAAATTCTCAACGAAGAAAAAAAGGACATGATTCGGGGAATCGAAGATTTGTCCGAAACCAGCGTCAAGGAAGTCATGGTTCCCCGCATTGACGTGGACTTCATAAACATCAACACTCCGTTTCAAGAACTGCTGGAAAAAATCGCCGCCTCAGGGCATTCCCGCTTTCCTGTTTACGCCGACTCCATTGACAATGTTGTGGGCGTTCTTTATGTAAAGGACATGATTCGCTCTTTTAGCAAGAACGAAGAAATTGCCTTGGACAAAATCATCCGCAAAGCCTTTTTTGTTCCCGAGTCCAAGCGCATCGACAGCCTTTTGCGGGAGTTTAAAAGGCGGCATGTCCACATAGCGCTTGCCGTTGACGAATACGGCGGAATTTCAGGCATAGTCTGCATGGAAGACATCATCGAAGAAATTGTGGGCGACATTCAGGACGAGTTTGACAACGAGCGGGAGGACATAATTGCCTTGGGCCCCAATGTTTGGCTTTGCGACGCAAGGGCAAGCCTTGACGACTTGAACGAAACTATAGGCTCGGAATTTCCTGTGGAAGACTTTGACACCTTGGGCGGCTTTGTCTTTGACTTGTTTGGGAAAATTCCAGTAAAATACGAAAAGCATTCTTGGAACAATTACGACTTTATCGTGCAGGACATGGAAGGCCACAGGATAAACGTAATTAAGGTCATTCTAAAAAATGGGGAAAACAATGGCGGTGGGAAAACGGATTCTGGCGAATAGCCTTGGAGCGCTTTTATGCGCTTTGTTTTGCGCTTCTTCAATTTTTTCTCAAGGCTCAAAAAACGCGGCCTCTCTCTTTGACGAGGGAAGAAATTTTCAAGAAGAGCGGGATTGGTGGAAGGCCAGCGAAAAATACCAAGAGGCGCTGGAAATCAATCCGTCTTACGCGGACGCTTGGTATCGCTTGGCTCAATGTTCATACGAAATGGACCAAAGCGAGGCCGCTCTGGGCTTTTTGCAAAACGCAAAAAAATACGCCGGCGGCCGCAGCGACATTCTAAATCTTGAGGGCATGGCCCTGATTTCTTTGGGCCGTCTTGACGAAGCTCAAAAAATATTTGAGGGCGTTCAAAAAAAATACCCCAACGACATTGACTCCCGCTTTGGGCTTGCGGAATTAAATTTGTTCAAAGGCCGCCTTTCGGGAGCGGAAAGCCTTTACGCCGACGCCCTCAAGCGAAATCCTGGAAACGCCAAGGCCTTGCTTTCTTTGGCCCTTATCAGCGCCGAACTGGGGAAAACGCGGGAGTCCGAGCGCTTTGTCAATCAGGCCATTCAATTTCGCTCGGAGAATCCCCAGCCTCATTACATCGCCTCTTACTTAAACTTTAAGAAGGGCGACATCTCTTCCGCGGAAAAGAAATGTTTGGCTTCGATTCAGGTTGATCCCAATTTTATTCCCGCTTACGGCCTTTTGTCGCTCATATATTTTGAGCAAGGCCGCTATGAGGAAGTCATTGACTTGGCGGACATGTCGATTTCCCGCGACAGAAACGACGGGCAGGCTTGGTATGTCAAAGGCTTGGCGCTAAAAACTCTTGGACGGGAGCAGGACGCGCTTTTTGTTTGGGAGCGGGGACTTGAGGCGGTTCCCGAAGACGAAGTTATGCGGGCGGCCTTTGAGCTTTTGGTCAGAGACGCCGTTGACTTGGAAGACCCGCGAAGAAAAGGCTGGGCAAAGCATCATGTTCAAAAGGGGGCGGATTACGCAAAAAAATTTCACGGCCTTCAAATGCGCTTTGAATATCAGGCCGCCCTTAGAATTGATCCGACAAATTATTCCGCCCGTGCCGCCTTTAGCCGTCTTTTGCGCGCCGAAGGTTTCAGCGAAAACTATTTGGCTCAATTGAAGTTCATTCAAGAAAATCAGATTCTTCAAAGCGGCATAGAAGAAGCGAAAAGCCGCGGAAAACAAATTTCTGAAGACGACCAAAAAATTGCCCTTGTCCGCCTGTCCGACACTGTTGAAGGCTACGACTATCTTTTGAGCGACACGCTGGCTTCAAAGTGGAATGTGAACCCCTTTTATCTTGACAAGAACCGCTGGACAATCGGCCTTTACAGCCTTCCGTCCCGCGGGCCAAAAGTTCATCCAAAACTTTCAGATTTTGCGGCAAGACACTTGGCGATTTTGTTTCGAGGAATTTTGGGAACAAGCGCCAGCCTCATTCCCCAAGAGGCCCGCTCTTACGGAGAGGCTTACGCCGACGCCCATAGAAACGGCTATGATTATTTCATTCTATTTGATTCAAGCGAAAGCCAGCGGGACATTAGTTTTGACGCCGACATTTATTCGGCAAGAACAGGCGCCTTGGTCCAAAAAAATTCAGTTTTTAAAACAGGAAACAACCGATATTCCCAAGCCTTGCTGTCTTTGCGAAAGGAAATTTTGAGCTCCCTTCCGATTAGGGCCAAGCTTTTGGAACGAAGCGGAAATGACGTTTTGGTTGACATTGGAAAAAGCGAAGGCATGGTCAAGGGCGCTAAATTTTCTGTGGTCAAAAGGGGCGCGCTAAAAACCGCCGACGCAGGAAAAGGCCTTCGCTTTGACAAAGACGATTTGCTTGGAACAGTGATTCTTGAAACTGTTGGCGAGGATATTTCCGAAGGCGTTTTGAGCGGAACCGGCTTTTATGATCGGGTGAACGCCCGGGACGAATTGCTTTTGATTGAAATGCCAAAAGATTCCAAGGAATCGTCTGAAAGCGCCATGGACACGGCTCCCGCCGCGGACCAAAACGGAAATCCCATAGACGGCGAGGACGCGCTGAGAGGCTCGGATTCCCGCGCGACGAGATCCTCTGAACTTTTGAATATGATTAGGTCTATTTTTTAGTCAAGAGTCAAAAGGTCCAAGCTTGAGTCAATCCATTGCTTTGAAAGTTCAGGAAAGGCGTCCTGGACTTTTATAAAGCAGCCGATGGCGCTTTTATAGTCCTTGCAAAAATAGTAGCTTTCTCCCAAGTAAAATTGCGCCCGATCGCCGCATTCTTGGCTTCTGCGCACGCTTAAATAGTCTTTTAGAATGTCAACGCTTTCTGGATATTTTTTTGGCGCCAAGCCGGCCCTTAACGCTTCAAACAAGGTGTATTCATCGCCGCCGTCAGGAGAAAACATGTCTTCCTCAAAAAAATATGGGCTCTTGAATTCTTTTGGCGAGACGATTTTTTTGCCCCCCAACTCTCTCGCGGCTTTTTTTGCCTTGGCGCTCATTTCAGTCTTTTTTTCGCTAAAGCCAAGAAGCGTTCCAGGATTGGGAAGGGGAGCCGAGCGAACTCTTTGCCCTTCGTAAAAAACTTCTTTTTGCGGGTCGGGCAAATTTGTGTCCTTGTTTTCGACTTTTGTCAAAGCGGTTTCGCTCGGTTCGGGAATCATTGGCTTGGCGCCTTTTGTGGTGGCGTTGACGCCCGGAATTATGATTTTGTAAAGGCCTTTTGGGGTTTCGGCCAGCGCGGCGTAAAAGTAGTCTCCCGGCGCGGCAAGGGTGTCTGTGCATGATTTTTTTCCGCTTTCCAATTTGGCGATGGGCTCAAGGCCTTTTATTTGCTCAAATGAAACAAAGGGCTTTTTTCCTCTGAAGATTTGTACGCCGGAAATGGGCGGGTCGCACTTTGCTGGAAATTCCCATGTGATTGTGACGCTTTTTTCTTTTCCTGAAAGCGCCTCAATGGAATTTGCCACCGGCCTGTTCTGAGAAAAAATGGGAAGGGCAAAAAAAGCTCCCGCCGCGGCGAAAGCGAAAAAAAATTTAAAGGCTTTCATACCTATATAATATCGGCTAATTTATTTTCCTTCAATAGAGTGTCCTTTACATAAGAAAATAAAATCGTTATAATTGAATTCCAAATTAGAATGAGGGGACATTATGCTTGAGGACTTGAAACAGCCTATTGACGAATTAAAAGAAAACATCCTTAATGTTTGGGGGCGTCTTTGACGCGCCCTCGGTTTACAAAAAGATTTCCGAGCAAGAGGCTTTGACGGGCGAACCCGGCTTTTGGGACGACACGGCAAAAGCCGGAACTGTCATGAACAAAATAAAGCGCCTGAAGAACTCTGTTGAGCCTTGGCGGGAGTTAAAGGCGCAAATTGAAGATATCGAGGCCCTTTACGAGCTTTCCGTGGAGTCCAACGACCAAAGCGAAGAGGAAGAAATTCGCTCCCAGCTTGACGAGGCGCAAAAAGCCTACGAGCGGGAAAGCCGCATGAGCCTTTTAAGCGGCGAGGTGGACTCTTCAAGCGCCTTTCTTTCCATACATGCCGGCGCCGGCGGAACCGAAGCCGAAGACTGGGCCTTTATGCTCAGCCGCATGTATAGCCGCTGGGCTGAAAGGCGGGGCTTCAAGCTTGAGACCGTTGACCTTTTGGAAGCCGAAGGCGGAATCAAGTCCGTTACTTTTCAAATTGACGGCGACTATGTTTACGGCTTTTTAAAAGGCGAGGCCGGCATTCACCGCTTGGTTCGCATCAGCCCCTTTGACGCCAACGCGCGCCGGCACACTTCTTTTGCCAGCGTTTACGTTTTTCCTGTTTTGGACGACACGATTGAAGTTAAGATTGACCCAAAGGATTTGCGGGTTGACACCTACCGTTCTGGCGGAAAGGGCGGCCAGCATGTGAACAAAACCGATTCGGCGGTGCGCTTCACTCACTTGCCCACCGGAATTGTTGTGGCTTGCGACAGCGAGCGAAGCCAATTGATGAACCGCGCCACGGCCATGTCAATTTTAAGGTCAAAACTTTACGAATACTACAAGCAGGAAAAAGAAAAGGAAAACTCAAAGTATTCGGCCGAAAAAAAAGACATTTCCTGGGGAAACCAAATCCGCTCTTATGTTTTTCAGCCTTACACAATGGTAAAGGATTTGCGCACCCGCGCGGAAACAGGAAACATTCAGGCTGTGATGGATGGCGACATCGACCAATTTATAGAGGCGTATCTAAACGCCATGTGGAAGGGACTTCCTTTGGATGCGGAAGATGACGGAGAAGGAGAGCAGTAGAAATTTTTTCTTAAAAAAAATGTTTCTTTTTCTCTTTTTTCTTTGCGCCGTGTTTAATGGTTTTTATTTGACGGCCCAAGAATTTTCTTCGACCGACAAGGAATGGATTTTGGCCGCGCGCGCTTTTAGCGTTGACGGCCAAGCGTCAAAGGCGGCCCAAAGCGCCGCCGCCGTTTTGCCCCGCTTGATTCTTGAGCGGATAGCCGCGGGAACAGGCCGCGAGGTTATGTTTGACGAAAAGGCGGCAAGAAAAAGCGACGAGCTTTTGACCGAGCGCCTTAACCTTTTTTTGCAAATGAGCAAGGAAGTCAAGTCCCGCGACTCTCTTGTTTTAAACACTTACAGCGCGCTTGAATTTGAAATGGCCTTGAAAGAGCAAGAAAAAAAAATAAAAGCTTTGCAAGACAAGATCGACGCGAATCTAGAGAAGCAAAGGGGCGTTTACCAACCGGAAAAAATAAAGAAGAAAGCCTTGCGTGAAATTAAAAACGACTTGGCTCCACAAACAGAAACAATCGTCCTTTACAAAAATGACTCGGAAGCGCTTTTTTTGGCAAGCGCCGAGGCTGAGGCTGACGGAATCTTTTCAAGAAAATACCAAAAAGAAGTTGCCGCCGCAAAAATAAACGCTTTGATTTCCGGTTCTGTTTCTTTTTACGGAAACTATATTTCGGCAAGCGTTGAGCTTGTTTTTTTTCCAGGCGGAAAAAAAAGCGCCGGCGCGATGGAAGTGGGCTCTTTGGCGCAAATAAATTCCATGGCTGAAAATTTGGCTTTTGCCCTAATGCCTCAAATTTCAAACGGCCTTCCCGTAGAACTTGAATTTCAAGTGAATCCAAAGGAAGCGCTTTCAGGCGCCATATTGACGATTGACAATGTTGTTTACGATCCCATGCCTGAAAAGGCCGTTGTAAGCTCGGGCTTTCACTCAGTTTCGTTTGAGGCTGACAATTTTGCCAAGGAAACTTTTGTCTATGATTTTTCAGGCCGCCGCAGGTTTTTTGTCGAAGTGAATTTCAAGGAAAAGTCGGAAGGTTCTGTGAAGCTTGTTTTAAGCAAGTTTGTTCCAGGCGACATTTTTTTTGACGGAAAATACGCCGGACCGTCGTCTAAAAGCGACTTTGTTGACGTTCCCCTTAAAGTAAACGGCGACACGGTTTTTGGCTACTTTGAAAGCGGTTCGGAAACGATGTTCTTGCAAATTCCTGGAAACTTGATGGTTGACCAAAATCAGTTGCAGGCGAGAGTAAAGGTTTTTGACGTAAGCAAGAATATCGACAGACGGCGAAAAATGATGTATCTTTCTTACAGCGCCCTTATGCTTTCTTTGCCGTATTTGTTTTTCACTTACGGCCGCTTTGTTTCGTATCAGAGAAGCTATCAAAGCTCTTATGGCGGAGTTTCCGCCGATGAATACAACAAGTATCAGAAGCTGTCGCTGATAGGAACTGGAATAACTGCGGCTTGCGGAGTTTGGTTTGTGTGCGAACTGGTGGCCTATTTGATTGCGGTTGACAAGGTTCTTCCTCCCAAGGCAAAAAAAATTAGCGGACGAACATTGGGCAAAATGGAAAACGCGCGCCGCATGGAAGACATTCAGCGCATGATGGAAAACGAAGCCGACGCGCTAAAGCCGTATATGCCCCAAAAAGAAGAAAGGGATTATGGCCCTGAATTGCAAGATGAAGAAAAAAAATAGTTGGAGTTTGCATGAAAACATCTTTTGCTGAGAAAATAAAAAATCTTTTTTCAAAAGGAGCCGCCGAAAACCAAGCCTTTTTTGACGATTTGGCCGACGCGCTTATCGAAGGAGACATAGGCGCCAAGGTCGCCATGGAATTGATTGACACGCTGGAAAGCGATTGCCGCAAGGAAAAAATTTATGGGCAAGAGGAAATCTTGTCAAGGCTTAAGGCGGCGCTTCTCCCATTTGCTAAAAGCCTTGATTTAAAGGTTCAGGACGCAAAGACAAACATTTGGATGCTTTTAGGCGTGAACGGCGCCGGAAAAACCACCAGCGCTGCAAAAATCGCCGCCGCCCAAAAAAAACTGGGCTTGCAAAACATTGTTCTTAGCGCCAGCGACACTTTTAGAGCCGCCGCCGTTGACCAACTTTCCGAACACGGAAAAAGGCTTGGAATTAGGGTTGTCGCCCACCAAATGGGAAGCGATCCCGCGGCCGTTGTCTTTGACGCGGCGGATTCGGTTTCCGCCAAGGGCGGCGGCCTTGTCATTGCCGACACGGCAGGCCGACTTCACAACAAGGAAAACCTTGTCCGCGAATTGGAAAAAATCGACCGCGTTTGCTCGCAAAAAGCCAGCGAAGGCTGTTACAAAAAACTTTTGGTTTTGGACGCCACAACGGGCCAAAACGCGTTGCGACAAGCGGAAGTCTTTAACGAATCGGTTGGCGTGGACGCCATTGTTTTGACAAAATACGATTCCAGCGCCAAGGGGGGAGTGGCCGTTTCCATCGGAAAAGAGCTGGCTCTTCCCGTTGCTTTTGTGTGTTTTGGCGAAGGCTACGAGGACATCGAGCCTTTTGACCCTGAAAAATATTTGAACGAGTTTTTGGGGCTTTAAAGTTGAAGGCGCGCCGATTTTTCGCCGCAGTTTTTTTTCTCGCATTTGTGGCTTTGCCTAGCGCCTTTTCGCAGGAAAGCCTTGAGGAAGAAAGCGCCGTTAAAGAAGAGTCTCAAGAAAACGATGAAGTCGAAGAAGAGCCCCAAAACTTGTATCTATCTTTTGTGGATTCCATGAAAAAAATTCGCTTTTTAGAAACAAGCGACGACTGCTTTTCCGCAAATGAGCTTCCGCAAAAAGGCAGGAGTCTTGTCAGTTCCGCAAATGGAAAATTTCAAAGGCGCTTTTATGGCGACGACTTGCGCTTGCAAAAAATTGAGTATTGGAAGCAAGGCGCTTCAAGCGCCCAAAGTCTTCTTGAGCGCGAGCTTTTTTTTAACCCTCCCAAAAAAAACGGAGAAAGGGACGTTCTTGAAAAAAATTACGGTGAAAAAAGCGAAAGGCGGACTTTTTATCTTGGCGACGGAAAGATAAAGTCCCAAAGAGTCGATTGGCTTGACGAAAACGGAGCCGTTCTTTCTTTTGACGTTTTTAATTGCGAATACGACAAAAAGGGCAGGACGGTTTTGGAGCGCTTGCAAAAATATTCTGTTGACAGAAAAAACGTCCGCCTCTCAAGCGACGAGCGCCGGGTTTGGGTTTACAACAAGAGCGGGCTTGAAGAAAAAAGCTACTACAAAAATTCTGTCTTGCGCGTAAGGACTGTTTACCAGGACGAAGAAAAAGGTGATTACGTTCAAACCTCTTATTTTGACGGCGGCCTTATCGCAAGGGATTTTTACAGGAACAACGAAAAGGTCGGCTCCACAATAGCAAACGGAGGCGGCGATGGAAAATAGAGGCGCTTTGTCTTGGATTTATTTTGTCGCCAAGCGCTTTTTTTTAGTTGACAAAAAGGGCGTCGGCGCCTTGTCGTCAAAACTTTCTACGCTGGGTATTTGTTTTGGCGTAATGACTTTGATTATTGTCATAAGCGTGATGAACGGATTTCAACGGGAGTTTATAGACGCGATAATGGAAGTGTCGTCGTTTCATGTTAGAATCGAAGGCGCCGCTTCGCAAAAAAACGCCATTGAGGATTTTTTGTCAAAAGAAAAAAATGTTTTGGCCTTTCAGGAATTTGTGGACGGCGAATGCTTGGCTGTCGGGCCAAGGCAAAGCGAGGCTGCTCTTTTTGCAAGGGGAATCAATCCTGATTTTTTTAAGAACGACAAGGGCTTTTTGCGTGAAGTCAAAATTTTAAGAGGCTCGTTCAACCTTGACTCCACATTTAAAAGCCAGGACGGACAAATTCTTGAGCCAATTGTTTTGGGCTCCGCCTTGGCCCGTTCCCTTGGCGCCAAAGTTGGCGACGAGATTGGGCTTTATTCGCTGAATTCAAAAAAGCCTTTGGCGCAAGCCTTAAAAGAAAAAAAGCGTTTTTTTGTTTCGGGAATTTTTATGACTGGCTACGCGGACATCAACGCTTCTTACGCCTTTGTGAACATGAATCGCTCTGATTTGTTTGAAGGACTTGAACCATGCATTGGCGTAAAATTAAAAAATTCCGCCGCCGACGGCATTGAGATTGAAAAAATAAAAAGCGCCTTTTTGGAAGTTGACGCAAAGTCTTGGCGGGAATACAACAGAAGTTTTTTTGGAGCCTTGAAAATAGAAAAAAATATGCTTATGCTTTTGGTGTTTTTGATTTTTTTTGTTGTGGCCATAAACATCTTCAACTCCATGAGGCGAATCGTTTACGAGCGGCGCTTTGAAATTTCAACCTTAAGCGCCTTGGGCGGCCGCCTTTCGTCCATAAAAAAAATCTTTGTCATGCGGGGATTTTTAACCGGCGTAAAAGGCGCGATTCCCGGCTTGATATTGGGCATGTTTTTTTGCGTGAACATAAAAGGCGTTTTCTCTTTTTTAAGCGCCGCGGTTTTTTGGCTTGAGTATTTTGCCTGTCTTTTGTTCAGCCCTCAAAACGTCCCTCTTGTTTCAAAAAATCCAATGTTCGCGGTTTACGGAAACATTCCGGCAAGAATGTATGCGGGAGAAGTGATTTTCATAACATTGTTCGGGATACTATCGGCCGTTTTTTCATCTTGGCTTGCAAGCCGGGAAGTTTTGAGCGAGTCTATTTCGGAGGTTTTGCATGACGAATGAAATTTTAAAGGTTGAAAACCTAAAAAAAGAATATGTCACTCAAAGCGAGCGGCTTTCTGTTTTAAAAGGAGTGAACTTGACGCTGCGAAAGGGGGAGCGCTCTTGCGTTATTGGCGAAAGCGGAAACGGCAAAAGCACCTTGCTGAACATTTTGGGCGGAATAGACAAGGCCACAAGCGGCTCGATTGTGGCCGGCGGAAAAGAGATTGCAAACCTTGACGAAGACGCCCTGACGGAATACCGCTCGAAATTTGTTGGACTTGTTTTTCAATTCCATTACTTGCTTAAAGATTTTACCGCGCTTGAAAATATTTTTCTTCCCGCTTATATGGCAGGAGTTTCAAAAAAAAAGGCCATGGAAAAAGCGAAAAGGCTTTTGGACGACGTTGGGCTTTCGGCGCGCGCGGGACATTTGCCATCGGAACTTTCGGGCGGTGAACGGCAAAGGGTTGCCGTGGCGCGCGCCTTGATTAACGACCCGGAACTGATTTTGGCCGACGAACCCACTGGAAATTTGGATCCCGCCAACGCGGCCATGATTGGCTCTTTGCTTTTTGACATGACGCGGCGATACGGAAAAAGCCTTTTGCTTGTAACCCACGACATGGATTTGGCTAAAAAGGGCGACGTCCTTTATCAAATGAAAGACGGAGTTTTGACTGCAAAATGAATTTTAAATCCTCGTTCATGCTTGCAAAAAGAATTTTGTTTCCCAAAAGCGGCCGCGCCTCGGTGGCAAAAAAAAGCCTTTCGGGAGCGCTCTTGTGCGTTGGCATTTCATTGATTCCCCTTGTGGCGGTTCTTGCCGTCTCCAACGGAATGATAGATGGAATCACCAAGCGCTTGATTTCTCTTTCCTCGTCCCATTTGGAAGCCTCATCTTTTGAAAAATCCCAAGAAGCTTTGCTGAATGCTGAAAAAAAAGCGCTTATGATTCCCCAAGTCAAGGCCGCGTATCCCATGATTTCCTTGTCCGCCATGGCCGTGAACAAGTCAAAAAGATGCGGCTTGTCGGTTAGGGCCTTGCCGACAGAAATCTTTGAAAGCCTTTCAAGTTACAGGGATTTGTTTGAAGCCAAGGACGGATCCATAAAGGATTTTTCAGAAGGAAAAAAGGGCGTTCTAATCGGACAGGGGATTTCAGAAAAACTAGGGCTGAAGGCGGGAGACAAAATTCGTTTGCTGACCCTTTCAAAAAATTCCCAAACTGGATACGCGCCTTCCGTCCATTCCTTTGACGTTTGCGCCGTGGTTTCTTGCGGATACAGGGAGTTGGACGGCCTTTGGCTTTTTATGCCGCTTGAGGAGGCAAAAAAAATTTCTCCCCAAAAAGAGGCTTCTTATTCGCTTATGTGCGAGGTTCAAGATCCCTTTTCAAGCGGCCTTTTAAAAATTCAAGGCCGTCTCCAAAATGAACTTGGAAAAAATTTTAGGGTTTACCGATGGGACGAACTTAACAGAAGCCAATATGAAAATTTTTCCTCCACAAAAACGCTCTTGATTTTTATACAGTTGTTGATTGTGTTGGTTTCTGTGGTGAACATTTCAAGCGCCTTGATAATGTTGGTCCTTGAGCGCCGCCGCGAAATTGCGATTTTAAAGTCCTTGGGGGCTTCTCCTCAAGGCGTTTCCTTGGCGTTCTTAATGACCGGATTTGCTTGCGGCGCGGGCGGCTTGCTGCTTGGAATTCCCGTCGGGCTTTTTTTCAGCGTCAACATAAACTCAATTGTCCGCCTTTTGGAAAAGGCCGTCAATTTTGTCCTTAAGGGTTTGTATTTTTTGTCAAACAATGATATAATCAGTTTTAGGCAAACGCGCCTTTTGGACGAGGAATACTATTTGCGAGAGATTCCCATTGACATTCCTTTTGGCGATTTGTTTTTGATTGGAATTGCGACTTTGCTGCTTTCGCTGGCGGCGAGCCTTTTTCCTGCTGTCAAGGCTGGAAAAGAAAGGCCGCTTGACACTTTGCGAAATTCGAGGTGACCTATGATTTGCGACATCTGCCAAAAAAAAGAGGCTATTGTTTACGTTGAGCAAACAAACCGCCTTGGCGTTAAAAAAGTCAATTTATGCAGGGATTGCGCCGTGGCTTGCGGAATCTCTCCTGAAGGACAGGAAATCGATAGGCAAATCGGCTCCTTGTTCAAGCAATTGATGAAAGACAGGCGGGACCAGCTTGTAAAAAACGATCGGGCTTGTCCGGTTTGCGGCCGCCTTCGTTCTGAAATTCTTCTTACAGGAAAACTTGGCTGCCCTGAATGCTATTCGATTTTTAAAAGCGAAGTCAAGGAATATTTTGCCGAAAAGAAAATCTTGGCTCCCTACAGCGGAAGCCTGCCGCGCCGTTTGGCCAACTTTCGTTCGGTTCTTACGGACAGAATTTGGGTTCGCGAAAAGTTGGACGCGGCTGTAAAAAGCGAAGACTACGAAAAGGCGGCCTTTTACCGCGACTACTTGCGCGCCATAGAAAAAAATTCTGTCGCCGCTGAACATGACGGAGAAAAGTGATGGAAGAAAAGCGCTCTGTCGGAGACGCTTGGTACGCGGCTCCCGGCGACGACGATGACGTCGTTCTTTCCGCCAGAGTCCGTCTGGCCAGAAATTTAGCCACATTTCCGTTTCCTGAAAGTTGCGACGACGACGAAGCCGTCCGAGTTCAAAACATAATTTTTGACGCTTTCAACCATTTTGAAAACGCTGACACGTATCAAAGCGTTCCCCTTGCGGCCGTGGAGCCTTTGGGCGCGCGAATTTTATCGGAGCGGGGCTTGCTTGAGAGCAATTTTGGAACGGGCCTTGTGATGCGTTTGGACGGAATTTCAAGCTGTTTGATAAATTGCGTGGACCACGCTCGAATCTCAAGTTTCGCTCCCGGCTTTGCCTTGAACGCCGCTTACTCGTCTTCCCGCGAAATCGATTCCAAACTTCAGGAACGGGTTCAATTTGCCGGAAGTTACGATTTTGGATATTTGTCGGCCAACGCGCTTGATTCTGGAAGCGGAATGAAGGCTTCGCTAAGAGTTCATCTTCCGTCCATGTCCTATGCGGGAAAGATTCCTGACTTGACAAAAGAGGCCGAAAAAAAAGGTTTTTCAATTGCGGCTTGTTTTGGAAGCGGAAGCAAAAGTTTTTCGTCTTTGGGAGCCTTTTATCAAATATCCACCGTTCAGTCGGTAAGCGGAAACGAAATAGACCAGTTGGCGGCCTTGATTTCTTTTGGTAAAAATATTTGCGAAACAGAGCGCAAGTTTAGGGCCGATTATGCCGATAATAAAGTGACCGCCGTTCGCGACGCGATTTTGCGCGCGTTTGCGGCCGCCCGCTTTTGCGTTCTGATGGGACTCCGCGAGTCTATTGAAGTCATTTCAAGCGTCAAGTGGGGCTTGGATTTGGGATGCGTAAAGGGAGTCAAGGATTACGAACTTTCCTCTCTTTTGTATCGGGCGCAGAGCGGACATTTGGGATTTTTGCTCAAAACGGGAAACTTTAGGTTTGAAAACGATGTCAAGCGCGACGACAAATTAAAAGAAGATCGTTTGAGGGCGATAATCATTCAAGACGCATTTAAAAATCTTTCGTTTGTAATTTAAAGAGGAATATATATTTATGAAATCTTTTTCGCCGCGAGCCCAAAGGTTGATTGTGGCTTTAGCCCAAGACGAGGGCAGAAAAAGCGGAGCGTCGCAGCTGCTCCCAGAACATTTGATGCTTGCGCTCATAAAAAGCGCCGACGGTTTGGGGTACGCGATTTTTAAAATACTTAGAATAAACATTCTGACATATCAGCTTGACTTAGAAAAGTCAATATCGGGCGGAAGCGTTCAGGCCGGAGACTTTTCGGAACTGCCCCCAAGCCGCCGTCTTTTGACCTTGTTTGAGTCAGCCGAATACGAGGCTCGTTCCATGAGAAACGATTACATTGGAACCGAGCATCTTGTTTTGGCGGCAATTCGCGAGAACGCCAGCGTCACTGGCCGTTTTTTTGAGCGGGCCGGAATTTCTTTTGAAGCCGCGAGGGAGGCCGCCTACGCCGCCCGTGAAAGAATTCAAACTTCTGCGGGAAGCGGCGACAAGGCTGGCGACGCTGAATTTAAGCGAATGTTTGGCCATGAAAGAAATTCCTATGACAAGCAAGTTTCAGGCTTTGGCTCCGAGCAAAAAAGCCGCAAGGAAGGCTTTCTTAAAAATTATTCCCGGGACATAACTGAAATTGCCTTGAAGGGCTTGGCCGATCCTGTGGTTGGCCGCAAGACCGAAATTGACCGGGTGATTCAAATTCTTTCTAGAAGGACAAAAAACAATCCGCTGTTAATCGGAGAGCCGGGAGTTGGAAAGACGGCCATCGTGGAAGGACTTGCCGAAAGAATTGCGAGCGGAAACGTTCCCTACAACTTGATGAAAAAGCGTGTCTTGACCTTGGACTTGACGGCCCTTATCGCGGGAACAAAGTATCGCGGCGAATTTGAAGAGCGAATGAAACGCTTGATGAAAGAGGTTCGCGAAGACAAAAGCATAATTCTCTTTATTGACGAAATTCACACGATGATTGGCGCCGGCGGTCCCGAAGGCTCTCTTGACGCGTCGAACATTTTAAAGCCCGCCTTGAGCCGGGGCGAAATTCAAATTGTGGGAGCCACAACGATTCGGGAATACAGGCGCTACATGGAAAAAGACGCGGCGCTGGCTAGGCGCTTTCAAACTGTTTCGGTGGACGAGCCCAGCGACCAAGAGACTGAAAAAATTTTGCTTGGTCTAAAAAGTAAATACGAGGAATTCCATAATGTCCGATACGAAGATTCCGTAATTCCCGCAATAATAAAGTTTTCCCGCCGCTATTTGACGGACCGCTTTTTGCCGGACAAGGCCATCGACATTTTGGACGAGGCCGGAGCGCAGAAAAAAATCGCCGAAGGAAACAGGCCGTCGGAACTTGACGAGCTTGAAAAAAGCATCGACGCGCTTTTGGTTGAAAAGAACGCCTTGGTAAAAAGCCAAAACTACGAGCGCGCCGCCGAAGTCCGCGACAAGGTTGTGGAGCTGAAAAAACGCCTTGAGGAATTTAAAGAGGCTTGGAAAAGCAAGAGCGGCGGTTTTGTGAAAGACATAAGCGCTAAGGACATTTGCGCCGTCATAAGCCAAATGACAGGCATTCCCGCCGAGCAGTTGAGCGACGACGAAAAATCCCGCCTTCTTAAAATGGAAGCGGAATTGCATAAAAGCGTCATTGGCCAAGAAGAGGCTGTCAAGGCCATTTCTTCCGCCGTCCGCAGAAGCCGCTCCGGAATCTCAAGCCCAAAGCGGCCCACAGGCTCCTTTATCTTTTTGGGCCCCACCGGCGTTGGAAAAACTCAATTGGCCAAGGCGCTGGCAAAATTTTTGTTCGGAACGGAAGACGCCTTGATTCGCTTGGACATGTCCGATTATATGGAAAAGCACAATGTCAGCAAAATGGTCGGCTCGCCGCCGGGCTATGTGGGCTTTGAAAGCGGAGGCCAGTTGACCGAGCAGGTGAGAACCCATCCGTATTCAGTGGTTTTGTTTGACGAAATTGAAAAGGCCCACCCGGAAGTCTTTAATTTGCTTTTGCAGATTTTGGAAGAAGGAGAGCTTGTGGACTCCCTTGGCCATAAAATCAATTTTAGAAACACAATCGTAATCATGACAAGCAACGCCGGAGCGCGGGAAATCACTCAAGAAGGAAGGGTTGGCTTTTCCAGCGCGGCGGGCGGCGTCATTCCTTACGAGGAAATAAAGTCCAACGCCATGCAGTCAATAAAAGAGTTCATGCGGCCTGAACTTTTGAACCGCATTGACGACATTCTTGTTTTTGACGCTTTGAGCAGAGACGATGTTAGCCGCATTTTGGACTTGCAAATGGCGGAGTTGAACGGCCGCCTCGCCGAAAGAGGCGTTCAGCTTGTGATAAAGCAAGGCGCCCGCGACTACCTTATAGAAAAGGGCTTTGACCCCAGCATGGGAGCGCGTCCGATGCGCCGCCTGATTCAAAAAGAAGTGGAAGACCCGCTTTCCCTTTTGATGCTTGAAGGAAAACCTTTTGAAAAGGTGTTCGTGGAGCGGTCCGACGACTCTCTTATGCTTCGGGTAAAAAAATCCAGGGCGCAAAAAAAGGAAAAGGCTTTGACCGCCGCTTTGTGACAAAAAAGAGGAAACTATGTCAAAAATTGAATTCTCTGATTTTGGAAAAAAACTTACCGGCGAGTCCGGCATCTTGCGCTTGATGGACGACATTGGAAAGCCCCTTCCCCAAGGCGTCAAGCCATACCGTTTGGGCGGAGGAAACCCGGCCCGCATTCCGCAAATAGAAAGCCTTTACCGTGGCCGCATGGAAAAAATCTTAAAGTCAAAGGACGACTTTGAAAAACTTATAGGCTTGTATGACAGTCCCCAGGGCCGCGTTGAATTTATAGAATGCGTGGCCGAATATTTGTCAAAGACTTACGGCTGGAAAATCGGCCCGGAAAACGTCGCCATAACCAACGGGAGCCAAAGCGCTTTTTTTTACATTTTCAATCTTTTGAGCGGAACTTTTTCCAACGAAAAAAAATCTTGCAAAAAAACAATTGTTCTTCCCCTTCTTCCGGAATACATAGGCTACGCTGACCAAGGAATAGAGCGGGGCCAGTTTGTGGGCATTCCTTCCACTTGCCAATACGAAAGGGACAGAACTTTTAAATACCATGTGGACTTTGATTCCCTTGAGCGCTATCTTGAAAAGCATTCCAATGTGGGCGCCTTGTGCGTAAGCAGGCCCACAAATCCCAGCGGAAACGTTTTGACCGACGGCGAAATTAAAAGGCTTTCAAAAATCGCGCGAAAGGCCGGCGTTCCCCTGATGATTGACAACGCTTACGGCCTTCCTTGGCCTGACATCATTTTCACCGACGACGCGGCGCCTTATTGGGATTCCAACGTGATTCTTTCCATGAGCCTTTCAAAAATCGGCCTTCCGTCTTTAAGAACCGGAATCATCGTGGCCGACAAAAAAATTGTCCAAGCCGTGGGAAACATAAACGCCATCGCCGCTCTTGCCAGCGGAAGCGTGGGACAGGCCATCGCCGCGCCCTTGATAAAAAGCGGAAGCCTTGTTGCGGCGGCAAAAAAATATGTCCGCCCCTTTTATCAAAAAAAATCTGAGGCCACGCAAAAGGCCATTCGCCAGCTTTTTGCAGGAACAAATTATTTTGTCCACAAAAGCGAGGGCTCCATATTCCAGTGGCTTTTAATGCCCGACTTGAAAATTCCAACGATGAAATTTTACCATGAGCTGAAAAAGCGGGGCGTGATTGTGGTTCCCGGCGAATACTTTTTCTTTGGCGCCTCCCAAGACAAAAGCCTTCCCCCTGTCAAAGAGCATCCCCATTATTCAAAGTGCCTTCGCTTGAATTACGCGGGGGCCGAAAAGGAAACTTTTGGCGGCCTAAAAATAATCGCGGAGCTTTACAAAAAGTTCAGCTAAAAAAGAAACTTTTTTTGCAATCTTTTTTCTCCCTTTCCTTGCGCGAGCCGCGTTTTTGCGCTAGAATTACGGAATGATTAAAGAATTTTTGCCTTACGATGTGGTTAGAAACAACGCGCTAAAATTGGCCCACAAGATTTACAAAGAGGGCTTTGTTCCCGACGTGCTTTATTGCTCTTTAAGAGGCGGCGCCTACATGGCGAACGTAATCAGCGAGTATTTTAAAATTGTCCGAAAAGACAGCCATCCGGTTTTGTATGCCGCGGTCGTTGCCCGCTCCTATACGGACGTTCGCGCCAACACAAAACTTATGATTGACGGCTGGACATATCCTCCAGAGCGCCTTAGGCCCGGCGACAAAATAATGTTGGTTGACGACATTTTTGACACGGGAAACACAATCAACGCGCTTACAGAAATCCTTTTGGACAGGGGAATCCCCAGAAGCGACATAAAGGTTGTGGTCCACGACTATAAGCATTTTTCATACAAGGCCCAGCAAGCCATTCAGCCAGACTATTGGTGCCGCAAGTTTGAAATAACAAAGCCCCAAGAAGACCGCTGGATTCACTACATGAGCCATGAGTTGGTGGGCTTGAGCGCCGAGGATTTGGAGGAGCATTACTTTAAGCAAGACCCGGAGCTTCGAGAAGTCTTGGACGCTTTGGCGAAAAAATAAAAAGCGAGAAAACGCCTTCTCGCGCCGATAATAGTAAAGATGAAAAAATTATTTTTAGCCGCGATTTTTTTTAGCGCCGTATTTTCTCTTTTTGCCGAGGTGACGATTGTAAATCCAGTTCCTGGCTCTTACGCAAACTTGCAGAGCCTTGTGATTGAATCCAACGGCGGAGAGGAGATCTATTATTCTTTTTCTGGAAGCGACCCCTTGACCCAAGGCTTTGCCTACGACGGCCCTGTCGTTCTGGAAGTCACTGGCAACATAGAGCTGCGCGTCGCAATAGTTGACAAAAGCCAGAATAAAAGCGAGCGAAAGGTTTATTTTTCGGTTGATCAGGTTGAAGTTGAGAACGAGGAAAAAAACGCCTTCTTAAGATCTTTTGAGACTGGCCCTTGCTTTGACTTTACCGCAGGCTCAAAACTTTCCATTCCGTTTTCCATGACATACTCATTCTTTCAAAGCGACTCCTATGAAAAAGGCCGCGAACTTTCAATTTCAAAAAAAGCCACGATGGAACGTTTTGTTCCCATAAATTTGAGCGACGGAAAAAATCTTTGGCGCTATGTTTTGCGCTTGCTCCCCTTGGAACCCGGCGCGCTAAGCAAAAAGGATTTTCCATTTGCGGTAAGCGATTGGACAAAACTTGTCTTGCTTGACCGTAAATGCATTTTTTCCCTTGACGGCCAATGGTGGCGCGCCGCGGGCGAGGTGATTGAGCTTGACAGAAGCCGCTCCAATTTTGTCTATTTCCAAAGCGCGGATTTTTCCGCCGGCAATCCAATTCAAAAGGTTGAGCTTGCGGCAAAGCCTTTGTTAAAAGTCGAGCGGGATTTTGACGGCTGCGTAGTTATTTCAGTTCAAGGCCAGTCGCAAAGCGGCGAGCCCTTTTATTTGGCGCCGTCTCAGTCTTCAAAGACAAAACTGGTGTCTGAAGGCTTGCATTCCCAGCTTGTGATAGACGCCTTTTACGGAGATAAAATCGACGAGCGCATAGATGTTGACGTTTATTGCGGACAAGCCTTTCAAGGCTCCCTAAGCGCCGATGTTTTTGTAAACCGCTCCACGCCAAATCCGCCGCAGATTGTTTCATCGGCAAAATCCTCTTACGCCAGGGACGATGTCCAAATTTACGCAAAGCTTGATCCGCAAACAAAAACCTTTTTTGCCGTTTCAAATCCTCTTTCAATTGAGCCTTCTTTTGAGCCGGCGGATTTGTCTTTGGCCAATTTTGTTCAGGGAGACTTTTATCCATATCAAGGACAAAAAATCACGCTATACGGCGACACGGAAAAAATTATGGCCTACAAAGTTTCGTTTTACGCCGAAGACCAGTATGGCTCAAAAAGCCAAACCGTAGACGCTGTGGTTGCCATTGACAAATACAATTATTACGTCAATCCCGACTCGCAAGTCCAGGAGCAGGACGGAAGCCCTTTGGCGCCTTTTAAGGATTTGTCCCGGCTTTCAAAAATTGCGAACAAAAAAAGTTTTTCCCGTTTTTACATCAAGGGAAGCGTGCCTCTCAATCCCGGAGAAAACACAATCACCAACAATGTTGAATTTTGCGGAGTGGGGGACGCTAGAATTTCTTTTCCGGCCGCGTCTGTCATAGCGCTAAAAAACGCCGGGCTTTACGCTGAGAATGTTTTTTTTGAAAAGGCCGAGCCGCCCGTCCTTTCAAAAAAACTTAGGGGAGCCGCAAAGGCTTTGACAAACATGTTCATCTTTGAGCGCTCGGCGGCCACGTTAAAGAACTGCCAGGTTTCGGCCCGTTTTTCGGGAGACGGAAGCGTTTTCAATTGCCTTTCGTCAGCCTTAAGTTTAGAATCCACAGGCCTTGCAAGCGAAGCCCAAGGCTATTCAAATCTTTTGTCTTTGGCAGGACAGTCTAAAGCAGTTGTAAAAAACTGCCGACTCTTGTGCGTGGCCGACACTGGAGTGGCCATTTCGGCAAACGGCGGTTCTGTCAACATTGAAAACAATTTCGCGCAAGTCACCGCAAGGGTTGGCCGCCCCGCCGAATTTGCCGATTGCTCCATTAGGCTGGTGGGAAACAAATTTACCTTGGACATTCAAAACAAAAGCCAGGACTTCAACAACATTTATCTTTCAGGAAAGAGCGTCTTTACAGAAAACAAAGGAAACATTTACAAATGACAGTCGTTGGATTTGACGAGGCGGGGCGGGGGCCTTTAGCTGGCCCGGTGGCGGCCGCCGCGGTTCTTTTGCCCCAGGACTTTCCTTTTGAAATATTGAACGACTCAAAAAAACTTTCGGAAAAAAAGCGGCTGGCCGCGGAAAGCCTTATAAAAGAAAAGGCCTTGTGGGGCCTTGCCTTTGTTGACCACAAAACAATCGACCAAATCAACATATTGCGGGCCAGCCTTCTGGCCATGAAAAAGGCCTTTGACAGCCTGCTTTTAAAAAAGAACGAATGGCTTATAAAAAATGGCCTTGCCCCTCAGGCCTTTTTGCTTGAAAACTTGGAAGGAATCGCCGACGGAACCTTTGTTCCGCCGGATTTGCCCATTGAATGCCGCGCTGTGGTCAAGGCCGACGCAAAATATCCGGAAGTGATGGCGGCAAGCATTTTGGCCAAAACCGCCCGCGACCGTTTTATGGTTGAGATGGACAAAAAATTTCCCGGCTACGGCTACGCAAAGCACAAGGGCTATCCCACCGCCGCGCACAAGGCCGCCTGCCGGGAACTAGGTCCCAGCCCGATACAAAGGCTTTCTTTTTCCTATTGAGCCTTTGTTTTGCTAATGGAAACATTTAGGGCACTTTCGAAAAACTCGCCTTCGGCGATTTTTCGAAAGTGCCGGCGAGTTCTAAGTCGCTATAATAGCGCGACTTAGAACATCGCATTTTCAAAGTTACCTCGAAAAACTGAAGTTTTTCGAGGTCCCCTTTACTGTCCGCTTTCGCGGACTGCTGGCAATGCAAAGGCTTTCATTTTCTTTTTGAGACTACGTGGACGCGGCCGGTTTTTTTTGGCGCGTTGGGGTCAACAGGCCGCGCGTCCGGGTCTTCGGCCTTTTTTTTGTAGATTTTTTTTCCAGAAAGGGCGGAAGATCTGTACTTTGCGTCTTTGGCGGCGCGCTTTTCGGCGCGGGCCTTGTCCCGCTCCTTTTTGTTCTTTTGAATGAATTTTAGGGATTCGTCAAGGCCGCTGAAGAACTTTTGCATGTCCTCTTCAAAAATCGAAATTTGGTGCCTGTCCCTGTCAACGCCTTCCTTGTTCTTGCTTTCCACGACTTGAAGGAACACGTCCCCCGTCCTGTTTTCCTTTACGTTAAAAAAATACGAGCGGTTGGCCAAAATTACTTGCGTTGTGTATAGTTCTCCGCGAATTCCCATTTTTTTCTCCTAAAGCTTTAGGTCGTCTCCAGAAATTGCAATTTTTGGAGGTCCCCTTTATAAAAGCCGCCTTTGCGGGCGCCCATCCCTGACTTTTTGTGGGGTATGACTACAATCTAGCGCAATATCAAAAAAAACGCAAGCGGAAAAATCCGCCCTTTATAAAAAAATCTCTTGCTTTTTCTTTTGCCTTGATTTATAATGTAAATGCATTTAACAATACATTTTGGACTTTAGGAGACTTGCTGAATATGCAAAAAAAGATATTTGTTGACGGAATGTTTGACGACGCGAGCGCGGGAAAAGTTGGAGCGGCCGTAAAAGGCGTCGCTGGTGTTACGGAATGCGTCGCGGACCCTGCCAAGTCTCAAGTTAAGGTTGACTTTGACGAAAGCGTGGGCGGAATCGAGGACGCCATCAACAAGGCCATCGAGAGCGCCGGCATAACGGTCTTGGGATAAAAATTTCCTTATAAAAATGATTGACAGATTCTTCAAAAATAATTAAAATCTTTAGTAGTTTTTAATTATCAGGAGAATTCAGATTATGGGAAAGACAATCGCTCAAAAGATTTTTGAAAAGCACCTCTTGGAAAAGCCCTTCAAGGACACTTATATTTTAAAGCTTGACAGAGTTTTCTGCCACGAAATAACCACACCCATCGCCATCAACGACCTGTGCGAGCGGGGAAAAGACAGGGTTTTTGACAAGACAAAAATCAAGGCCGTAATCGACCATGTGACCCCCGCCAAGGACTCTAAGACCGCCACCCAGGAAAAAATCTTGCGGGATTGGGCCGCAAGAAACGACATAAAAGATTTTTTTGACATCGGATCCAACGGCGTGTGCCACGCCATCTTCCCCGAAAAAGGCTTTGTCCGCCCCGGCTTTACCGTAATCATGGGCGACAGCCACACTTGCACCCACGGAGCCTTTGGCGCCTTTGCCGCCGGCGTGGGAACCACAGACCTTGAGGTTGGAATCCTTAAGGGGGTTTGCTCCTTCAAAGAGCCCAAGTCCATCAAGTTTGTCTTGAACGGAAGCTTAAAGCCCGGCGTTTACGCCAAGGACGTCATCCTTTACATCATCTCAAAAATCGGCGTGAACGGAGCCACAAACTGCGTAGTCGAGTTCACCGGCCCGATTGTGGACAATTTTGGTATGGAAGAGCGGATGACCATTTGCAACATGGCCGTGGAAGCCGGCGCCACAAGCGGAATCTGCTTTCCCGACCAAAAGACCGTTGACTACCTTTGGGAATTCATTCAGGACGAGTTTAAGACAAAGGAAGAGGCCTTGGCCGCCTACCAAGAATGGAGAAGCGACGACGACGCCCAATACGAAAAGGTTGTCACTTACGATTTGAGCGACTTGGAGCCCTTGGCCACAGTGGGCTACAAGCCCGACCAAGTGAAGCCAATTTCGGCCCTCAAGGGAACCAAGGTAAACCAAATATACATCGGAAGCTGCACCAACGGCCGCATCTCAGACCTTAGAATCGCCGCCCAAGTTCTTAAAGGAAAAAAATTGGCCAAGGGCGTCAGAGGCATTGTAAGCCCCGCCACGCCCAAAATTTATAAGATGGCGCTTGACGAAGGCCTTCTTTCCATTTTTATGGACGCGGGCTTTTGCGTCACAAACCCCACTTGCGGCGCCTGCTTGGGAATGTCGAACGGCGTTTTGGCGGAAGGCGAAGTTTGCGCCTCCACCACAAACCGCAACTTTAACGGCCGCATGGGAAAGGGCGGCATGGTTCACCTTATGAGCCCCGCCAGCGCCGCGGCCACCGCGATTGCCGGAGAAATAGCTAATTCACCTTTGTATCAACAATAAAATATGAGGAGCATTGTATGAAACAATTTGGAGGCCCGGTCCTCTTTTTGGACAGAACTGACATCAACACTGACGAAATCATTCCGGCCAAATACTTGACGGAAAACACAAAGCAGGCCCTTAAGCCTTACCTTTTGGAAGACTTGAAGCTGGAAGGCTTTGACTCAAAGACCGACGTTCCTGGCAAAAAGGTGATTGTCACCCGCGACAATTTTGGCTGCGGCTCAAGCCGCGAGCACGCTCCCTGGGCTTTGGAAGTCAACGGCATTTATGTCGTCGTTGCGGTAAACTTTGCCCGCATATTCCGCCAGAACATGTATAACTGCGGCCTTTTGGCGGTGGAGATGGACAAAAAGTCTGTTGACGACATGTTCAGGACTTTTGCCGAAAAAGACACTGAATGCAAGATTGTCATCAACGACGACGGCACTGCCAAGGTAAAGCTTATAGCCGGAAGCCTTTCAAAAAGCTATCCCTTTAAGCTTGAAGGCTTTGAAAAGGCCCTTGTTGAAAAGGAAGGCTGGATAGGCTACGCCGACAGCAAGTTTTAGCCAAAGCCGCCGCGGGGGCAAAAAAGCCTTGCAAGATGGCCCGCGGCTCTTGACAAGAATTTGCTTTTTTGATAAATTAGAAAAACTACGGCGACTTAGCTCAGTAGGTAGAGCACACGGCTCATATCCGTGATGTCAATGGTTCGATCCCATTAGTCGCTATTTTTGGCTTCCTCAAATGGAAGCCTTTTTTTTGCCCAAAATGCGGCAAAAACATACGGAGTTTTGCCCAAAAACACGCCGAGAATTTTTTAAAACGTCGTATGTTTTTGGATAAAACTCGGCGTGTTTTTTGAAAAACTTCGCTTTCCGATAAAAACTCGCTGGCCAAAAATCAAGGCCAAGAATGACAAAACAAGCCTTTACACACATCAATGGCAATTTGTTTGCGTGCGCGGCCAACAACCCCACACGCTATATAGACCCCACAGGCGAATTCAACTGGGAAACAAACACTGTGGAACCCAATGATTGCCTTTCAAAAATCGCCGCGGACCGCTGGAGGAACCTTCATTTGGCAGGAGAAGAAAATGAATCTAACAACTTTAGGCATGTCGCTATTATAGCGTTTTCCGCGCGCCTGTAAAAACCGCCCCTTCTTTCCATCAATAGCCATTGACGTGACCAAGAGGGCCTTTTTTGCGCGCGGTCGCCGGAACGGAAAAAAAATTATCGCAGGCTGGCGCCCGGAATCTTTTTTCGGGCAATTTCCACAAGGGCGTTTTCTTCAGTTTCGGCATAGGCTTGGACGCTTTGGGCGGCGGCGCTTAGGCAGCGGCCATTTAAAAAATGGGCAAAACGCCAGCGGGCGTCTTTTGGCAAAAGGCTTGCCAATTCTTTTATCTCGGCGGCGGAGTCCAGGGGCGGGTAGAGGACCGTGCGAAATTCCCTGGCGCTTGGCAAAAGGGCGCTGACGATTTTTATCGACTCAAGAATTTTTTGTTCCCCGTCTTGGCCGTTTAATTCCCTGTAGCGCCCGGGGCTTGTCTTTACGTCAAGCGCGATGTAGTCTGGCGCGACATCCTTGTCGGCCAAAAGTTCCTTCAAGCGATCGGGAAACATTCCGTTTGTGTCAAGCTTTATTTTATAGCCCAAGGAGCGCGAGCGCAAAATCAATTCCTTGACAGTTTGCGGATGGCAAAGGGGCTCGCCGCCAGAAATGACAAAGCCGGTCAAAACATTGGCGCGCTTTTTTAGATGGGACAAGACTTCATCAACTGAAACAAATTGAACATTGTCTTGAACTGACGGCTCGACCAGCTCCGTGTTGTAGCAGTAGGGGCAACGAAGATTGCAGCCGCGTAAAAAATACGCGGCCGCGACTCTTTCAGGATAATCCACTAAGCTGGTTTTTATTAAAACCCCTTTAGGCTGTGGCGACGGCAAAGATTTCTTCCAGCTCGGCCACATTGTGGGCGCGGCCGCTTTCGCTTCCGTCGGCCTTGTAAAAAATCACTGTGGGCGCGGCAAAGACTCCCTTTTGCGCGGCTTCGGAAAGGCCTTGCTCTGTGTCCACGTCAACGATTTTTCCTTCAAGGCCGCTCTTTAAAATCCAGTCCTTTACCGGCGGGCAGTTGGGACAAGTCTTTCGCGCGTAAAGCTCGTAGCGGACTCCGCTTGAGCCGGCGGCGCCTTCCTCAAAGTTTCCGTCTTCCATAAGAAGCTCGCTTTCCGGGCTGAAGGTTGTCCGCTCGATTTCCGCCGAGGCGTCGGCGTAATTGTGAATGTCGTATTCGGAGGAATTTTCCAAGGCGAAATTTTTTCTATGTTTGTATTCTTCGGCCTTGCCCTTGTTCCAGTTTCGGACGGCGCGATAGTAGCCTACGATTCTGGCGTAAACTTCCGTTTCCGTTCCGTGAACGTCCTCAAGCTCTTTTTTGACTTCCGCGATTTCCGCGTCAATTTCCTTCAATGTCCTTGCCATAAAATTCCTCCTTTATGTACGGCTGTTCGCGGGAGCCTTTCGGCGAGCGCGAATGTTGCCGCTTATGCGGCTAGCAAGCAATTAAGGTCTTTCCATGACCAAAATTGCCGCTCTCCTCCCTTCCTTTTTATGCGTTGATTATTGCCTGTCGCTCGGCGAGCAAGCCGTCAAGCTTTGCCTGCAAAGCCCTGCGCCTTTCTTCCTTGCATTTGGGGCATTCGCATTGCTCCCCGGAAAGATATCCGTGGACCGGGCAAATTGAATAAACCGGCGAAATTGTAAAATAGGGAATGCGGTAGTTTGACATGACAGTCTTTATCAAGTCGCGGCAAGCCTTCCAATCCTTGATTTGCTCTCCCATGTATGTGTGGAAGACCGTTCCGCCGGTGTAGCGGGTTTGCAAGGATTCCTGCATGTCCAAGGCCTCAAAGACGTCGCTTGTGTAGTCAACCGGCAGCTGGGTGGAGTTGGTGTAGTAGGGCTCGCTTGTTCCGCTTGCGATGATGTCAGGATAGTTCTGCTTGTCGTGGCGCGCCAGGCGGTAGCTGGTGCTTTCGGCGGGAGTGGCTTCCAAATTGAACAGCTCTCCTGTCTCTTCCTGATAGTCCTGCATTTTGGCCCTCATGTGGTCAAGGACCTTTTCGGCGAAGGCCTTTCCTTTGGGGTTGACGATGTTCACGCCCAAAAAGTTAAGGCAGCATTCGTTCATTCCGCAAAGGCCGATTGTGTTGAAGTGGTTGTTGAGGGTCTTAAGGTAGCGCTTTGTGTATGGAAAAAGGCCGCCGTCGTAAAGCTTTTGGATCACCTTTCGCTTTACGCAAAGGCTTTGCTTGGCCAAGTCCATAAGGTAGTCCAATCTTTTAAAGAACTGCTCTTCGTTCTTTGCCAAGTATCCGATTTGGGGAAGGTTTATTGTGACCACTCCGACGCTTCCTGTAAACTCGTCGCTTCCAAAAAGTCCTCCGCCCCGCTTGCGCAGTTCCCGCTTGTCCAATCTAAGGCGGCAGCACATTGAGCGCACGTCGCTGGGGTTAAGGTCGGAGTTGACAAAGTTCTGGAAGTAGGGCGTTCCGTATTGGCTTGTCATCTCGAACAAGAGCTTTGCGTTTTCGGAATCCCAGTCAAAGTCCTTGGTTATGTTGTAGGTGGGAATGGGGTAGCCAAAGCCGCGGCCTTCCGCGTCGCCTTCAAGCATGATTTTTATGAACTGCTTGTTGATTAAGTCCATTTCCTTTTGGCAGTCGCCGTAGGTAAAGTCCTGCTCCTTTCCGCCCACGATGGCCTTTTTGTCGCGCAAGTCCGCGGGGCAAGTCCAGTCAAGGGTGATGTTGGTGAAGGGCGCCTGGCTTCCCCAGCGGCTGGGCGTGTTCACTCCGTAGACATAGGATTGGATGCACTGGCGCACTTCTTTTTCGGACAAGTTGTCGATTTTGACAAAGGGCGCCAAGTAGGTGTCAAAGGAGCTGAAAGCCTGGGCTCCGGCCCATTCGTTTTGCATGATGCCCAAAAAGTTTACGATTTGGTTTACCAGCGTTGAAAGGTGGCTGGCGGGCTTTGAGGTGATTTTGTCCTTGACTCCGCCCAAGCCTTCGACTATGAGTTGGCGCAAAGACCAGCCGGCGCAATAGCCTGAGAACATCGAAAGGTCGTGGATGTGGAAGGCGGCCGTTTTGTGCGCGTCGGCGATTTCCTTGGAGTAAATGTTGTTGAGCCAGTAGTTGGCGGTGATTGTTCCTGAATTGTGGAGGATCAGGCCGCCCAAAGAAAAGTTTACGTTGGCGTTTTCGTTCACCCGCCAGTCGCTTTGGGCAAGGTATCCGTCCATGGTCTTGTTGATGTCCAGCATGAGGCTTTTTGCGTCGCGGACGGCCTCGTGGCGGGCGCGGTAAAGAATGTAGGCCTTGGCAACCTCGACTTCCTTGGCCTCAATCAGCGCGGACTCAACCACGTCTTGAATTTCTTCTATGGCGGGAATTGAATGGGCGCGGCGGCCCGCAAGCAAAAGGCGGAGCTTTTCTTCCACGCTGTCGGTGAGCGCGGCGGCCTTGTCAGGGTTGGCGAATTTCTCAACCGCCTGGATGGCCTTGCCGATGGCCTTTTCGATTTTCTTTCGGTCGTAGGAGACGATGTCCCCGGACCTTTTCACAACGCTCTTGATGAACGACTTTGTTTCCTCGTCGCCGCTCTTTCCCAAAAAACTTTTCCACTGCGGAAAAACCGACTGCTCGCTCACTTTTTTGATCCCCCAACCTTATTCACTTCGTTTATAAATTCGTCCAAATTTTCAAAATGCTTGTAAACCGAGGCAAAGCGGATGTAGGCCACTTTGTCGATTTCGTTCAGGCGGCTTAAAACCAGTTCCCCCAAGTCGTTGGTGGAAATTTCCCGGCTGGCCTTGGCCTGCATTACGGCAAGGTCTTCGATTTCCGTGACAAGGTTTTCAACCATTGTGGTGGAAACCGGCCGCTTTTCAAGCGCGCGCTGAATTCCTTTTTCCAATTTTTGGGGGTCAAAGGGCTGCCTGCGGCCGTCCCGCTTTATGACCATAAGGGGCTTTTCTTCTATGCGTTCGTAGCTGGTGAATCTGTAGCCGCAGCTGGAGCATTCGCGTCGCCTGCGAATGTTTTCGCCGTTGGCCATGGTTCGCGACTCAATGACCTTGTCGTCCAGCGAGCCGCAGTAAGGACAGCGCATTTTTTTCCCCTAAAACCCAAAAATAGGCGCTAAATATAGCGTTTTTTGTAGATTTTTTTTATTATAACACGCTATTTTCTTTAAAGCAAGGGAAATTTTCTTTTTTTGCGGCAAATTCGCTTTTTTTTTAAGGGGACCTCGAAAAACTTCAGTTTTTAGAGGTAACTTTGAAAATGCGATGTTTTAAGTCGCGCTATTATAGCGACTTAGAACTCGCCGGCACTTTCGAAAAATCGCCGAAGGCGAGTTTTTCGAAAGTGCCCTTAAATTTTTTAGAGCGTTGCGATGGGGCAGTGGTTTTGCTTTGCCCATCTGATTACAGCGTTCATCTTTTTTTGGTAGCCCTTTACCCCTACGCTTTGAAGCCACTCAAGATTGTCAAGGTCAATGCGGAACGAAACAGGCTTTTTGGCCGGCTTCCAATTGCGCAGATGGCCGCTTGAAAAGTCTTTAATCTCGGGTATGTCCGACAAGTCGATTTTCTTTCTAAGTTCCGCCACTCTTTTAGTTGTAGAATTGCTTGCACCAGTTTTCATATTGACGCTCCTCTTCCTTAGTGGAAATTCGCGCGGATATTATTCTTACCCGCTTTCGTTCCGTATAGCAAGAAACCACAACGGCAAAGCCTTTTATCTTTGCCACGCCAAAATACCGTGTTTCTTTGTCAGTTGAATGGGCGGAATCAATTCGTTCCCAAAAAAGCGGGTCTTCAAACATAGGCAGTATTTCTTCAAAAGAAATGCCATGCTTTTTTATGTTCGCTTCCGCTTTTTCAGAATCCCATTCAAAGGCTCCGTGAACAATCGTTTTTCCCATTCAGTCCGTCCATAATAACTATACACTATGTATATACAATTTGTCAAGTTTTTTTATTGGCGGAACGGATGTCCCGCGCAGCGCCTTTTGCAAAGCGCAAGGCCGCTAGCGCCGCGATAATGACGATATTGTTGAACTTTTTCATAATGAGAGTTATAAACCCTGCCGGCGTTTTTTGCAAGTTAAAAATTGATTTTTTCAAGCTCCGCCCTGACAAGGTCGCGCAGCTTTTGCGGCCGCGCCTCCTTGGCTTTTAAGAGCGCCAAGACGAAAAGCAGGGCCGCGAGGCTTTTTGCGAACCAGTCGCCAAAGATTGAATAGACTGTGGCCCGCCTTTGATAAATCGGAATTTGGGCGCAAAGACAGCCGCTTTCAAATAAGGGAAGGCTTTGCAGGACGCGGCCCTTGTTGTCCACCACCGCGGTGACGCCGGCGTTTGTGGAGCGGACAAGGCTTGTTCTGTATTCAATCGCCCTAAAGACCGCCACAGCAAAGTGCTGCCATTCGGCGGACTTTGTTTTTGACCAAGAGTCGTCGGTAATGTTCAAAAAAAGCTCGGCGCCGGCGTTGAAAAGCGGTCCGCACACGTCAGGAAAAGCGTCCTCAAAGCAAATTGGGATTCCCGTCCTGACTTTTGCGGCGGCTTCCTTTTCAGGCTCCATGGAAATGTCGTGAAATTGCGGGCTTTCGGCCTCGGGGCTTTCCCGCCCCTCAAAGTCAAAAAGAACAAGGCGCTTTCCGGGAGTCCAGCCGTTGGAAAAGCCCACAAGCCTTTCCATGGCGGCCCTGACCCAAGCGCTTTCGGCTCCTGGAATCACTTCCGCAAAGGGCACCAAGTGCCTTTTGCCGTAATATCCTCTGAACCGGCCGTTTTTGTCAAAAACTAAGGCCGCGTTGGCCAATTGGACGTTTTTTCTGTCCATTAAATACGGGCCGCCAATGACAAAAGGAACTTGAATCCTTTTTATGAAGGACAAAAGGCTTTCCCTGTCGGGAACAAATTCGTATCGTCCCAAGGAATTGGGCAAAGCGCTTCTTAAAACAGCCTCGCTCCAAACAACCAAGTCAGTCTTTTTTCCTTGTTTGGCAAATTCATTGGCGCCCATTTCCGACAGGGCCATTGACCGTTGGACGCTGGCGCTGTCGTCGTCGGAAGCCCATGGGTCCATGTTTTGCTGGACAAGAACCGCGTTCAGGGTCTTTTGCGGCCCGCTTTTTTGGCAAAGCCTAAAGCTTCCGTAACAAACAAAGGCAAAAAACAAAAGGACAAGGCATTTTAGCCAGCAAATCAAGTTGAATTTTGCTTTTTGAAGCGAAAATTCCGGGCAAATCCCTTGTTTTTTTACAAGAAGGGCAAACTCTCCGACGCAGGCGGCGCAAAAGGCCATTAAAAAGCTGATTCCGTAGCTTCCAAAAATGTCCGCGCTTTGGATGAGAACCTTGCTTCCCGCCGCCGACATTGAAAGAACTCCCCAAGGGTAGGCCAAAAAGCCTGTGGACTTGGCCCACTCGTAGACCACCCTGACCGCCGCGAAATGCAGGGGCCTTGCGGCGTCAAGGCCAAGCTGAAAATTTCCGGCCCCCAGGACTTTTTTTTGTCCTGCAAAAGGAAAAAAATAAAGGCAGCCGGCCATGGCCTCGATGCAGGCGGTTCCAAGGGCGGAGGCTCCAAGGGTGAAAACGGCGAAATCCTTAAAGTTGGCCAGCCAGTAGCTTGAAAGCAAGTGGGCGGACAAGGCGTCCAAGGCGAACAAAAGCGCCGCGCCCTTGTATGTTTTGGCCTTTTTTACGGCGGCGTAAAGGGGCGCCAAGGCTAAAAATCCCAGCGCGGGAACGCCGGTGTGAAAGAGTTCGTTTGGAATTGCCAGCGCCGTCAACATTCCCGAAAAAAGAGCGCAAATAACTTGAAAAATTAACGTCATTGTGATACAATATATTATTATATTTTTACGATTTGTTCAATAAAAAACAGAGCGAACGGGTGGAATTTATGGCTACAACAAAAGATATTTACGCGGCGCACAAAAAGGAATACGGGGAAAATCCTAAGGTTGTCATTTCGACTCCGGGCCGCTTTCACTTGATGGGAGAGCATTCTTGCTGGTTCTTCAAGGACAAGACCCTTTCCATGGCGGTGAACATTCCCGTTTACGTGGCGGTTTCCCTTAGAGACGACACGGCCCTTAAGTTTCACTTTGTCCAGTTAAAGGAGCGAAAAAAGTCAGATTTGACAAACCTCAAGTCAAAAAAAGAGGACCGCTGGGCCAACATACTCAAGGCTGTGGTTTACGGCTTTGTTTCAGGAGGCTTTGAGCTTAAGGGAATGGACTTTACCGTTTATTCGGAAATTCTTCCGTCGGCGGGCTTTGGAATAACGTCGGCCATTAAGGCGGGAACCGCGCTGGCCGTTCAGAAGGTGCAAAAGCTTTCGTGCACGGACGCCCAGCTTTTGCAAGTCTTGGAAAGGGGAAACCGCCTTTTCCTAAAGACCCGCAATTTAATCGCCGACAATTTCGCCGCGCTTTATTCCGAGCCGGGCTCCATGATTTTGACCGACTACGCCAAGCAAAGCTGCGAAAACATTCCCTTTGACTTTTCTGGCTACAAGATTCTTTTGACTGACGCCAAGGTTCCCAGGGTTTCAATTTGGAACGAGGAAGACATAAGGGAGCCGGAGCACGCGCTTTTGCTTGGCGACCTTAAGGAGCGCAAAAAGGGAATTCCCGGCGGCTGGCTTTACGACACAAACCCCACGATTGTGAACGAAACCCTTTCCGTTGTAAGCGAGGACATGAGGCAAAAGCTTCTTTACATCATTTACGAGCACGGCTTGATTTTGGACGCGCTGGACGGAATCAAAAAGGGCAAGTTCACAAAATTCGCGCGGGCGGTGAACACAAGCCACAAGCTCTTGCAGGAAAACTACAGGCTTTCTTGTCCTGAAATCGACTGGATTTTAAAGCGGGTGGGCGAGCTTGAGCCCGCCTTGGTTGACATTCGCGAGCCGGTCACTTGCGGCCGCATAACGGGCAAGGGCTTTGGCCGCTGCCTTTACGCGATTATCCGAGACAGCGACGAGGAAGTTTACCGCAAAAAGCTTGACGAATACTCAAGGATTTTTGGCTTTGAGGCCGAAACCTTTGAGGTCAAGCCCGCGAAAGGCGCGCATCAGGTAAGGCTCTAGTGAAAATACTTTTGACCAACGACGACGGCTACGACGCGCCGGGAATAAACGTCTTGCGGGAGCGCCTTATGGACGACAACCACGAGGTTTATGTGATGGCGCCGGCCACAAACCAAAGCGGAAAAAGCCAAAGCATAAACATAAGCGGAAAAATGAAAGTCCGCGCCATTGACGAAAATTTTTTTTCTTGCGCCGGAACTCCCGCCGACTGCGTGATGACGGCCATTCACGGACATCTTTTTGAAAGGCCGGACATGATTCTTTCAGGAATAAACCGAGGGCCAAATTTAGGCTTGGACATTTTGTATTCTGGAACTTGCGGCGCGGCGCGGCAGGGAGTCTTGTTGGGCATTCCCAGCGCGGCCTTGAGCGTTATGTTTCCCGACGACGAAATTTTTGGAAGCGAAAGCGACGGAGACTACCAAGCCATGGCTGACTTCGCCGCCAAAAACCTAAAGGCCTTCGCGCGCCTTTCAAACACGGCTTTGGGCCTTAAGATGCCAAAAGACCGCTGCGTCTTTGTCAACGTGAACGGCATGGCCGGAGACAAGCCTTACAAGGGCGGAAAAATGGCAGGCGTTTCCTTTAGGGAATATGTGGGAGACAAGGTTGACTTTGAGGAAGCGGGGGAAGGCCTTTACGAAAGAATTTTTTCCGGCGGAAAAGTGATAAGTTCTTCCAGGGAATATTCCGACTACGAGGCTTGCGTTGACGGATACGCCGCGGTTTCAAGGCTTTACGCCGAGCCGGTGGCGGCCCAAGCGCTAGACGGAATTGAATTTAAGGTGTAAACTTTAACGGGCGGGAGGAATCAAGTGGAAAATTCAAGTCTTTCTAACGGCATTAGCCTTTACGCGCAAAAAAAATATGAGGACGCGCTGGCTTTCTTTTTGTCGCTGCCCGACGACAGCGGCGCCGACAATTTTGATTTGGCCTACTATATTGGACTTTGCTACGCCCGCCTTGAGCGCTACGACGACGCGCTTATGTATATAGAACAAGTGGTTACAGGGGGAAAGGACTACCAGCGGGTCCTTCAGTGCCGATACCTTTTGGCAATCATTTATGTAAAAAGCGGCCGCAAGCGCTTGGCTGACTTTGAGCTGAACAAGCTTTTGGAAACCGGCTGGAAGAGCGCCGACGTTTTGGCTTCTCTTGCTTACATTTCTTGGGAAAACCGGGACATAGAAAAATGTCTTGAATACTACGAGCGCTCCCTTGAAAAGGATTCTGAAAACGTCACGGCCTTGAACGGCATGGGCTTTGTTCTTGCGGAAGAGGGCCGCGACTTGACCCGAGCCTTGGGCTACTGCAAAAAGGCTTTGGACAATTCCCCTCAAAGCGCGGCCTGCTTGGATTCCTTGGGCTGGGTTTACTACAAGCTGGGGCTTTACGAAGAGGCTGGAAAATACTTGCGCCGCGCGGAAGAAAAGCTTCCTGAAAACATCGAGATTCAAAAGCACATTGACTCTTTGGAGCAGGCAAGGACAAGGCATTGATGAAAAAACTTTTTGCATTTTTTTGCGTTTTAAATTTTTTTCTTTCGGCGTTTTTTTGCCAGACTTTGGCGGAGCATCTTTTTAAGGACGCCAACAACGGCTCG
>CALDIB010000090.1 GCA_937902125.1 uncultured Treponema sp.
AATCAACTAAAAGATTTGATAAAAACAAATAAATGTGAACCGTGGATGATAGAATACCCCAAACGCGCGGACGGCTCCATAGACTATGTGAGCGGCACGGAACACACGGAGAACACACAATGAAAGCCCGACTAGCCAAAATCTGCCCGCTTCTGCCGTTCGCGGTCTACGGCTTGGTGATACTTTTGCTCTTTATGACTGCATTGGATGAGGGCTATGTATTTTCGCTTGGATTTGCCTATGTGTTCGGCTGGATTCCGTCGCTCATCTCTTCCGTCTTGGGCATCGTGTTCTCGGCTCTGTCGCTCAAAGACGGCGGGAAAAAAGCCTACCTGATATGCTCATGCGTTAATCTTGTGGTTTCCGTGGCATGGATGACTTTGATTCTGTTGAACCTGTAGCGGACGGCATCACGGATTATTGGTATTTAGTGCATTCTGAATCTGAGCCAGAAAAGCAAGGCTGGGTGTTCGGAAGCTCCATTGAATTTAACGGCGAATGACCAACACCCCGCCCGCCCTGTAGCGCCCCCGCGGGAAATGCGCTACAATAAAAACCACAAGGAGAAAACTCAATGAAAAAAACGCTCGCCGCTCTTTCGCTCGCCCTGGCTATTTTCGCTTCCGCGCTTTTTGCCGAAAGCCCTGTTCCCCGCTCTGGCGAAGTTACGCTTTCTGAAGTTTTGGATTACGCGCTGGGAATTGATGAGTGGACAAAAATCGTCCGGAGCGCGACGGCTTCTCCGCTCACCCCGAACATTCCTGTCGATGTATATATGCGCAATACAAAAAGCGAGGCGTTCATTCAGTACAAGAATCTTGCGGACTCCCGAAGCGATGATGACGAGGAGAGCCTTATTGCAAAATGCGCCGTGGCTTACTGCTACTACTACGGAATCGGAACGGAAAAAGACGAAGATGCGGCGAGAGCCTACCTTGAAAAGGCGGCTCAAAAAGACTTCGCTCCCGCCCTCAATTTTCTGGGATTCCTTGAAGATGACGAGGACAAAGCAAAGGCGCTTGAATATTACACCCGCGCGGCGGAAAAAAATTATGTGACGGCGCTCTACAATCTTTCGGCTTATTATCTTTCCCTTTGCGATGATGATGAAGTGACTGACGAATATATGAGCGAGGATGATTGGGAAAACTATCACGAAACCGCTCAAAACTGTCTTTCTTGCCTTGAAAAAATCCGCGCTCTTCATCTTGACGACGAGAACATTCTTTTTAAAATCGCCGTCGCGAGAGAAACGTTCTACGGAAAAGAAGACGCAAAGCCGTATTACATCGAAGCCGCCGAAAAGGGAAACGCGGACGCGATGCGATGCCTCTGCTCCGACATCTTTCCGAAAAACACGGACGAGCGGGCAATGTGGCGGAAAAAATATTGCGAGGCCCTGGCAGAACAAGAGGAAAAAGAAATCAGGCTCGCAAAGGAAAAATTGCCCTATCTTTTGCGCCACGCGGAACAGGGCGACGCGGACTCGATGTATGAGCTTTTCAACTATTACAGCCCCTATTCCCTGTTCCCGAATTGGATAAAGGCATTTGAATGGAAGAAAAAGGCTGCCGACGCGGGGAACGGCGAATGTTGCCAGCTGATCGCCGGGGATTACGCAGAAGGAAATGTCGTCCAAAAGAACTTGGATGAGGCGATATGCTACTACGAAAAGGCCCTTGAGCGCGGCGCGGAGATTTATTCTTCCACGGAGCATGACATCAAAAAAATCGCCTTCTGCGCGCTCAAAGTGAACGGCTTCATAAACCGCGTCGAAGAATCCCAGTCAACGGAAAGCTATTTTTTCCCTAACTATGATTATTCATATTTTGAGGACTATGAATCTTTCAGCAAGAAAAACGCCTTTGATTTCGTCTGTCGGCAAGCGGAGCGGAATGTGGGAACTGACTGGATTTTAGCCCTCGCATACTGCCGTTATCTTGGAAGCGGCTGTGAAAAATGGGAAAGCCAAAAAGTCGAGGATTTTTTAAAAGAGAACGGACTTGCAGAAACGATTGCGCTTCTTCCCTTTGACGAAGACGAAAAAGACCCGAATTCAGAAAAATACAAAGAGGAGCGGGCGAATTATATAGAAGAAAAAAACGCGGAAATCGCAGACCTTGAAAAGCGGGCGGAGGAAAACGACCTCATCGCCACATTCGAGCTTGCCCTTGAATACAATTCAGAGTCCGACACGGAAAGCCGAAAGAAAGCCTTTGAGCTGTTCAATAAGACCGTGTATATTTTTGACCATGTGGAATACGACTATGTGAGCGAGGAAAACTCTTGGAAACGCCTCAAAGACACAGGCGAAGCCCTTTACTTCCTAGGAAAATATCTGAATGAAGGACGGCTGGAAGACGCGAATCCCGGCGACGCGGTGGCGCGTTTTATGCAGGGAATGTTTTACGGAAACGATTCCTGCGTCTATGAGCTTGCGCGTCTTTCCGAGCGGGGCTATTGGGACCGCGAAAGAGAGGAATTTCATCAGGAAGAATACAAGCAGGACATAGACTTCGCGCTCCGCTGCTACCAAGTCGCCGCAAAAAAAGGAAACTGGCTTGCAAAGTCGGCGCTGGAAAATTACAACATCAAGGTTGAAGAAGACTCCGACAGTCGGGAATCAGACGATGACGATTATTTTGACGAAGATGATTCCGATGAAGATGAATCTTCCGCCATTTCCGAGGGGCAACCGCCCGTGACGAAAGAGCGAATTCTTGAAATCATTCCCGAGCTTGCAGATGATAACGATGATAAATTCGAGAACTTCCCCGACGAGCTTCCGCCAGTGACGGACGAGCGGCTTCAGGAAATCCTCGCCGAGATTGTGGAGAGGGAAAACCGAATCGTCACGGAAGAAGAAAGGGACGATGCCTTTGAAATGGAAGGCTACACTTACCTGCACGCGAACGGCAACACTTTCCTCATAGACTCGAACGAAACTTCACCGTATTACTGTTTGAGGCTTTCGGGCGATGAGAAAAACGGCATTCCGAAGTTCATCATCGTTGCCTACAAGCGGGCGACCAAAAAGAACATGAAAGATTTCTGCGCTGCCCGTAATTTTATAACGCTTCTTTCTGCCAACGAATTCCTTAAAATCGATATGGCAAAAGACCTCGAATGGATAAAATCCAAGACGCTCACCCTGCACACAAAAGTCAAAATCGGCGGCGAGGACTACGAAGTGATGTTCACGGATTTGGACGGGGAGTGAAAGACGATGAAAAAGATATTCTTGTTGACAACCAGAGAAATATCCTATACATTTATAGTCGATAAGTCCTTGCCAATCAAGGCGGCAGGCAACTTGAGTGTCTGTTAGGCGATTTAAAGCAAAGTGTAGAATCTGGAAGGGCTGTGCTTTGCAAAGTCTTACGACGGTTCTCCGTTTACCAAAAGCCAGATGTAGGCTGACTTGTTCAGCTGAAGGAAAATGGAATGTGGAAAGCTCTGCGATTGGCGCGGGGCTTTTTCTTTTTGGGAGAGATGATGGCTGATATTCTTCAAGCGGCAAAAGCCTACAAAAAATTACTTGATGTTGAATATCAGATTGTTCTGGGAAAGAAGGGAAAGAATCTTTCGCTTGCCATAAATTTTGAGGAATATCACTTCTTTCATCTGGCTGGCTTGCAGTATTTGAAAGATTTAAGCCGAGTTTTGACAGAGAGCCGCGAGCAGATATTTAGAAGAATCTTGAAAGGAACTTTGCAAAACAGCTGTTTGAATCTTCCGAATTCTACCCCGAAATCAAAGACCGAATCAAATACCTCGTTTACATCGAATCCCTCATGGACTCGAACGAGACGATTTTCAAATACAATCCCGCTCTGGAGACATTCTCGGCGATACAGGCGGATTTTCTTTTGAAGAACCAAGTCCAAGCCCGCAACATCTTCATATTCCTTTCCGGGGACAAATCGAACGGAAAATATTTCTGTCGCTCGTTCTTCCCTCAGACAGACAAGGATTATTCTTTGGGGCAGACGAACTGGACGCTTCTCTATAAAAAGAAGATTCACAAATCGGCGCAGACAGAGACCGTGCTGTATGATAGGATGAAGAAATGAATGAAGTATGCACAATCCCTTAAAAGAAGAAGTCACGGATTCAACCCCGCTGTATATGTGGGCGGCGGCATTCTGCTATTACGGATATAGATAAGGAGGGCGAAAGATGAAAAAGATATTTCTGATTCTGGCGGTGGCGGTCGTGCTGTCGTCGTGCGCGACAACAGAAAAGTCTGGCCTGCCCTCTTAAGCGCTTTTCCTTGTTTAATTTTTTTTATATAATTTTCTGACAGGAGGATTGGTTATGGAAGAAGGCGTGAAACTTTCAAACGCGGTGGAGCGGTACGCGCTCGGCGGGTTCGCGAGGCTTAGAGGCGGGGTTCTCAAACTATACGAGGACAAAATCGCGCTGTCGCGTCTTGCCGGCTCTATAGAAATCCCGCTTTCCGAACTGGAGCAGGTGCGTCCGACAAAAATCATCGGCTTTCTGCCCTTTGGCTTGGAGTTCAAGAGAAAGTCGGGTGAAGTCCTTCGCGTGTATCTGACCAATTTCTTTACGGCTGCGAGCAACCGCGAAAAATGGCTCATGGAACTGGAGCGCTATGTAAAGCGCGACTAGCGGCTCAAATTGCATAGAAATCTTTATGAAAAAAGCAATCGTTCTTGTGTCCGCCGCTCTTTTAGGCATTTGCCCATGCCTTGCGCAACACTGGTGGGAAGATGAAGGGCAAAAAGAAATCTTCGTTAAATATTCCGAGTACGACAAAAACGGAAACGTCACTTACACCGAAAGAGCCTCGGGCTTTAAGGAATGGCGTGAGTTCAACTCCTTTGGAAAGCTCCAGCATTCCAAAAACACGGCCGGCGACGAAGTCTGGTACACCTACGATTCAAATGGGAACGCGCTTTCTTACACGACCAATATGGGAGATTTATTCTCCTGCTCTTTCAAATACGACTCAAAGGGCAATTTGATTTTAAAGGAATTTTCAAGCGGCAACACAGTGACCTTTGAATACAACGAAAAAAATCTTTTGATTCACGAAAAAGATTCCAACGGAATGGAACGCTGGTACGATTACGATTCCGCAGGAAGAAAAGTCAAAGAAAGGCGGTCGCTTTTAGGCGACGAGGCGACCGCGACTTTTTTCTACGACTCCAACGACAACCTTGTTTTGCAAAAGCAAAAAATCGGAAAAGTGGCGACAGAAGAAAAATTTGAATACAATTCCGCCAACAAAAGGACAAAAAGGCTTCTCAACGGTATTCTAAAAAGCGAGTATTTCTACAACGCGAACAATTATCTTGAGCGGGAAAAAAATTACATCAGCGGCGGGCCGGCCGAAGAATTAAAATACGAATACACATATTATCCCGACGGAAAAATTAAAAGCGCGAAAATTTTTGAAATAAAAGCCGGCTCTAAATAAGCCCGGCTGCCGACAAGTTGCCCGCTTGCCTACATTTTGCCCCCGCCTTGCGATTGAATTTTTCTTTTTTATGCGTTATAGTTGCGGAATGCAAAAGATAATCGTAGTAGGTTCTGGCGGCCGCGAGCACGCCATCGCTTGGAGGCTGGCGCAAAGCCCGTCGGTCGATAAAATAATCTGCGTTCCCGGAAACGGCGGAACAAAAAACGAAAGCAAATGCTCGAACGTTTCTCTTGAGGCCGCCAAGGGCTTGGACGGAAATCCTTATGTGGCCATCGCAAAAAAAGAAGGCTGCTCTTTGGCGGTCATCGGCCCGGAAGATCCCCTTGCCGAAGGCTTGGCCGACGAATTTTGGAAGGCGGGAATTCCCTGCGTTGGCCCCAAAAAGACGGCCGCCCAATTGGAAGCCAGCAAAGACTTGGCCAAGGCCTTTATGAAAAAGCATTCTGTGGCCGCTCCCGCAAGCGAAACTTTTACAGACCAAGGCGCCGCCGTTGAATACATAAAAAAGCGCGGCGCTCCCATTGTCCTAAAGGCCGACGGACTTGCCGCCGGAAAAGGCGTTGTGGTCGCCAAAACTTTGGACCAAGCCATAGACGCAGTGGACGACATAATGAATTCCGGCCGCGTTGGAAACGCCGGAAAAAAGCTTGTGGTTGAAGACTACCTTGCGGGAATCGAAATGTCGGTCTTGGCGGCCGTCAGCGTCACTCCCCAAGGAGCCAAGGAAGGCAAGGCCGCCATCCTCCCCTTCCTTCCCGCCCGCGACCACAAAAGATTGAACGACGGAGCCAGAGGGCCCAACACAGGCGGCATGGGCGCGGTTTGCCCTCTTGAGGACGTCACTCCCGCCATCATGGAACAATTTGACAAAGACATTTTGCGGCCCACTCTCAAGGGAATGATAAAAGAAGGCTACGACTATCGCGGCTTTATTTTCTTTGGAGTGATGATAACAAAAGACGGCCCAAAACTTTTGGAATACAATGTTCGCTTGGGAGACCCGGAAACTCAGGCCGTCCTTCCCTTGATGGACTTTGACTTTGCCGCCTTGTGCGATGCCATCGCGGGCGAAACGCTAAAGGGCTTTGACTTAAAATGGAAGAATGAATTTTCCGTGGCGCCGGTGGCCGTTTCAGGCGGATACCCCGGAAGCTATCAAAAAGGCAAAAGAATTTTCATCGACGAAAAAAAGATTCAAGAAAACGGCGCCAAAATCTTTGTGGCCGGAGCCATTGACGGCCGCCGGGAATCCGCCGAAGGCTACAAAGAAAATTCTTTGGTGACAAGCGGCGGCCGGGTTCTTGCCGTTTGCGCCAAAGGAAAAACTTTTGACGAAGCCTGGCAAAAAGCCTACGCCGCCATGCAAGGCGTGACCTTTGACGGAATCTTTTTCCGCAAGGACATCGGCCTTCCGGGAGCGGCGGTCAGCGACTAAAGGCGGCCTAAAGCCTAAACAACAAATCTTCGTAACAGGGGAAGGGCTTGTAGTCCTCCCCTAAAAGCGGCTCAATCTCGTCGGCGACGGCGCGGGTTTGGGCCATTGCCGGAAGAACGCTGTCGGAGTAAGCCCTGGCCCTTTCCATAAGGTCAGAAGCTTCTTTGGCGGCCAAATGCTTTTTCCTAAGTTCCTCCGTCCGCTTGCTCAAGTCGGCGGCAAGGCTGTCCAGTTTTTTTAGAAGCGCCGTCTGGCTTGAAGCCTTGGCTTGGGGAACGACGGCCTTAAGGTCGGCGGCGCTTTTTGCCACCGCGCCCATGTAGGCAAAGGCCGCGGGAAGAATGTCCTTGCTTATCATTTCAAGCATCGTCTCAACTTCGATGTTCAAAACCTTGCAATATTTTTCAAGCTTGATTTCGTAGTGGGCCTTAAGCTCGTCTTGGGTGTAAACGCCGGTTTCCGTGTAAAGCTTGACATTCTTTTTGTCCAAGTAGCGGGCCATGGCGTCGGGGGTTGTCCGCAAATTCAAAAGGCCCCGCTTTTGCGCCTCTTTGACCCAAGAAGCGTCGTAGCCGTTTCCGTTAAAAATGATTTTCCAGTGGGCGGTGATTTCCCGCTTGATGAGGGCGCTCAAAGCTTTTTCAAAATCCTTGGCCTTTTCCAGCTCGTCGGCAAATTCCTTTAGGCTGTAGGCCACAATCGCGTCAAGGGTTGTGTTGGGGCCGGCGATTGAAAGGCTTGAGCCGCAAGAACGGAATTCAAATTTGTTTCCCGTAAAGGCAAAGGGGGAAGTTCTGTTTCTGTCCGTGGAATCTTTTGGAATCGGAGGAAGAACGTCGGCGCCGATTGTCATCTTGCCCTTTGAATGGCCCTTCATGGGCTTTCCGTCTTTTATGGACTGCAAAACGTCAAAAAGCTCGTCGCCCACATACATGGAAATGATTGCCGGCGGCGCTTCGTTGGCGCCAAGGCGGCAGTCGTTTCCGGCGCTGGCCACCGAAATGCGCAAAAGGTCTTGGTTTTCGTCAACGGCCTTGATTACCGCGGTAAGGAACAAGAGGAACTGGGAATTTTTTTCCGGCGTGTCTCCCGGCTCCAAAAGGTTTTCGCCGCCGTCAGTTGACATTGACCAGTTGTTGTGCTTTCCGCTTCCGTTCACTCCGGCAAAGGGCTTTTCGTGCAAAAGGCAAACAAGGCCGTGGCGGCGGGCGACCTTTTTCATCACTTCCATGGTAAGCTGGTTTTGGTCGGTGGAAAGGTTTGTGGTGGTGAAAATGGGAGCCATTTCGTGCTGGGCGGGAGCCACCTCGTTGTGCTCGGTTTTGGAATAGATTCCGTATTTCCAAAGAGTGTCGTTGAGGTCTTCCATGTACTTTACGATTTTAGGATTGAGCGCCGCGTAATACTGGTCGTCCATTTCCTGGCCCTTTGAAGGCTTGGCGCCAAAAAGGGTTCGGCCTGTCATTCGCAAGTCTTTTCTCTGCTTGTAAAGGTCTTCGTTTACAATAAAATATTCTTGCTCCGGACCTACAGTTGTGGCCACATGGCTCGCGCTTGTGTTTCCAAAAAGCCGCAGGATTCTAAGCGCCTGCTCGTTCAAGGCTTCCATGGAGCGCAAAAGAGGAGTCTTTTTGTCCAAGGCCTCTCCAGTGTATGAGCAAAAGGCCGTGGGAATGCAAAGGGTGTGTTCCTTTACAAAGGGGTATGAAGTTGGATCCCAAACAGTGTAGCCCCTCGCCTCGTAAGTGTCGCGGCTTCCTCCGCTGGGAAAAGATGAAGCGTCAGGCTCGCCCTTTACCAATTCCTTTCCGCTAAAGGTCATAATCACAGTGCCGTCTTCTTGGGGCGTGATGAAGCTGTCGTGCTTTTCGGCGGTAATTCCCGTAAGGGGCTGGAACCAGTGGGTAAAGTGGGTGGCGCCCTTTTCTATGGCCCATTCCTTCATTGCGCGCGCCACTTGGTTGGCCAAGTCGATGTTCAAAGGCTCGCCGCCGTCAATTGTCTTTTTCAGAGCCTTGAAAGTTTCCTTGGGAAGCCTTTCTTTCATTGCCTTTTGGTTGAAAACCAAGGATCCAAAAAGTTCAGGAACGTTTGTTTGGGCCATATTTTTCTCCAATATGAAGCTGAAAATAAGATAAGGCAACCTCTGAAAACTGCAATTTGAGGTTGCCATCGAGTTTAAAAGCATTGCGGCAAAATGTCAATAGGCGGCGGAGAATCCTTGCTTTTTCAATATAATGGCGCTAAAATAAAGGATTATGAGGACGCTATACATCACATGGAACGCAATATCAATAATCTCCCTTGTCGTCTTCGCCTTTTTTGCAATTAAAAAAAAGACCAGGCTTTCTCCCATTGTCGCGGCCCTGTGCTTTTTGGCCGCGCTTTGCCTAATCTCGTATACAGCCCAATTTTACACCACAAGCAAAAGGCTCGCGCTGGCTTTTTGCGCCATTTATTACATTTGCGACCTTTGCGTTCTATTTGTCATTTACGCCTTTGTGATTTCAATAGCTGAAATTTCCCATTCAATAAAAAAGCCGTCGCTTTTTGCGGGAATATTTTATGTTTGCGCCAGCCTGAACATCATAAGCTTTGTCGTAAACATTTGGACGGAGCACGCAATCCGCTTGACTCCGGTTTTTCTTGGAAGCGGCCGCTTGGATTATTGGGAAAAAACCTTCGCATGGCCAATTTACTTTAACTTGGCCTTGCAAATTTTCATGTGCGCCTTTATATTGCTGGCGCTGCTCAAAAGAACCTTCAAGTTGCCAAATTTTTACAGAAGCAATTTCATAACCATTTCAATTTTATTTCTATGCGTAATCGCAATGAACAACATTTACTATTACGGCGCGTTTAAATTTGATCTTTCTATTTTGTTCTATGTTTTTTTGGCGGCCTACGCCTTTCAAATTTCATTTTGGGGAATAAAAGCGGCCTTGCTGAACACAATGCTTTCGCTTGCGTCGGAAAACATAAGCTACGGCGTAATTTGCTTTGACAATCTTGGAAATTGCTTTTACCTGAACCGAGAGGGCCGAAATATTTTTGGCTACGGAGAAATGGGATTGGCTTGCGCCGAAGCGTACCGAAACAAGTTGCGGGCCCAATACCCCGAAAAAATGTTCGGCTTTATGACGCTCACGCAAACAATGCAGATAAACAACCAAACGCGATACTTTGACTGCGAATACAAAATCTTAAAAGACAAAAAAGGCCGCGGCATCGTAAGCTATCTAAAGTTGGTTGACACAACCGAAGAACTGGCCCGCTTGGAAGAAGAAAAATTCCGCACCGAACACGACGCGCTTACAGGCCTTTACAACCGCTCCACATTCTTTAAAAAAGCCTCGGAGATTTTGCGCCTGAACAAAAACTCAGACTTTTACCTAATCGCAACGGACATCATGGACTTTAAAATTGTCAACAATTTGTTTGGAGAGCAAGAGGGAAACGAAATACTAAAATTGCACGCCGCCTTGATTTCGTCGGCAAACCATCCAAATTCAATTTACGGAAGAATGAGCGGAGACAAGTTTGCGGCGCTTGTCCCAAAAAATTTCTTTGACATAAACATAATCACCCAAAACAACATGACCTTGCAGCAAACGGTGGCAAAATACAATTACAAGTTGCAAAACTATACCGGCATTTACGAAATTTCCGACAAATACGAAGACCCAAAATTAATGTATGACAAGGCCGCAATGACAATAGAAAACATCCGCGGCAACTTGGAAAGAACAACAGCCTTTTACGACTCTTCCATTATGGACAAGCAAATCCATGACAAACGAGTCGCTTCGGAATTTGAAAGCGCTTTGGCAAACGGAAAAATCACGATGTTTCTGCAGCCGCAAGTGAACGCCATGGACGGAAAAGTTCTTGGCGCCGAAGCCTTGGTTCGATGGGCTTCGGAAGAAAACGGCTTGCGGCCGCCATCGGACTTTCTTCCTGTTTTGGAAAAGTCGGGCATGATTCACAAGCTGGACCAGTTCATGTGGGAAGAGGCCGCAAAAAAATTGTCCCAATGGAAAATAGTCGGAAACGATATGTACATTTCGGTCAACATCAGCGCAAAGGATTTTTACTATTGCGACGTTTACAAATACCTTACCGAGCTTGTCCAAAAATATAAAGTCAGCCCCCAAAACTTAAATGTGGAAATAACAGAAACATCATTGATGCAAGACGAAAGCGAGCGCCGGCAGGTTTTGCAAAAACTGAAGGATTTTGGCTTTACAATAGAGATGGACGATTTTGGCTCGGGATATTCTTCGTTGAACACGCTTGTTGACGTTGAAATGGACACACTCAAAATAGACATGGGCTTTTTGCGCTCGGCAAACTTTTCACAAAAATCCAAGGATATAATCACATCGATAATTTCAATGTCAAAAACGCTGGGAATGACCGTAATAACAGAAGGCGTTGAAACCGACGACCAAGTGGAATTTCTTAAAGAAAGCGGTTGCGACATTTTTCAGGGCTACTATTTTTCAAAGCCGATTTCTGTCGAAGAATTTGAAAAAAAATATTGCGACGGAGGCCTTGCATGATTTCGCTTGAACTTGTTTTTTGCATAACGGCGCTCATCGTATGGATTTTATTGTGGATAACATTCGCTTGCATAATAAGGGCAAAAGCCTCCAATAAATCTTGCTTTCTGCTTTTAATTGGAACGGCTTTGGCAACGGTTCCCATATATTCGCTTTTCATATTTGCCGACAGTTATTTTTGGGCAATGCTTTTTGACGCGCTATATTTTGTCTGCACCGACTGGCTTTGCCTTTTCATGCTTTTGTTTGTTTTGTCATACGCCTCCCGTGAAAAAAACATTCGCGGCGTTTCCATCGCGCTTTTGCCTTTCCTTTTGACAGACACCGTTTCATTAATCGCAAACACATGGAAAAAACATTCTTTTAATCTTACAAAAATAGAGCTTGAGAACGAAATTGTTTATTGGTCCTGCGCGTTCACTCCCCTGCACTACATACATTTGGCATTTTGCTATGTAATGGTCTTATCGGCATTGTTTTTGCTGGTTCATTGCCTTTTGCGCTCTCCCAAAGGATACAAGGCAAAATACTTTGCGATACTGGCGGCATTCATAACCGTAATCGCGGCCAACGCATTTTGCTACTCCCTTGATTGGGTGGTTGACTTTTCGGTTTTGCTCTACCCGCTTTTGGCGATTTTCATTGTTTACTACTCATTCTTTTTCGCGCCAAGGCGAATGCTGACGCAATCCCTTACAAGCGTAAACGAAAACATTGACGACGCCATTTTATACTTTGACGTCAACGACGATTGCTTTTACACAAACTCAAAGGCAAAGACGATGTTTAAAGAAAACGGAAAATTTTCTCCGTTGAAGGCGAGCGAGTTTTTAATTCACGCCCGCGGAAAAAACCAAGCCAAAAGCGAATCAAGGCCTGTGGAATTTTTTACGGTAAACGGGCAGGAAAGACAATTTGAAATTGAAACGGAAGACATTTACTACGACAACAACTTAATTGGCTCTTACCTAAAGCTTTCTGACAAAACAGACGAAATCAACAAATACTTGACGCAAAAATTTTTGGCCACCCACGACGAGCTTACAGGCGCCTACACCCGCGAACACTTCTTTAAAGTCTGCGACGCAAAAATCAGGGACAATCCAAACACCGAATACCTTATGATTTCGTCAAACATTCGCCAATTTAAATTGGTCAACGAACTTTTTGGAGAAGAAGTTGGGAACAAGATTCTAATCAAAATGGTCACTTCCGCAAAAACTCTCGCAATCCACGACTGCGTTTTTGGACGCATTGGCGACGACCGCTTTGGCTTGCTAGCCCAAAAGCAATACTTTACCGAAGACCGCATCAAGATTTTTTTGGAAAGCGCGCAAAAAGTTTTGGAAGGCTCGATGTATAAGCTTAACCTTTGCGTCGGAGTTTGCGAAGTTCACGGAAACAGCGAAAGCGCGCGCCTTCTTTACGACAAAACGCAAATAGCCATAAACAAAATTTGCAACGACTACCAAAAGCATTTGGCCTACTACAACTCAGACTTAATGGACGAGCTTTTGCGGGAACGGCAGATTACCACTGAGTTTGAGGACGCCTTGAACGCCGGACAAATTCAAATGTATTTGCAGCCGTATTTTGACAAAGACCAAAAAGTTTTTGGCTGCGAGGCGCTTTCACGCTGGCAGCATCCGCAACGCGGCTTGATGCAACCAAAAAGCTTCATTAGCTCCCTTGAAAATTCCGGCTTAATCCACAAGCTTGACTCTTTTATTTGGGAGCAAGCCGCGATTCTTCTTGAAAAATGGGAACGGCAGGGAATCGACAACATTTGCGTTTCGGTGAACGTTTCAACAAAAGACATTTTTTACATCGACATCGCGGACTCCTTTAGACAATTGCTTTTAAAACGCTCGTTCAACCCTCAAAATTTAAAAATAGAATTTACAGAAAGCGTATTGACCAGCGACATCGGAGCCGCCGTCAAGATTTTTGGCCAGCTAAAGCAGTTGGGCTTTGAAGTGGGCATTGACGATTTTGGGCGCGGCTATTCGTCGTTGAATTACCTTAAAGACGTAAACGCCGACATCCTAAAAATGGACATGGCCATTGCCCAGAAAAACGACAACAGCGACCGCGTAAAGACAATACTAAAATTTATCGTTCAAATTTCAAAAGCTATGGACATGAAATTGATTTCTGAAGGAGTGGAAAGCGAGGAACAATTGCAAATGTTAAAATCATTGGGCTTCTCTCGCTTTCAAGGCTACTATTTTTCAGAAGCCATTCCCATAAAAGATTTTGAAGAAAAATATTTGTAGGAACTGTCAAGGCGCGCTTCGCTTAAAGCCTTGACTCGTTCCTTTTGCGGCGCGAACAAAATTTTCGCGCCGCAATAAAAATTTACATGCTTGTATAGCCGTCCATTTTCTGGACGGCCTTTTTTTTTGAGGCGCGAAAAAAATTTCCCGCCAAAGCAACGGCTAAACGCTCAGCCTTACATTGAAGTATAACCGCCGTCAACAGGCAAGATTACGCCGGTAACGTAAGAAGAGGCGGGAGCGGACAAGAAAATGGCCGCAGAGTCCAATTCGCCTTCGTTTCCATAGCGGCTCAAAGGAATCATCGTCTTGGCGTTGTTCTGGAAAAATTCAGAGTCAAGGGTTTCCTTTGTAAGCGGCGAATAAAAGTAGCCGGGGCAAATGGCGTTGACATTGATTCCGTATTTTCCCCATTCGGCGGCCAAACCGCGAGTCATGTTGACAACGCCGCCCTTTGCCGCGTGGTAGGGAGAGCAAGGCGCGACCTTGTTTCCAACCAAGCCATACATTGAGGCGATGTTGATGATGCGGCCGTATTTCGCGGGAATCATGGCTTTTTTGGCCACGGCGCGCGCCATTCTAAAGGCCCCGAACATGTCGATGTTCAATTCGTTGTAAAACTGCTCGTCGGTGATATCTTCGGCGGGAGCCACGGCTCCAGTTCCGGCGTTGTTAATCAATATGTCGATGCGGCCAAACTTGGCCACAACCTTGTCAATGGCTTCGTCAACTGCCTTAGTGTCGGTGATGTCGCAGCGAACGGCGAGCGTGTCAACGCCAAATTCATTGTGAATGTCCTTGGCAACCGCGTCAATCAATTCTTGGCGGCGAGCTATGGCCACAATGGAAGCGCCTTGGTTGGCCAAAGCCTTTGCCATTTGAACGCCCAATCCAGTGGAACAGCCAGTAACGACAGCCACTTGTCCCTTCAAGTCAAAATAAGATTTCATTAAAAACCCCTTGTGTGTGATAGTTCTCCGATGCAAATTGCGTTTAGATTATAGCGCGCTTCGCGCGCTTTTGCTAGTGGAAGTTCATTCAATCGCCCGCGTCCGCTTTGAAAAGCGCCAGGAAAACAGGGCGACATCATTGACAAAAACGCGCGCCCTAAAAAAAACGGCGCTTTTAAACGGCGGGGGCAAAGCCCGCGTCCGCTTTGAAAAGCGCCAGGAAAAAAAGCAAGCGGAACGCTTGTCTTTTTTTCCTACTTTATGCTTCCTTCCACCATTCCCTTGATGATGTACTTTTGCGCGAAGATGAACAGAACGATTACAGGAAGCATGGCCAGCAAAGTTGAAGTTAGAATCAAGTCCCACTGCTTTACATAACTGCCCACAAAGCCCATTACCGCGATTGGCAGGGTTCTGATTTTTCCCGCCTGACCCAGCAAGAGGCTTGGCAAAAGGTAGTCGTTCCAAATCCAAATGCCGTTCAGAATCAATACAGTGATTTGAATGGGCTGCAAAAGGGGAAGAACCACGCGGCCAAAAACGCCTTCAGTCGTACAGCCGTCAATCGTGGCCGCCTCCTCCAATTCCAAAGGGATGCTCTTGATAAAGCCGTGAAGAATGAAGACGCTCATGGCGCAACCAAAGCCGATGTAGGCAAAAACGCTTCCCTTGTAGCTTTGAAGCAAACTTATTCCGCTGAATTTTCCCACCGTCCTATACCAAGACAAAACCGGAAGCATGACAACCTGAAACGGAATTACCATTGAAGCTACCAAGGCGTAGAAAATTATGTTGGCCCACTTTTTGTTGTTGTGGCCGCTTGAATTTCTTTCCAAAACCCAAGCCGCCATAGAGCTGAACAAAACGATTGTAAGAAGGGAGGCGACAGTGATAATCACAGAATCAAGGAAAGACTTCCAGTAATTCATGTTGGGACTGTGAATCACCCGATTCATGTTGGCGAACAAAGCCCCCCACTTTTGGGGAAGCGCCAAGGGAGCGCGGATAATTTGATCTGCGGGCTTGGCCGCGTTAATCAACACGATAAAGAAGGGGAACAAAAACAAAATCAGCAAAACGATTCCCAAAAATTCAAGAATTTTATTCTTAACGCTATCTCCTGCCATCATATTACATTTCCTCCTCTCGGCTCTTGCTGACTTTCACTTGAACAATTGAAACCACGGCAAGGATTATAAAGAATACAACCGCCTTGGCCTGTCCAAGCGCCCAATGGTTTCTTGTAATGGCCGTCTTGTAAATGTTCAAGGCTTGAAGTTCGGTTCCGTTAATCGCCTGGCCCATCACGATTTTTGAAGGGCCGCCGTTTGTCAAACTTAGGTTCAAGTCAAACTGCTTGAAAGAATTTACCAAAGTCAAGAAAATGCAAATTGTAAAGGCGTGGGCAATCATCGGAATGATAATCTTGAGCATTCGCTTCCAGCCCGTGGCGCCGTCAATGACAGAGGCTTCGATTACGCTGGTGGGAATTCCCTGCAAGGCGGTGACGTAAATCATCATAATGTATCCGGCGTATTGCCAGCCGCTTACTATAATCAAGGCCGCCATGGCGCCGGCGTTGCTGGTAAGCAGGGATTGGCTTTCTGCAAAACCCGCCGTGGCCGCGATTGAAGTGAACAAGTAGTTGAAGATGAACTGCCAAACATAGCCCAAAACAATTCCGCCGATTAAGTTTGGAATGAAGTAGCCGGCGCGATAAAGGTTCCGCCCTTTGATTTTTTGCGTCACCAAAAGGCTTAAGGCAAAGGCGACCACATTCACCACAATGACGTTTATAAAGGCGAACAAGAACGTCATCACAATTGAGTTTATATAATCAGGCGCTTTAAAAAAATCCATGTAGTTTTTAAGGCCCACAAATTTCTTGACATAGCTTCCGTCCCAATCCGTAAAGGAATAAAAAACGCCCATCACAAAGGGGATGACTATCGTCATCACAAATGGAATTAAAATCGGAAGCAAAAACAAAACGTTTATGACGCTCCTATGCTTGAGCGTGGGATAAAAGTAAAAGGCAAAGGCGATGAGCAAAAGTCCCGCGGAAAGAAAAAGGCCGCGAAAATACAAAATGCCTGAAATGTCTCTCGGGCGATAAGGCAGCGCCGTCACGCACAAAACAAGCGCGAAAACGGTCACCGCCGCGCCAACCGCCCAACTGATAAAAGACACCAATTTCTTTTTGTTGTCCATGAATGTCTCCTTACCGGGCGAAAGGCCCGAACAACTGATTTGAAAAAAAAGGCTGGCGCGGCTTTTGGTCGGCCAGCCCGTCTTCGCCGCCGCGGGCTTTTTGGCTCGCGGGAATTATTTTCAAAGTTCCCTTTAGCGCTTTGAAGGAACGGTCGCGACAGCGTCCGTAACCATCTGGGCAAACTGCTTGGTCGTAATCTTTTTCTGGGCCAACAATTCGTAAATCGGGCCAAGAGTGTCCTGGCAGAATCCGTCGGGCATCTTGAACTGCTCCCAAGGATATGTCTTTCCGCGGCTTACATAGTCGGCGACAGAAGCTGAAAGCGGAGTTGAGGGCTTAAGAGTGTCTGAAGAATAGGGAGAGATGCAGCTCATCTTGTTGATGCGGGCGTCGCGTCCTTCGTCGCTCAAGGCAAAGGCGCTCAAGAATTTTTTGGCTTCGGCGACGTTTCCATGCTTGTAAACGGCCCACCAAGAAGGCGCTCCAACCTGGATTCCGTCAACAGTCTTTCCTTTGAGGAAGGCGTGGGGCGCGAAAGCCATTTTAAAGCTGGCGTTGGCCGCCGTGATTGAGGGGTCAACCCAGTTGCCCTGATGCAAGAAAACGGCCTTTTGGTCTGTAAAAGCCTGAAGCTGCTGGTCGTAGTTTCCTGTAAGAAGAATGTTCTGGTCGGAATAGTCCATCAAAAGCTTTACATAGTCGGCAAAGTCCGCCAAGCGGGCGGCGTCAACTTTTCCGTTCAAGGCGTCGTTCACAATATGCTGGTCTCCGTTGGAAAGTCCGGCGGAAAGGTAAACGCCAAAGTTGTGGGTTCCTGTAACCCAAGTCATTCCGGCCGCGACTCCAGCCGTCAAAGAAACTACAGAGTCAATTCCAAGCGCGTCTTTTTGAGAATTGATTTTTTCAAAAGCGGCCTTGTATCCTTCATAAGAAGTGAGGCTCGCGGGATCGACTCCGGCCTTGGCCAAAAGATCGGCGTTGTAAGCCAAGCCGTAGCCTTCGACCGCATAGGGGAATCCGTAAATGTGTCCGCCGTCAGTGTAAGCGGCGGCTGTGTCCTTTGACCAATCCTCGCCGTCAAGAACTTCCATATCGTTCTGCCAAACGGCAAAGTGGCCCGGGCCTTCAAAAACAAAAATGTCGGGCATATTGTCAGAGGCCTTGTAGCCCTTCAAAATTCCCTGATTGTCGGCGCCGCCGCCGGAAGATTCAATTTCAACATGAACGCCGGTCTTGGCTTCGTAAGCCTTGGCGAAGTCCTTAAGCTGCGAGTCGATTTCAACCTTGATGTTGAAAACGCGAATCTCTTTTTTGCCCGAAGCGCCGCCTTTAGAGCAGCCGGCAAAAGAGAAAGCCAACAAAGCGGCGGAAAGGGCCGCGATTACAGTCTTTTTCATATATCCTCCTATGAAAAAACTTTTTGGAAATTTACCGTCGGAAAGTCACGTTGACCGGCGGCATGTTTAGAATGATACAATAGTATTCCCGCCTTGTCAAAATTTTTTTTTAAAAAATTTGGCGTTTTTCATACTATTATTATATTTTTAGCGTATTTTGAACAAATTTTGCCCATTTTTTTTGATTTTTTTTTGATTTTTCTGAAAAGTTGAACAAAAGTCGCAAAAAAAATGAACGAATCCTGACACAGAGCGCCACAAGGGAGGGGGGCGTTCATTTTCCAGAAGAAGCCTTTGGCCCTGGCTTTTTAGAGATTTTTACAAATTGGCCAAAAGCTCAAAGCCGTCCGCGCCGTGGCCAGGGTAAACCAAAATGTCGGAGGGAAGGCTTTCAAAAATCTTTGAAAGGCTTTCCTGCATTTGGGCCTCGCTTCCGCCGGGCAAATCCGTGCGGCCATAAGATTGGAAAAAAATTGTGTCGCCGGAAATCAAGGCCTTTTCGCTTTCGTTGTAAAAGCAAGAGGAGCCTTCCGTATGGCCGGGGGTGTGAATGACCCGCCAGTGGCTCAAGGCGTTGGCCACGGCCTCAAGGTCTGGAACCTCGTCGCCGGTAAAGGCCGAAATTATGTCTTCGGTCTTAAAAACGCCGTCCAAAAGGTCTCCGTCCTTGAACAAAAAATCGGCCTTGGGCAAATCCAAAAGCTCCTTTAAAAGCCCTTCCTCTTGGTCCAAGGACATGGCCTCAAGGCTTTTTCTGTGAACGTTTTGGGAGCCGGGACCCAAATAATTTTGGTCGGCTTGATGAATGGCTATGGGAATTTTGGGAAAGGCGGCCCTCAAAGCCTTGAGGCCGCAAACATGGTCAAAATGTCCGTGGGTCAAAAGAACGCCCACAGGCACGCAGTCATGGTCGTCAAGCGCCTCAAGCAAGGCCTTTTCGTCGCCTGAAAATTCGCAGGCGGCGGGGTCCACCAACAAAACGGCTCGCCCCGCCAAGGGCAAAATAAATGAGTTTACGTCTAATGGGCCAGTTCTGGCTCGATGAATGTCCATTTATTCAGCCTGAGTCCTTATACAAGGGGAGCGCCAAAGCCCTGGTTTTCAGAGGCTTTTTCGGCGGCGGCGTAAGCGGCCGCGTCCTCCCGCTCCTCTTCTGAAATTTCCTGTCCGCCAGAAATGGACGAAGCCTCGGCTTCGTCCTCCTTTTGGCGGGAATAGCTTACGGAAAGCTTTCGGCCGCGATAGTCGTAGCCGTTAAGGGCGTTGATGGCCTTGTCCGCGTCTTCTGTAAAAAGCTGGACAAAAGAATAGTTGGCCAAAACGCGAATGTCGCCGATGCGCTCGCGGTCAAGGCCGGCCACGCTGATTAAAAGGCCCACCAAGTCACGGGGGAACACTCGGCGGTTGCGGCCGATTCCCACAAAGATTGTAGTGGCCAAGGACGGGTCAATTTCAACGCGGGGATGGGGCTCGCGGCGGGCTTCGCCGTCGGACGAGTCGGCCTTAAAATCCCTGCGGCTTTCGTCGCGGCGGGAATGGAAATTTTCCTTTGAAAAATTTTCGCCGTTGTTTCTGGGAACAAAGGGGCGGCGGGCGTTGCCAGTGGCCACTTTAAGCAAATAGGCCGAAAGGTAGCCCCGCAAAGTGAAGGGAACGTTCTTCTTAAAAACCTTTTTAAGTTGAATCAAAACGTCAACGTCTTCTTGTGTCTTTACCTGCTGAACGGAAGCCTTCAAAAAGTCGGCGATTCGCTCGTAATCAATCTCTGTGTCTTTTCTGTTATTGTAACGCATTTTAAACTCCTAACAAATCCGCGATCCAGGTTGAACCGATTTTCTTAAAACCTGAACGGTTCAGCATTCCCTGCATCAAGTCCGGAATAAAAGTGTTCGCAATTATAACCCATTGCGCGCCGGAAGCCTTTAATGAATCAAGGGCTTTTTCAAAAAGCTCCCTCGCTATGCCTAAGCCCCGGCATTTTTTTTCAACAAACAAGCCCGAAATCAAAACTGTCGAGCTTGAATCTTTAGGACAAGGCGACCAAAGAACGCAGCCTGCGGTTTCTTCGCCAAAGGTCTTGCACACAAAGCCTTTTTGCGCTTGGGCGTTGTATTCAAACTGTCCCAGCCACAAGTCGCCAATCGCTTGGGAAACGTCGTCCGAAAAGTCAGATCCAATTTCTTGGACGGCCTGTTTCAAAAGTTCCTGCGCGCTCTGCCTGTCCTTGCTAAAATCGTATTCGCAAAAAGTAAAGTCGTCAAGAAGCAAATTTTCTGTTTCTTCCGGTTCGGAATCCAATTTTTCCAAGCCCCATGACTCTCTGAGCGAATTGTACCAACCGTTGACATAATTCAAAAGGGCGCGGCTTTTAAAAAAATGCCACCTGCGCTCAATCAACGGATAGCGCTTTAAAACATCTTTAAATCCTCTAAAAACCCCCTTTCCGGAATGCAAGGCCTCCTGCAAGTCTGTGTAAGCCAAAGGAGAATGCAAGCCGTTGACAAATTCTTCCATCAACGAAAAGCCGTCGGCGGAATCCCAAGGCGGCAGTTCGTAGTAACGGCCTTCGTCCGGACAAACGCCGCCCCCTTCTTCCACAAGGACGGAATTTTGGGCGTCAACCAAAAAGCGCTTGTCTTGATTTTCAAGAGCCTTTGAAATGGATTCGCCCAAAGCGTCGGTCAGTTCAAAAACCATATTTTAAGATTATACTATTTAATTTTTCTTCCTGCAAGTTCTTTGCGGGAAGAAATTATTTTGCTGACCAAGCCGTATTCCAAGGCCTCCTCCGCGGAAAGCCAATGGTCCCGCTCGGTGTCCTTCTTGACTTGCTTTTCGTCCTTGCCGGTTTGCTCGGCGATGATTTTGTTCAGCAAGGCCCTGGTCTTGGCCATTTCTTCGGCTTGAATCTGCAAGTCCGTGGCCACTCCCCGCATTTCGGCAAGGGGCTGGTGAATCAAGTAAGAGCTGTGGGGCAAGGCAAAGCGCCGCTCTTTTGGAACGGCCAAAAGTATGAGCGCGGCGGCGGAGGCAATCAAGCCGTTTCCTATCAAAATCACAGGCGCGTCCACAAAGCGAATCATGTCAAAAATGGCAAAGCCCGCGCTCACGTCGCCTCCCGGGGAGTCGATGTAAATGTATATGGGCTTTGAGCCGTCGGCTTCCAAAAGCAAAAGCTGCTTGTTCACGGCTTGGGCCAAATCTTTGTTGATTTCGCCTGAAAGCAAAATTTGCCGGGTTTTCAAGAATTTTTCGGCCAAGGCGTCCGGCTTTGGAGCGGCCTTTTTCTTTTCGTCTTCATCATCGTTAAAAATCATCGTTTTCTCCAATAATCATAAGGGAACCTCTAAAAAGTTCAGCTTTTTAGAGGTAACTCTGAAAATGCGATGTTTTAACTCTTGTTATTTTCAAGAGTTAAAACTCGTCGGGTTCTCTAAAAAATCGCTGAAGGCGAATTTTTAGAGATACTCATAATATAGTAAAAATTCCCGCAAGTGTAAAGCAAAAAAACGCCCGCTCCAAACAAAGAGCGACTTATGGCAAAAAAGCGGCGGACTTCCCCCTATTCATTTTCGCTTATTTTTGCTATATTATAAAGATATGAGCGAACAAAACGAAGACAAGAAAAAAAATAAAAAAGAAGAAGACCAGTTTGATTTTTTCAAGCTCTCGGCTGATGACGACGAAAAAAAAGACTCTTCGGGAGGAAGGCCCCGATTTCCATTTTGGCTGATAATCGTCACGGCCGTTTTGGTTTTGGGCTTTATAAACATTTTTTCATCAACCGCCAATGAAAAAACCATTGACTTTTCGGAATTCCGCAAGCTTGTTCAAGACGGAAGCATCAAAGAAGTGGAGTTGAGCGACAGCTACTTTTACGGATACACTTCAATTCAAAGCGAGCGAAAAGAGGCTGACAAGCCGCCCCTGCCCTTCTTCATGCAAAACGGAAGAACCCCCGACTATAAAACTGTTGGAATTTTGTTCGACGACTTTGTAAAGCTTCTTAACGAAAAAAATGTCAAATACAAAATCATCCGCCAGCAAAACAACTACCTTGTTTCAGTCTTGCTCCAAATGATAATTCCCTTCGCGCTCTTTGCAATTATCTATGTCTTTGTCCTAAAAAAAATGGGCGGCATAGGCGGCGGCATGGGAAGCCTTTTTGGTTCCGGCGGAGGCCGCAACAAGGCCGTTGACGAAGGCAAAGTCAAGACCCGTTTTTCCGACGTTGCCGGAGTTGACGAAGCAAAAGAAGAGTTGGTGGAAGTTGTTGACTTTCTTAAGTCTCCCAAAAAATACACCGACATCGGCGGAAAAATTCCAAAAGGCGTTTTGCTTGTAGGCCCGCCTGGAACAGGAAAAACCTTGCTGGCCCGCGCCGTGGCTGGAGAGGCCGGCGTTCCCTTCTTTAGAATTTCAGGTTCCGACTTTGTTGAAATGTTTGTCGGCGTTGGAGCCAGCCGCGTCCGCGACTTGTTCAAGACCGCGCGGGAAAAGGCTCCCTGCATCATTTTCATCGACGAGCTTGACGCCATCGGAAAAAGCCGCGTAAACAATCTTGGCGGAAACGACGAGCGGGAGCAAACCTTAAACCAACTGCTTGTTGAAATGGACGGCTTTGACAACGAAAAGGGCTTGATTGTTTTGGGCGCCACAAACCGCGCGGACATTCTTGACCCGGCGCTTCTTCGACCCGGCCGCTTTGACCGCCAGGTTCCTGTGGAGCGCCCTGACGTAAAAGGCCGCGAAGAAATCCTTAAAATTCACGCAAAAAATGTCAAGCTTTCGGACGACGTTGACTTTAGCTCCCTCGCGCACGGAACAATTGGATTTGCCGGAGCGGACCTTGCCAATGTAGTCAACGAGGCGGCGCTTCTTGCGGTCCGAAGCGGTCGTAAAAAAGTTTCCATGGCGGACTTTAACGACGCGATTGACAAAGTGAGCATAGGCCTTAAAAAGAAAAATTACCAAAAGAACGAAAAGGAAAGGCGCTTGGTCGCGTTCCACGAAACAGGACACGCTCTTATGGGAGCCTTCACCCCCGACTATCCTCAGGTAAACAAAATAACAATTGTTCCCCGCTCCCACGGAGTCGGAGGATACACCCAGTATCGCGAGCACGAGGAAGTGAACTTTCAGACTTACCGCGACATGATCAACGAAGTTGACACCCTTTTGGGAGGCCGCGCCGCGGAAGAAGTCATGCTGGGAGAAATTTCAACCGGCGCCTCAAACGACATCGCCCGCGCCACAGACATCGTAAAGAGAATGATTGTTGACTACGGCATGAGCGGCAAATTTAAAAACATGACTCTTGGAAAGGGGGTGCTTGGAAACCGAGGCGGCGAGCCTTCCATAGTGCGGGAGTTCAGCGAGCAAACGCAAAATTTCATCGACGAGGAAATCGCGCGCGTTGTGAACGAGCGATACAACCACGCGCTGAAAGTCTTGAAAAGCCACAAGGATTTGCTTGACTGCATCGCAAAGCGGCTTTTGGAAATAGAAACAATGGAAGGAAAAGAATTCCAAGAAATCATTGAAGCCCAAAAGCATTGCAAGGACTTGCAAAGCAAAGCAAAAAAAGCGGCCTCAAAGTCCCAAGCAAAAAGCAAAGCCTAGTCGCTTCGCTTTTCGGCGGACAAACTTACCAAGCGGCCCGAAACCTCGTAGGCCGTATTTGACATAATTTCAGCCGGCTGCAAAAGCAAAATGTCCTTGTCAATTTGAACGCTCGCTTTTTTTCCCCTTTGCTTTTCCTTTTCGGTCGGCTCCACGCTTTTTGTTCCGTAACGAATCAAGTAAACGCTTCCAATGTAACGCTCGCTTGACTGCGAGTTGAATTGAATGACAAAGTCCGATTGCATTTGGGAAACAAAGTAAACGCCGCTTTCGCTGACAGTCTCGCTTTGAATTGAATACGATCCGTTCTTAAATGTTATCAAGGCCCCGTCGGGAGCGGACCATTGGCGGATTTCCTCCAATCGGCTTCTAAACTCGTCAAGGTCTGTGGTGTCGATTTCGTTTGAAGGAAACTCGGTGGCGCTTTTCATCTTTTTATAGTTGCCGTTCCACAAGGCGTCGGCGCCGATTCTCATTCTAACATCGTCGTAAACATGAACCCGCATTTCGTCAAGTCCCGTAAGGCTTATGTCAAAGCGGCGGCGGAGGTTTTCGATGGAAGCGTTCACGGTGCTCAAATAAATTCCGTTTCTATACAAATTGGAGTTTTGCCAATTGTAAACTTCCTGAGACTCTCCTGCCAAAAATATGACCTCGGAATTTTTGTAGTCCAAAAAAATGTAGCGTATTTCGTCGCCCTCGTTGTCCGTCTTGTACCAAAGGCCGTTCAAATAATTGGCGAAGGTTTCAACCGTTCCGTCTTGAATTTTCGCCAGCGCCTCGGCGGCGATGTTTTTTCCGGCAACAAAAACTTGCCTGACTTGAACATAGCGCTGGGAATCCGCGTCCCAATCGTATTCGGTTTGGACTTGGCTTAACGAGCCGGCGCCTTCCCTTGTGTCGCTGGAATAAGTCCAAACGGGAAAGCTTCTGCCCGACGACTGGGAAAGTTCGTAAGTTTCAGTTCTGTTGTATTGCTGAATGAAAATCGTTCCGTCGCTTTTAAAGTCTCCAATTTTTGTCATGCCCCGTCTGGAGCAAAAATACATTTGCAAGACTGCGCTTCCGTCGTCGGCAAATCCTTGGTAAACCAAAGCCGTCCTGTGGTCGCCGGTGACATCCATTCCGTTGTAAGAAAAAGACTTGAATTGCGTCACTTCCGTTCTCAGTTCGCTCACCCTGTCATACAATGTCGTGGAGGAATTGTAAAGTCCCACAATCAAATAAAGAAAAGGATTGCCGGCCTTTTTTACAACCAAAATTTCATCGTCAAGGTTGTCGCCGTCCAAGTCGATTCCCATGGAGCTGAGCAAAGTTTCGTCAGCCTTCAAGGGCATAAAGGAAACCACGCTTTGGTCCTCAACGCCAAGCGCGCTCTCGGAATCAGAAAGTCCTTTGGCGCTTGAATCCAGCGCTTGGTCTTTTTTTTCGGAAAGCGCCTTTTCGGCCACCTCCGACGTTTTTTTTGTCAGCAAAGTCACAAGCAGCGCCGCGGCTATCAACACAAAGAATGCGGCTAAAAATCTTCTCATTTGAACTCCAAGTAGGCGCGGATTTTTTGAGCCAAAAGGCGTCTGCGCTCAGCGTTTGTTTCGCATTCGTCTTCCAACGAACCCAAAGGCCCGGCCATGGAAGAGGCGGCCCAAAAGCGAACGTCGTCCGCCTGACGGTCGTACGACTCGGCTCGGGAAGCGACCGGGGCCAAAAGGCTTGCGTTTGAAAGTTCGGTCTGAACGTCTTGACTTGAAAGCTGTCCTAAAATCAGGGACAAGTCCTTTTTGTTTTTTAGCAAGACCGCGACAATTTGCGGCGCGACGATTCCGTGAGGCGCGCTTAAATCATAGCGGGGAAAAAAATCCGAATCGTAATACCTTATCAAATTGTATTCAAAGTCGCGGCGCTCGCTCAAAAACATGGCGAGGGCTCCGATTTTTCGTTCTTGCATATAATAGCGCAAATCGCCGTTGGAAACCCTCGTCCACCTTGGATGAATGAAATTTCTTTCCTGCATGGCCTTGATTTCGTCCAAAACTTTTGTCAATGATTCGGGCAAATCCCTTTTGTTCAAGCTGGAGGCTTGGGCCAACGCTTCCTGCGCCTTTTGATATTCGTCGGCGCCGTAAAAGGACTCCGCCATGACGCTTACAAAGCCAAACAAATCCTGATCGTTGGCTCCGGCGCAAACAAGGGGAAATTCAACACGCTCCTTCGCGCTTTCCAAATAACGCAAAAGCTCTCCGTAGTTTCTGGGGTTTTCCATTCCCATTTGCTTTTTTGAAATCTGATAATAGGATATTTCAAAATGGTCGAGCAAAAGAGGAAGCTCGTAATGGGCTCCGTCTTTTGCGGAAGCCTTGCGAATCGAAGTTGGCATGGACTCAAAAAGCGCTTCGTTCACAGGAACAAAGGAAGCGGCGCCTTTTTTTAAGGCGATGGAATTGCGGGAGATTAAAATCGAATATTTTTTTTGAAAGTTTTTTGGAAGGTCCGCGTCAGGATTCAAGTCGTAATAGCGGATTCCCTTCATGCTCATATTGTCGATTTGGGCTTTTATTCCGGACACAGTCCTTTGGTCAAGCCGGTAAAAGGCAACCTTTATGGTCCGCAAATTTATCGCCCAAAGGCAAATCAAAACTGCGGCCAATGCAAGCGCCGCTCCCGCTCCAATCAAAAGGCAAATCTTTTTTTTCAGCATTCCTCTATATTATAACAGAACGAGCCTTCTTGCAAGCCCGCCCGCCCCGGACAAACGGGCTTATTGACTAGCGCATTTCAATTCAATATAATTGAAAGACTATGACCGCTAACGAATTACGCTCAAAGTATATTGAATTTTTTAAGAGCAAAAACCATGTTGAGATTTCAGGCCAGTCCCTGATTCCAGAAAACGACCCGTCGGTTCTTTTTACAACGGCGGGAATGCACCCGCTTGTCCCCTACCTTTTGGGAGAAAAGCACCCGGCCGGAACGCGCCTGACCGACTACCAAAAATGCATCCGCACCGGCGACATTGACGAAGTTGGCGACCCCAGCCACCTTACTTGCTTTGAAATGCTGGGAAACTGGTCTTTGGGCGACTACTTTAAAAAAGAATCCATCGCCTTTTCCTACGAATTTTTGACAAGCCCCAAATGGCTGGGCCTTGACCCCAAAAAGATTTCGGTCACAGTCTTTGCCGGAGACGAAAACGCTCCCCGCGACGAGGACGCGGCCAACTACTGGAAAGAAAACGGCATGCCGGAAGACAAAATAGCCTACCTTCCCGCCAGCGACAACTGGTGGGCGGCCGGCCCCACAGGACCTTGCGGCCCTGACACAGAGATTTTCTATTGGGTCGGCGAAGGCCTTCCCCCAAAAGGCTCAAACAAGGGAACTGACAGCGCCAACTGGATGGAAATTTGGAACAACGTTTTCATGCAGTTCAACCGCAAGGACGAAAAAACCTTGGAAGCCCTCCCAAAGCAGAATGTTGACACGGGCATGGGCTTGGAGCGAACGAACTGCATTTTGCAAGGCAAAACATCCGTATACTTGACGGAAGTCTTTGAGCCAATCATCAAAAAAATTGAAGAGCTTTCCTCATACAAATACGGAAGCGACGACGAAAAGGACAAGAGCGTCCGCATCATCGCCGACCACAGCCGCGCCTCGACCTTCATTTTGGGCGACCAGCGGGGCGTGACTCCCTCAAACTTGGGAGCCGGCTATGTCTTGCGCCGCCTTATCCGCCGAGCCGTCCGCCACGGAATGAAGTTGGGCATCGAAAAGGCTTTCTTGGCCCAAATCGCCGAGGCGGTTGTGGAAAACTTCAAGAACGCCTACCCTGAGCTTGAGCAGAACAAGGAAAAGATTTATAAGGAGCTTTCCGCAGAGGAAGACCGCTTCCGCCTTACGCTTAAAAACGGCGAGGCGGAGTTCCAAAAAATGCTTCCCAATCTTATGAAAAACCCCAAGAAGGTCATTTCAGGCAAGGTGGCCTTCCGCCTTTACGACACCTTTGGCTATCCCTTGGAGCTTACCCAAGAATTGGGAGCCGAGCATGGCTTTACGGTGGACATTGAAGGCTTTAAGGAAGCGGAAAAAAAGCACCAGGAAGCCTCAAAGAGCCTTGACGCCGGAAAAGCCAAGGGAGGCTTGGCCGAGCAGTCTGAAATAACCACAAAGTACCACACGGCAACCCACCTCTTGCAGCAAGCCTTGGTCAACGTTTTGGGCGACCAAGTTGCCCAAAAGGGAAGCAACATCAACAACGAGCGGATGCGCTTTGACTTTACTTTTGAACGGCCCATGACTCCTGAAGAAATCAAGAAAGTCGAGGACATCGTAAACCAAAAAATTAAGGAAGACCTTCCTGTGACCATGGAAATTCTTCCCCTTGAAAAGGCCAAGGAAGAAGGGGCCCGCGCTCTCTTTACAAATAAATATGGCGAGGACGTGAAGGTTTACACAATCGGCCGCGACCCCAAGTCCGACTGGTTCAGCAAGGAAGTTTGCGGCGGCCCCCATGTTCAGCATACGGCCCAAATCGGGGACTTTAAGATTACAAAAGAACAGTCGTCAAGCGCCGGCGTGCGCCGAATAAGGGCTGTAATCAGCGGAGGGCTTCCGCTGGACAAGTAGGAACGGCATGTCGCTTCGCTAATTTTGCGCTGGAAAGCGATTCAACCGCACGCGCCCGCGGGCTTGCAATCAAGGCGCGACATTTTTTTGTAACCAAATGGAAACTTAAGTGGTTTAACCCACATATAAGGAATATTGTATGAAAAGATTTGCTATTGGAACATTTGTGGCTTTGGCCGGAATCTTTGCCGCGACAGCGCAGGCTTCGCTTTTTACGCAGCTTGCCGTCGTAAAGTACGCTGACACAGAAGTTGTCACCGTAAAAGAAGTCAAGGACATTGTTGACACGCAGGAAAAAGAGGCCGGCAGAAAGCTGACTCCGCAAGAGCGCGAGCAAACCTATGAGACCATCATAAACCAAAAACTCATTATGCAGGCGGCAAAAAAAGCCAATGTAACCGCCAACGCGTCGGAAATCGACCAGGCATTTTTGGCCAACATTTCCCAGCAATTAAAGTTGCCCCGCGTTTACTCTGAAAAGGAGCTGAACGACTTGGTCATGGCCAACAAAAAAATGACTTTCGCCCAGTTTGTAAAAGAAGAAACCGGCATGAGCGTTGAAGAGGTCAAAAACCAAATCATCCGCCCCGACCTTATTTGGAGGCGCTACCTTTTGTCCCAAAATCAAGAGGAATTGCAAAAAATCGCCGCCACAGACAAAGAAATCCGAGACTACTATGAATTGAACAAAACTCAATTCATCCGTCCTGACAGCCTCAAGATGTTCTTGGTGGCCGTTCCCAAAAAAGGCGACTCTTCGGCCTCCCGCGTCAAAATCGAGGGCTTGCTCAAGGACTTGAAGGCCGGCAAAAAGACCATCGACCAAATGCGCCGCGAAGGACAAAATCCCGACGCCGCCGGTTACGGAGCCGCCGATTTGTTCTTGATGAAAGTTCAGCAGCACGCCGCCCAACTTGGCGTTTCTTACGAGCGCTTGCTTAAGATTTTTGAAGAGGACTTGAACAAGCCCTCAGAAATTATGGACGCGGGCGAAGTTTGGCAGTTCTACCAGCTTCTTGAAAAGTATCCCTTTAAGGCCTTGGAAATCAGCGATGTCATTCGCCCTGAGTCAACCCAGACTGTTTACGAAACAATCCGCGCTTTGGTCACTCAGTCCAAGCAGATGCAATTTTTGGAGCAAAAGCGCCAAGAAATAATCAAGTCGCTCAACACCGCCGACAACGTCACCCGCAAAAAGACAGGCGACGACTTGCTAAAGCTTCTTTCTTGGTAATTGAATGAACAGACACGACTCCCGCGTTGCCGCGATTCAAGGACTTTATTCTTGGGACATGAGCGAGGACAAAGAAGCCGCCGACGTCACTAGTTTCAATTGGATTGAAAACAAAAAGGACGGAGACGACTTGGCCTTTGCCCGCCTTATGCTCAGCGGCGCGCTTGAAAATCTGGAACAAATCGATTCGGAAATAAAAAAAAGGCTTTCTCCTTCTTGGGAATTTTCACGATTGAACAAGGTGACGCTCGCAATCTTGCGGGCAAGCGCCTATTCCCTCATCTACCAAAAAGATTTGGAAAGCGCCATCATAATAAATGAGGCTGTTGAAATCGCAAAGTCTTTTGGCATAGACGACCAAGCGGCCTTTATAAACGGAATGCTTGACCGCATTGCCAAAGAGCTTCGCCAATGAAAAAAAATCTGCTCGCCGGAGCGGCCCTCGCGCTTTGCGGATTCTTACTTTCATGCTCGTCAAAGGCAAAATCCGTGTCGATGACTTACGCGCTTGACGAAGCCGACCGCTACATAGAGCAGGGCTATCCCAACGACGCGCTTAAAATTCTTTCTTCCTGCGAAAAAAAAATAATTTCGCCTATGGAAGCGATTGGAGTTTACAAGCGCTATTTGGCGTTGGACAAAAAAAAATCCGCCGAAAACGTCCTTAAAAAAAATCTTAAGAAAAACCCGAACAATTTGGAATTGAACGCCGTTTACGTTCACTTCCTAAAAAACCAAGGCCGCTTTGACGAAGCCCTAAAGCGCTCAAACGCGCTGAAGGGAACAAATTACGGAGGGCTGCGCTCGGAATTGCGCTTTTTAAGCCTATTAAAAGACGGGCAAAACAAAGACGCCCAAGCTCCGCAAGGCCAGGACTTTTTTTTAACGGACGAAATGCGCTCCCTTTATATTGACGCTTACAACTCAAGCGGAGACAACGCTTGGCTTAGAAACGCGGCTCTTTGCTCGCTAAAAGACGGCGAATACGGCGACGCTTTGGAAATGGTTCCAAGCCAAATAAAAAGTTCAAGCGACGCTTATTTTTGGTCGCTTGTTTTTTACGACAACAAAAAATTTGGCGAGGCCGCGGAAGAATTGCTTGAAGCCCAAAATTACATTGAAAAAAAGGAAGACCGATTTGCCGACGGAACTGCGGAAACAAAAAAAATAGCTCCAATAGAAATAGTCTCGCTTTTGTCAGATTGCTATGTGAACATGGGCGAAGACAAAGAGGCCGAACGGGTCAGAAGCCAATTGATTGCCAGCATCGCCATGGAAGGCGGCTCTGACTCTCTGCTTGGAACCATGTATTTGAACAGCGCCCTTTACGCCTTGCAAAGAAACGACGAGAACGCGGCATACAAAACCTTGACATTCGTAACTCAAAAATGGCCGGACTACGCTCCAGCCCTCATCGCTTACGGAAACTTTGCCTACAACAGTTCCCGCCGCGTGATGGACGACCCGCTTACAAAATCCCTTAGAGACGCCGGCGTGGTTTCAACCGACATGAAGCGCTTTGACAGCCTGCCAAGGCCTTCGGTCAGCGACGCCCTTTTGCGGATGAAGGAATCAATAGCAAGAACCCATGACGACGCCTTATATGTGGCCGCCTTGGAATTGGAAGACAAGATTGACGGTTCAAGCGACGAAAGAAGCCGGCTGGGAAGAATGTATAGAGTGCTTGAAAGAAACGCGATTTCGGCCGACTTGTATCCCGCGCAAATCGCTCGCTACGCCGTCCACACCCTTTTAAGGCTTGACCATTACGACGAGGCAAAGGATTTGTTTAAAAAATATTTAATCGCCCGCCACTCCATTGGAAAAGAACGGGAGTTTGAGGAGGACTTAGTTCTTTGCCTGCCCAAAATGGAAATTTGGGAAATTGAGTTTGCGGCCTATTTTGCGGCAAAAGAAAAAAACACCGATTTGACAAAACGGCTTTACGAGCGCGCGGTTTACGAAAGCGGATATTCGGCCGCTGGCGAAGGAGGCGAAATCAGCCCGGCGGCCGCGACTGAAAGCGCGGTCAACTTGGCCATGATTTATTCCAGCACCGGAAAAAAAGACAAGGCCTTGGAATTGTATGGCCGGGCTGGAAGCCGCGCTACGGACAATTTTTTGCGCTCTGAAATAATGTATAGATTGGCCTGCGTTTACGAGGCAAAAAAAGACGCCGCGGCCGCCGTAAAAGCGCTGGAATACAGCTTGTATTTAAATCCAACTAACGGCAACGCGCGGCTTTTGTTAGGAAAATTCAAGGAATAGGAACGGTCAAAACTCGTTTCGCTCAAAGCCTTGACCTGTTCCTTTTCGCGCCGCGATAACTATTTTTCCAAAACGGCGATGATGTCGCTCATTTTGCAGATAAGATATTCGTCGCCGTCAATCTTAACTTGAGTTCCAGAATATTTGTCATACATCACGCGGTCGCCTTTTTTTACGGTAATCGGGTCTTTTTCAGTTCCGGGACCAACAGCCTCAACAACGGCGGTTTGAGTTTTTTCCTGAGCCGCGTCGGGAATAATGATTCCTGAAGCGGTCTTGCTTTCTGCTTTTTCAGCTTTTAACAACACACGGTCAGCTAAAGGTTTAACTTTCATTTTTGATGCTCCTTACATTTAAAGATACGAAATTTTGGCTCAAAAGTCAAATTTTTTTCAAAGATTTTTTTTGTCCAAGCAGCCAAAAAGTACGCAGCTTTTTGCGGGAATTTTTACAACATCTTTTGACAGCGAGGCGCCGTTTTTTTGGCTGAACAAAATCCTGCAATTCTCGGAGCCTTGCGGCCTGGAAAGCGCCAGCTCCTGGTCAGAAAGGTTAAAGCAGCACCAAAGCTTGGACTTTTGGCCGCCATCAAAAAACCAAAAAGCTAACGCGGAATTCTTGGAGTCTTGCGCCAAAAAAGAGCCTTCAAAAAGAGTCGCGTTTTGACTTCTAAAGGCGACGGCCTTTTTGTAAAAGTTTAAAATTGAGTCTTTGTCGGCAAGCTGCTTGTCGGCTGGAATTGTCTTTGCGTTGTATTTTGAGTCAATCCATTTTGTTTGAAAGCGGTCGCCGGATTTGGACCAAATAAACGGAGTCCGTATTTGCTCGTCGGGCTTGGCGCCGTTCATTCCCAACTCCTCGCCGTAATAAACAAAAGGAACTCCCGGCAAAAACAAATACATCGAAGCCGCGAGTTTTACGCAGTCAGGATTGTTCTTAAACTGCAAGGCAAACCTGTTTTGGTCGTGGTTTGTCAAAAAAGGCGCGTCAATAAAAGAGGGATTTTTTTGCGCGGCCAAAGCGTAGTCGTTTTCCAAACTTTTTGCCAGAGCGTTGTTATATGAATCCTTGTTCTTGACCGCGGAGATTATTTTTGTTCCCAAATCAAAATGAAATGTAGACGGAAGCCCCCGCATGTAGTCGGCTCGGACGCCGGCCGTGTCCCAAACCTCGCCAACCATATAAGCGTCAGGCTTTACGCCAAGAACATAGGATGTCATTTCCTTCCAAAATTGAACCGCCCGCTCTTGCCCGTCGTTTATGTCGTTAGGAAGTTTTACCGCGTCATACAAATGGTTGGCGGCGTCAAACCTAAATCCGCTCGCTCCCCTATCAAGCCAAAAACTCAAAACCTTTTTAAACTCTTCGCGAACCTCAGGATTGTCGTGGTTAAAGTCCGGCATTCCGTGAAAGTATAGGCCGCTGTAATAAGAGCCGCCCAGATTGTTCCAAACATTGTGGTCCCATGCCTTCGCTCCAAAATTTATCTTTTGGTCGTCGGCGGAAGCCCAGCGGTACCAAGAATGTTTTGGGCTTTTGGGATCAATGGACTGGACAAACCATTTGTTGTGAACTGAGGAATGGTTCAGAGGCATATCCAAAATAACGGAAATTCCCCTGAGCGCGCATTCCTTGCACAGGCGCTCAAAGTCGTCAAGGCTTCCGTATTCGGGATTGCATTGATAGTAGTCGTCAACATCGTAGCCGTGATAGGAATGGGACGGAAAAACAGGCAAAAGCCAAAGTCCGCTTATTCCCAAGCCTTGCAAATAGTCAAGCTTTGAAATTATTCCGTTAAAATCGCCGATTCCATCGCCGTCAGAGTCGGCAAAGGAACGAGTAAAAAGACTGTAGTAAACGCCGCTTTGAGGATGGACGGCTGGAGCGTCATTCATTTTTTTGCTTCCAAATTTTTCGCATGAAAAAAAAGCCAAATAGCAAAGCGCAAAAAGCGCCGCGAGCGTTCGTTCCATAATTAAATTGTAAAGCAATTCCGCCAAAAAAGCAACCTCCGCGCAAAGGGATTAACTACAAATGTATCCTTTTTTTTTGTGGCATAAATTATTTGATTTTCACCTTCGCCTGTAATAATCAAATCCAAAAAATCAGCAACATCTTTTGGACTTAAATAAACATGCAAATGTAAATGAGCTCCATAACCTAACAAGCGTTTATCTTTATTTATTTCACCTTGCATATCATACCCCTGCCCCCAGCAATGCCCTGTATTGCCCGTATAACCTATGGTAGAATTCGGTGTAACACAACTGCCTACAGATAGTTTTCCATGCTTTTCTGAAAGACGCCCTAGGTCAAGACGGTTTTGGACTTTCAGCGCGTTGGAATAAAGGGGCTCTTGTTCTTTGCCCTCATGCTTCCATTCAATCGTAACAACTAACGCATTTTCCGATGTCGCCCGGCAAGGGGTTGTAAAAAAATGGATTTGAATTGTCGTTGTTTGAAACGTCTGTCCAAGTTCCGCTTTCGCCGCTGTCAGACTGCCGCCACTGATACGAAAGGGAATAATTGGTTGGATCGCTGTCCGAAAGGCTTTCCGCGTCCGCAGGCTTTCCATAACAGGTCGCCTCGTATTCGCCAATAAGGCCTTACCATTCAATTTCAACAGAATCGCCCGCCGACTTTGAATTTTGCTCATTTGACGGCTAAGAAGCGGCATTTGCGCAAGAAAACGCCAAAACGCAGGCGAAAACCAGAGAAAAAAACAGGAAGAACCTGATGATTTTTTCCGATTTCACTTGAAAACTCTCCTAAAAAATATATGCTGATAAACACGCCGTTCTTTGCGGCTCTCCAACGAATGAAAGATATGCCTAAATTTTTAAATTATCCAGTAAAGGAATAGCGAATTTTTGCCAAAAGGTCAACAAAAAAAAAGAAAAAAGCTTGCGCTTGCAAATTTCCCCAAAATATGCTATAATGGCAAAGTATGGCGACAAGAAAAAAGACTGAATATAAGGTCAAACAGCAAATCGTTTATCCAAGCCAAGGCGTTGGCGTAATCACGGACATTTTTGAAAAAGAATTCAACGGCGAAAAAGCCCTCTACTATAAAATTTATCTTGAAGTTTCTGACATGGTTGTCATGGTTCCGGTGAACCACGCGAAGGATTTGGGAATACGCCCGATTGTGGAGGCCAAGGAAGCAAAAAAGGCCTTGAACCTTCTTAGCGAAGACTTTGAGCCCATAACTTCCGACTGGAAATTGCGCTACCAAATGAACTTGGAGCTTCTAAAAAAAGGAACAATAGCCGACATCGCTAAGATTGTCCGCTGCCTTTACAACCGAAGCAAAATCAAGGAGCTTCCCATTCAGGAGCGCAAGCTTTATGACAGCGCCAGAAAGCTTTTGATTGACGAAATCTCAATCGCTCTTGGCAAAGAAGAAAAGGACGTCGAGGGAATGGTTCACGCAAAGCTTGAGCCGCCGGGAGCCGCTCCAAAAATTAAGCGCCAAATCATTCAGGACGACGACGACGACGATGTTTTCAACATGGACGACAACGACTCTAAGGGCCGCGACGACGACGACGATGATGAAGATGACGAGGACGAAGAGGAGTCGTTGGAGGCCCGCGCCGAGGAAGAGGATTTTGACGACGAGGACGACGACTTCGACAACTAAAAAGGAGCCAAGGCGGGTCGCGGCGCTGGCCTTGTTGGCGGCCGGCTCCTCCCAAAGAATGGGAAGCCTTGGCAAAAAAGAATGGATGTCCTTGAACGGCGGCTCAGTCATTTCTGAGGCCGCCTTAGTTTTTCTAAAAACAATTATAAAATTTCAGATTTTGACGTAAAAAACTATCACCTTACGTTCAGAGAAAACATCTTTAAATCCTGTGCGGCGTCCCTTGCGGCTGAACTTTGCATGAAAACTCATTGTGCCGGAAACAGCGAGCGCTGCTGGGCGCTTGTAAACGGTTTTATAGCCGGGCTTGATGCGTGTGAAAATCATGAAGATGCATTTTCTGGCTTCATGCGTTTTCTGTGGCGCTTTCTGGAACTTATGGGCGTTCAGCCGGACGCGGGGTACTGCGCCCACTGCGGCAAAAAACTTTCTGAAGGATATTACAGTGCTGTAGATAACGGTTTTTCGTGCAGGGAATGTTCGGGTAAGGGTGGAACTTTTTATCTTTCAACTGCAGCCTTTGCATTTTTACAGGGAATTTCTGTGCTTTCGCCTCAGGAAGCAGTTAATGTCATGCTGACAGCTGAGGCTTGCGGACAGGTAAAGTCCCTGCTTTATTTTCTTCTTGAATCTGCATGTGGAGCAAAACTTGTTACGCTTAAGACAGCTGCCGGAATCCTTTAACTTTACGAAAACCGAGAGCAGAACAGACAAACTGAATGAATAAAACTTCTATTTGACTGAATTACATAAATTTAATATAATTGAAAAATACAAGCGGTGGAAAAATCTGCCGTGCAGTTCTTTTTGGACGGATAATATTCAATATTTCGGGTGGTAATTATGGAATCCATTTTTCCTTTGGAACAGTTGATTGGTTTTACAGATAATATCTATCAGATTACTGTAGCTGCCAGTCGTCGTGCATATCAGATGTCAAAAATTAATGATCAGGAACTGGAAAAAAACGCTGGAAAGGCTGTGTCTTTGGGAGCACGCCAGTTGTTCTGTAAAAAAGTAAGTTACAGAATTGACGACGGCAATAAATAATAGTGCCGGTACCTGTTATAATTCTGTTTGCTCCAACTGCATCAGGAAAGACTGCTTTAGCCTTAAATCTTTTTGGTAAAAGCAGTCATTCTTTTTTTAAAGACCGTGCAGAACTTATCAGTGCCGATTCCATGCAGGTTTACAGAAATCTGGATATTGGAACTGCAAAACCGTCGGAGCAGGAAAAATCTGAACTGACTCATCATCTAGTAGATATAAGGAATCCGGATCAGCAGTTTACGGTAGCTGATTTTGTCTGTGAAGCTGACCGCGCATGCAGGGATATCTATTCAAGGGGAAAAATTCCTCTTGTTGCGGGCGGAACGGGATTTTACATACGTAGTTTTATAATGGGGCTTCCTGTTACACCGGAATCAGATCCTCTTGTCCGTGAAAAGATAAAAAATCGTCTTGAAGCAGAAGGAAACGAGGCCCTTTACAGGGAATTGAGCAGCATAGATCCTGTAAGCGCAGAAAAAATCAACGTAAACGATTCTTACAGAATTTGCCGTGCACTGGAGATTTACTATACGGCCGGAAAGCCTAAAAGTTTTTTTGAACTTAATTCTGTTCCAAGAAAAGAATATGAATTCTGTACAATTATTTTAGAGCGTGACCGTGACGAGCTTTATGAACGTATTAACAGGCGCGTTGATTTAATGTTTGAGCAGGGGCTGGAAGGGGAAGTGCGTTCCCTTATTTCCGGCGGCTGTACGGCTTCCATGCCGGGAATGCAGGCAATCGGTTACAGGGAATGGTTTTCAAATGATTTTAACACTCCGGAAGGGCTTGAAAAAATTCGCCATGAAATAAAGCGTAACAGCCGTAAATATGCAAAAAAACAGTATACTTACATGCATGATATTCCCGGAGCGTCTGTCGTTCAGCTTTCTCCGGATTCTGACGGAATTGCAGAAACTTCAGGAATATTTTTAAAGTTTCTTGATAAATTTTATTCTAAATCACTTGACCGAAGTTCTGATTTGGATAATAATTAATAACACTT
>CALDIB010000091.1 GCA_937902125.1 uncultured Treponema sp.
TAATGCGTCTTTTGTATAATCCATCTGGCAAGAAATTCTCCCTCAAAGAAATCAACGACCGCATAAACGAACTTCTCAAACAGTCAGTTAAATCAGATGGCGTAATAAATCTCTTCTCTGATGTCGGCGAAAAAGTGAACCTCTTTGATCCGACCTTCCTTGAAAACATCTCAAAGATGAAAGAAAAGAATCTCGCTGTAGAAATGCTAAAAAAACTGATTGCTGAACAGGTAAAAGTTTACAAGCGCACAAACCTTGTAAAATCCGAAGCCTTCAGCTCCCTCATTCAGCAGACTTTGAACCGCTACCTAAACGGAATGTTGACCAACGAAGAAGTGATTCAAGAACTATTAAAGCTTGCAAAAGAAATGCTTGACGCAAGTCAAGAAGGAAACAAGCTTGGCCTTACAGACGAGGAGTTGGCCTTTTACGACGCCCTTTCAAAACCAGAAGCCGTACGCGATTTTTACACCAACGAAGACCTTGTTGCCCTTACAAAGGAGCTTACCGAAACCCTCCGCAAAAACAAAACGATTGACTGGCAGAAAAAAGAATCAGTTCGCGCAAAAATGCGAATGCTGGTAAAACGCCTTCTCAAAAAATACCGCTATCCGCCGGAAGGTAAGTAAGACGCATTAAAAACCGTAATCAGCCAGTGCGAGCTCTGGACAGATAATGTGGCAGATTTTCCCGAAAGTCAAATTTATTCCATCAAAGAAACCTCTAGCCTCTTAAAAGCGGCCGATTTCAGCCATTAGCGCTTCCGGCCCGCCATGGCCAAAATTGAATTTGCATTCCTAGCAAAATTGGTGTATAATCGTAGGATATGGGCATTAAACTTTATTCGATGGGAGCCGCAGAGGAAGTCACAGGCTCCAAACATATTCTCGAAGTTGACGGTCGCGCTTACATGATTGACTGCGGAGCCTTTCAGGGGCACAGGCGGGAGTCTGACGAAAAGAACCGCAATTTTGACTTTGACCACCAAAAGCTTGAGGCGGTGATTTTGACCCACGGGCATTTTGACCACTGCGGCCTCATTCCCCTTTTGGCAAAAAAGGGATACAACGGAAACATTTACGCCACCAGCGCCACCCGCGACTTGGCCAACCTTGTGGTAATGGACAGCGCCCGCATTCAAGCGCGGGACGCGGAATATTTGGCGGAACAAGCCAAGCGAAAAGGGGAGCGCTTTACATGGAAGCCCATATATGACGAGCAGGACTGCATAAAGGCCATGAACCAATTCGTGACGGTTTCCTACAACAGAAAAATTTTCATCGGGCCAAACGTTTCCTTGGAATTTTTTGACGCGGGCCACATTTTAGGCTCCTCCTTCGCGTATTTCACAATCAACGAAGGAAAGGCCGACGAAACCCGAATTTTGTTCACCGGCGACTTGGGAAGAAAAAACAAGTCCATCGTCCGAGATCCTTCAACAACATTCCCTCCGCCGGACTACATCGTATGCGAAAGCACTTACGGAAACCGAAAGCACGACCAAAAGGACTACGCGCTCAAAGCCCTCACCAGAATCATTCGTGAAACAATCGACAAAAAAGGAAAAATCATAATGCCCTCTTTTGCCATTGAGCGCACGCAGGAAATCATCTATCAATTGCACAAACTTGTGGACATGAAAAAAATTCCCCAGGTGCCCATTTACGTTGACAGCCCCATGGCCGTAAACGCGACGGTCATTTTCCAATCCCATCCCGAATGTTACGACGAAAAGGTTTCGCAAGCCTTCCTTGTCCACCACAAAAACCCCTTTGGCTTCAACTCGCTTCAAATGGTGACCAGCGTTGACGAATCAAAAGCCTTGAACAAAAAGCCCGGCCCAATGATTATTCTCAGCGCCGACGGCATGTGCGAGGCCGGCCGCATTCTGCATCACCTTGCCAACAACATTGACAACGAACGCAACACAATTTTGATAGTGGGCTACATGGCTGAAAACACTTTGGGCCGGCGCATTTTTGACGGCGAAAAAGAAGTCAAGATTATGGGCGACATGTATCAGGTTCGCGCCAAGGTTGAAAAAATCAACGCCTTCAGCGCGCACGCCGATTACGAGGAAGCCACAGAATGGCTAAAAGCGATTGACACCAGCCGGCTCAAAAAATTGTTCTTGGTTCATGGCGAAAAAGACGCGCAAGAATTTATGACAAACTATTTGGCGGAGAACGGATTCAAAAACGTCCAATCTTCAAAATACGGAGAAAGCTACGATTTGTAAATGCCTATGAAAGACGACATAAAAAAATTTGAGGTCTATTACTCAAAAAATTTCAACCGGACAAGTTCGCTGCTTTCCGGTTTGACGATTATGGTGTTTGACGCGGCCATTTTGCTTTTGTCAATCGGAATTGGTTTTTTCTTGGTGAATTTAATCAACCACCGCTTCATCAACTTTCGTTCCTTTGTAGACTATTACATTTACCTGCCGGCAATTCTGGCGGTTTTTTACGCGGCGGACTTGTATCCTGGAATTATGAATTCTCCGGCGGAAGACGTAAAGCGTCTTTCAATTTGCGCTTTCTTTTGCTTTTGCGGAATAGCCTTGAGCATTTTTGTGGAAGACGCGGAGGACAAAGTGGCAATCGCCGTAGCCTTGGTTTTGGCCGTTCCCTTTGCCACAATCCTGCTTCCGGGAATGCGGGAAGCCGTCCGCCGCTTTTTTGGTTTGTTCAAATTTTGGGGCTTGCCCGCGGTGGTTTACTGTTCCGGAAATTCTGGCGACTTGGTAATCCAACGCTTTCTAAAAAATCCCTATCTTGGCTACCGCCCCGCTTTAATCGTGAACGATTCAATAAAGGCAAAAGGAAAGGCGGCGGACGACTTTATGGGCGTGCCGGTTCTTCCTCCGTCAGAGGAACTGTTTGACGCCATAAAAAGAAAAAAAATCAAGGTGGCCATTCTGGCCGGCTACAAAGGCGAAATTGACCAAATAAAAAAATTCTACCGATATGCGATTGTAGTTTCGGAACAGCTGAACACGATGATGAGCGGAGCGCCCCACTTGCGCGACATCGCAGGAATCGTCGCCTTCTCCTCCACAAACTATTTGACAAAAATTCAGTCGCTTGTGGCAAAGCGCGCCTTTGACATAGCGATTATAATTTTCTCCCTGCCCCTGTCGCTTCCTGTTTCGCTTTTGGTCGCGCTCTTTGTAAAGCTCACTTCGCCCGGTCCGATTCTTTACGGACACAAGCGGGTGGGCCTTAACGGAAAAGAATTCAAGTGCTGGAAGTTCCGCTCCATGTTCACCGACGCGGACAAGCAGCTTGAAAAAATTCTAAAGGAAAATCCCAAAATGAGAAAGGAATGGGAAAAAGAGCGCAAGCTTGAAAACGATCCCCGCGTCACGCCCTTTGGAAAATTTATCCGAAAGACAAGCCTTGACGAGCTTCCCCAGCTTATAAACATTTTTATAGGACAAATGAGTTTTGTAGGCCCCCGCCCCGTAATGCAAGACGAGCTTGAGCGGTACGGAAAAAAGGCGGACTACATACTTTCTGTTTTGCCAGGGCTTTCTGGAATGTGGCAAACTTCCGGCCGCAGCGACACCGCCTACGAAGACCGCGTGACACTTGACGCCTATTACATTCAAAACTGGTCCATTTGGCTTGACATTTGGATTTTGATAAAAACAGTTTGGGTTGTCCTAGCCGGTAAAGGCGCGTACTAAGGAATTACGACGCGCGCAGTTTCAAAGTTACCTCGAAAAACTGAAGTTTTTCGAGGTTCCCTTATATGATTTTTCCTGACTCGGAAAGCTTCTTTTTTATGTTTCCCCATTCGCGACCTAAATGATTTTTGACTTCCTTATACAAAGAAATCACAACCTTATCGTCAATCGGCTTATCAGCTCCTCTGACATCTGATTTTCGCAACACAAAAATTTGGTCAATTCTCGAATAGGCTGGATCTACAGACTGGTCAACTTCATATGTTTCTGAAACCATATAAAACTTTGCATAAGGATTCCCAGATTTTATTTTTTCCGCTGTTGCGATTGAACCTTCTAACATCGTCTTGTCGATGTATGTTTTTGCCTCTATTGATACGATTGGGAGATTGATTTCTTTTTTAAAATAACCGTTGACGCTTATTGTCAAAGGGCGATATATAGCATAATCTTGATCTTTTTGGTTTACGCCAATTGTCGGTTCTGTTACAAACTGCTTTAAATTTTCACTGGAAAAATATAGATTGCTATACGCTTTGACCCCGCCGGAACTTAAATTCTCTGTGTCTAACTTTTTACGCATTTCGTCAATCAAATCTTCAAACAATATGCATAGAAATTCTTCCAAAATGGTGGAACGCAACTTGCTTTGCGATGTGAATATCTTATCAAATTGCCCATCTCTAAAAGAATTGTAGTAATCATTCAAAAGCTTTCTCTTTTTCCTTGATTATTTTTTCTTCCGACTGATGAAGATTGATTTTCTTTAAGTTGGAAATGTAAGTTACATAAAGGCTCTCTAAGTTTTTTGCCGCGCTTTTATTATTTCCCTTTAACTTTGCGCGAATGTTGCTTCCATGAATGTAGTTTGAATTGCGTGAAAGTATATCATCTAATGTAAGCTTTTCAATCTTGCTCATGCAATCAACTCCTTTTGGATGCCTTGCCCAAAGAAATTTTCAAATCTTTTTTTCGCTATGTCAAAATATTTTTTATCTTTTTCGATTCCTATAAATCTTCTGTTTAATTTTAGCGCGGCAATCCCTGTCGTTCCGCTTCCCATGCATGGGTCAAGAATCATATCATTTTCATTTGTATATGTCTTTATGAGCCACTCATACAATGCCAATGGCTTCTGAGTTGGATGCAATTTCCCTTCTGTTTCCGCCGTCACAAAATATTGAACGCTTCGTGGATATCGCAAGCCGGAATCGTTTTTAACCAAGACAGCTTTTTCTTGCTTGCCATATGCCATAGTGTCGCGAACCGCGCGCCCTTTATTATATGGTGTTCCTTGAGTCATCTGCGGGTTGTAAGTACATTGCTTGTCGTAAAACACCACTATGTCTTCATGCGCGCGCATTGGCTGTTTTTTTGCATTTAGATAGCCAGTCGCTTTAGATTTTTCCCACACCATAGTATACTTAAATGTTCTGTAATTTGTTGAAATAAGGTAAGCTGTAAACGGCATTTGCGCTGTAGTAATTGTTGGAGTAGTATTCTTGCCAATTCTAAAAGCCTCTTTCCAAAATTGTTCGTAGTCAATAACTTTATCCCATTCATTGCGTTTATTTAAAGTGCCGTATGGAAAATCGGTTATTATCGCGTCAATTGATGAAGGCTCTAAATCTGGAAGCCCTTTTTTTCCAAACATATTGCAATTGAGCAATTTAACATTGCCATGTTCGTAAATTTGCATACAAATTATCTCACTCGCCATTAAGATATTATATTACAAGACATTATTTTTGTCTAGTATATATAATAAAAGTTAATTTTTACCGCAATCCTTTCACCATCAACTCAATGCGCTCCAAAGCGATTTTTATTTTGTCCACCGCAGTGGCGTAACACACGCGAATGTGGTCCTCGCCGCCCGCGCCAAAAACGCTTCCGGGAACGACGGCCACGTTGTGTTCCTTAAAAAGGCGGGTGGCAAATTCCTCGCTGCTCAATCTTGTCGCGGAGATGTCCGGGAACATGTAAAAGGCGCCTTTGGGTTCAGGAACAGGAAGGCCCATTTCGTTAAAGGCTTTTTCCATCAAGTTGCGGCGCTGCTGGTAGCTCACCCGCATTTTTTCAACTTCTTTCCAACCGCTTCTAAGTCCTTCCGCCGCGGCGTATTGGCTGAATATTGGGGCGCAAATTGTGTTGTATCCGTGAACCTTTACAATTTGTGACAAAAGCTCGCTGGGCGCGGCGATGTAGCCGATGCGCCAGCCGGTCATGGCGAAGGATTTTGAAAAGCCGTTCAAGATTATCGTGTAGTCCTTCATTCCGGGAAAAGAGCCGATGGAAACGTGCTCGCTTCCGTCGTAAACCAACTCGCAATAGATTTCGTCGCTAATCACCCAAAACTGATGTTTCTTTGCAAGCGCGGCGATTTTTTCCAATTCATCTTTGGGAATCATTGTTCCTGTAGGATTGTTGGGAGAGCAAATCATCAAGGCCTTTGTTTTTGGCGTAATGAGTTTTTCGACAGCGGCGGCCGTGGGATAAAAGCCTGTCTTTCCTGTGTCCAGCGGAACGGCCTTGGCCTGGCAAAGTTCCGCCAAAGGAACATAGTTTACATAACAAGGCTGGCTCACGATTATCTCGTCGCCAGGATTGAGGATTCCCCGCAAAACCGCGTCAACGCCTTCGCTGGCCCCAACTGTAATCAAAATTTCGTTCTTGGCTTCGTAAGACATCTTGTAGCGCGCCAAGTATTTTGAAATCTCTTCCCGCAGCTCAATCAGGCCCCAGTTTGAAGTGTAGCTTGTGTGGCCTTTTTCCAAATGGTAAAAGGCTTCCTCCCGAATCACCCAAGGCGTGGGAAAGTCCGGCTCGCCGACGCTCAAAGAAATGACGTCGTCGTGGCCGATGAGCATTTCAAAAAATTTTCTGATGCCGCTTGGAGGCGTGCGAAGCATTGAGGCTGAAAGCCTGTCGGGTCTTGTGTTCATTATGCCATCGCTCCTTCGCGCCTGTCTTTTTCATCTTCGACATAAATAACGTCGTTTTCTTTGTAAGTCTTTAGCACAAAGCAAGTTTTTGTGGAACGCACGCCTTCGATTGTGGCAAGCTTTTCGCTTACAAACATTCCCACTTCTTTAAGGGAATCTCCTTCAATCACCACCATAAAGTCGTAGCCGCCGCTCATAAGGTAAACGGATTTCACTTGCGGATAACGATAAATGCGGTCGGCGATTTTGTCAAAGCCGTGCTCCCGCTCAGGAGAAACTTGAATCTGAATTTGAACGCGAACCTTGTCGTCGGTTCCGGCTAATTTTTCTTTATTGATGACGGCGCCGTATTTTAAGATGATGCCTTCGTCTTCCATCTGCTTTATAACGCTTTTGACCTCGTCGGGACTTTTTTTTGTCATCGCCGCGATGTCCTCAACGCTCAAGCGCGCGTTTTGTTCGAGCAAGTTCAATATTTCTTCATCGTATTTCATAAATTCCAAGTATAGCGTATTTTATGCATCATTGCTAGTAGTAAAAAAAACGCGGACTCAAAAGGCGGGTCCCAGCGACGAAAAAAAAATCCTTGGAGCCTCCCGTCGCCGCGTCACGGCTTGAGGCCTGCGGCCAAGCCGTTTGCTGACGGGTCCTTCCAAGTCTTTTTTTCTGTGTCTCATTCCTTCGGAATGAGGCCTCTCAAAGTATTGCGCTCAGGCTTTCAGCCTTCGGCACGGCTCCCGCCCTATTTGTCCGTTTTTATTTTCCCCATCTGCGCTAGCGCTATAGCAAAAACGCGTGAAATGCGTTATAGTGGGGACATGAAAAAGCCTGAGCGTTCTATTATTTTGTGCGGAATCAAGCACTGCGGAAAATCCACTCAAGGAAAGAAAATCGCGGAAGCGCTTCAAATTCCTTTTTACGACACAGACGACTTGATTTACGACCAAACAGGCTTGGACGCGCGGGGCCTTTACAAATCCCAGGGAAAAGAAGCCTTCGCTCAAGGGGAACTTGCCGCCTGCCAATTTTTGCGCGAGACTTTGCAAAACCTGCCAAGCGAAAACGGCTCGCAAGGACAAAATGCGGCGGCTTTTGGCCAGCCCAAGAATCTCGGCGCCTCCGACAATTCATCGCAAGGCCAAAACGCCGCGGACGCAAAAGTTGCCGTAATCGCGACAGGCGGCGGCATTTGCGAAAACCTTGAGGCCGTGAAGATTCTAAAAAAATTAGGAACAATCGTTTATCTAGAAATAGAAGAAAGCGCCGCCGCCGGCCGCATTGTTCGCGAGGCCCGCTTTTTGCCCGACGGAACAATTCAAAACCTTCCCGCCTACATCGCGGCCAAAAACCCCGGCGGCCAAAAACAAGTCCGAGAAATTTTTCACGATTTTTACATTGAGCGGACAAAAAAATACAAGGCCCTTTGCGACGTTTCCGTTTTAATGCAAGGCTCCCGACAAGAAAACTGCAAAAAAATATTGTCCGCGCTGGGGCTGGATTAACGCCCGCAACAAACGCGGCGCTGTCATGCTACTTTATAAATTTCCACATATCTTCAACCAAGAAATTATCAAATGCTTTTATACGAGCATTTAGGAATGTGTCTTTTGTAATTGAAGGACGCAAATCCAAATAATAAACGCCATCCAATGGATTTAGCGCAATTGTGTATGCCTTAAAATGGCCAGGTAAAAAAGTAGAATTGATTCCGTAAATTGCCTTGCTTTTGTTTTCTTTTCTTTGAACATCATTCAGAAAAATAGCAAAATGAGGAATATCAACATTTTTGAGTTTATTATACATATGCTTGTCTAAGAAGATTTTATCAATCCTATCTTTTGAAGATGTCTTTAATTGCCCGATAGCCTTTTCTTCATTTTTTGAGTTTAATAAAATAATATCATGCTCAAATTTCATTGTTTCGTCTGTATCAGCTAGATTTACAATTTCATCTTTATCATCAATGTTGATTCCACAAGTCTTTACAGTATTTCTAATTAAAATTTCAAAATAATTTCCATTTTTCTTCTTTGCTTTGTTTGAATTATTTAAGGCATCTAATGTACATCCAATACTTTGCTGGCAAGTATAAATTACAGAATTTATCGTTTTTCTAACTTCAAAATCATCTTTTATATCTTTAATATATGGGAGAGAATCTTCAAATATTTTTCTTGCTTTAGAGAAATTACTTGCTTTAATAAACAAATCAGAATTTATTGGGCGGGTAACACAGTGCTTTCCGTCGTCCTTGTATTGAATAAAGTGATAATTGCTTTCATTTTGAGAAACGATATCAGCTTGAATATTCGGAGTTATATTTTCTCCAAATTTTGTAAAATCCAAATATTCTTCTGCAAAATCTAAAAACCAAGAAAGTTCTTTAACTGAATCATCTTCAACTTTTCCAAGCAAAGTATACAATGTCATTTAAGGCTTCTTCTCCTTTCTTCATTTTCTTTATCAAAAGCAATCCATTCCTCTATAGATTTATGTTTTACTTTTCGCAATCGGGAATTTGCCATTTTGTTATATTCTTTGCAATTGTCATTTACAAGAAAATTTCTATTTAACTCTGTTGCAACAACAGCTGTTGTTCCGGAACCTGAAAATGGATCTACGATAATATCATTTTTATTTGATGACGCAAGAATCAATTTTCTTAGCAAAGCTTCTGGCTTTTGCGTTGGATGTTCTGTTTTCTCTTCCATTCCATTGCAAGTTGTAGGCAAATTTATAACATCTTTCGGTTTTGCCCCATTAGGATTCGGCTGCCATATTTTGTTGGGCTGTCCTACCCCATATTGACTATTTTTGCCATTCAACTTTCTCTCTGGATATTTTATAGTATGCTTATTGTATGGAATTCTTATTTGGTCAATATTAAAAGTAAAATCCTTTGATTTTCTTAAACAAAGAATACTTTCATGGCTTCTTCCCCAATCATTGCTTAAATTCGCTTTATTATCATAATACCAAATAAGCCATTTGCATTTATAAAAATAGTCCATCGCAGGTCTTTTTAAATCAGCTAATATTTCTGTAAAACCACAAATATACAATGTTCCAGAATCCTTAAGTATTCTAGACGCTTCCTTTATCCAATTCATAGACCAATTAACATATTCGTCTATGGTTCCAATATTATCCCAAGATGTTTTTTTTATATTGTATGGAGGATCAGCAAAAACTGTATCAACAGAGTTATCTTTTATCGATTTTAAGAAATAGACACAATCTGAATTATATATTGCTCCATTTTCATATATGAATTGAAAACCAGTGTCTAGCGTATAATCCTTTGTTGAGAAAAATGAATTAAATTCATCCTCTTTTAATACTGGCAATCCACCCATAAATAAAAGAATAGCGCAATTTACTAAAAAAATCTATAGTTTAATTCTGGCACAACATTCCAAGCTTTAACGCCCGCAACCGCAGCCTTCTCCACCGCAACCGCCGTCGCCGCAGTCGCCGTCGCAGTCATCTCCGCAACCGCCGCCGCAATTTCCGCAGGAACAGCCTCCGCCGCAAGCGCAACCGCCGGTGTAAACGGAGCCGGCCTCAATTTGTTCAAGGCTTGCGTTGGCCACGTCCTTAACTTCAACCTCAAAGCAAAGGGTCTTTCCGGCCAGCTCGTGGTTGGCGTCAACGGTAATCGTGTCGTCGCCCACTTCCGTCACATGGACAACCACAGGGCCGGCGTTGGATTCGGCTTGAAACGCCATTCCCGCTTTTATATCCAAATCTGGGTCAAACTGTTCCCGGGGAACTTTTGTCACAAGCTTGGGGTCGTATTGGCCGTAAGCTTCTTCAGGCTGAACCGTGACGCTCAATTTGTCGCCAGGCTCCTTTCCTTCAAGCGCCTTTTCCAAGCCCACAATCAAATTTCCTCGGCCGTGCAAGTATTCAAAGGCTCCGGCTTCATGGGAAGAGTCCAAAACTTTTCCCTCCGTGTCCTTTAAAACATATTCAATCGCGACAATCTTATTTTTTTCTATCTTCATAATTAAAATCCATAGTCAGACGCAGGAGTGTCGTTCACAACTTCCGTCACTTCAGGGCAGGCGTCTTTCAAGAACTGCTCAACGCCCATCTTTAGCGTCATAGTGGCCATGGGGCAAGAGCCGCAAGCGCCCGTCAACTTTAGGTGAACCCTCTTTTCCTCGTCAATCGAAATAAATTCCATGTCGCCGCCGTCGGCCTGCAACTGCGGACGGAACGCGTCCAAGGCTTCTTTTACTTTCGCCTCAAGTTCTTCCATTACAAAACTCCTGTTTGAATTTGAAAAAAATGTATCAAAAAAAAGCCTTTTGCGCTAGCGCCCTTTGAGGCTTGCAATTCTTACAACATTGCCGTCATATAAACGGGCAGATATATTATGCCGTCCCTTTCCTTATAGTCCGCAGTATGCAAAACAAAACACGCGCGCCATGTTGCCTTCACTGTAACTTCAAACGTCCTTTTCCCCTCTAACCATAGGCCCGTATACTCTAATGATTTTCTGCACCGCGGCCATGTCGTTTCTTTTCATGGCCTTTTCGTCCTCTAAAATTTGCATCAACATTTTATTTGACTTGTCATATCCTTTTCGACCGTACCGGCCAATCATGAAATTCATTGTCTCACGCGCAACTTCAATCTTGACAAAATCGTTCATACTCTACCCCAGCCTTTCAATTTTTCTGCGCAGCTCTATTATGCGGGAATGGACGTAATGGTCTAGCGCGGGCTTTTCCAACAAGCCTAATAGTTTTTCGTTGTCGCCAACAATGGGCATGGCTTCGGTGTCGTATTTGTCAAAGAGCGCGTAGGCTTCGGGAAGAGTGTTTTGGGGAGAACAAGTTACGGTCACAGGATCCATTATGTCGGCGGCCAAAAGATTTTCCGCCAGCTCGCCGATGGCCAGCGTTTCTTTTAAGTGCTCAAGAGAAATCACGCCAATCAATTTTCCGTTTTCAGAGCGAACGGCGTAATTTAAATTGTTGTGGCGATAAAAGGAATCCAATATGGCGCGGATGGTTTGCGTTTCGGAAACGATTGCGGGAGACGTTTCCGAGCAAATCTTGTCGGCGCCCCAAGTGACGTCGGCCACCTTTGTGTTTTTCTTGATGTCGTCTTCCGTGATGTTCAAGCCAACTTCGCCGGCCTTGGTCACTCCGTATTTCACAAAGACAGGTCCAATCAACTGAACGATAAAAGTCGTGGCCGTGATGATAAGCAAAATCTGCGGTCCGATGGAATCTGCAAAATCGTTTCCAGCGGCAATGGAAAGTCCTATGGCAACTCCCGCCTGAGAAAGAAGGCAGCAAGGCAAATACTTTCTGACGGCAGCCGGCGCCCTTGTAATCCAGGCGCCGATTGTGGCGCCCGCGCTTTTTCCAAAAGAGCGGCCCAAAACATAAACCGCGGCCAACAAGCCCAGGTATGGAGTGACAATCCAAATGTCAAGTTTGGCTCCCACAAGGACAAAGAACAAGACATAAACAGGCGGCGTGAATTTTTCCACAAGGGTAAAGACCTGCCGCGTTTTTGCCGGCGCGAAATTCACCATAAAAAAGCCTAAGGACATGGCGGCCAAAATGTTGTCCAAGTTCAAAAAGAAAGCCACGCCCGTACACAAAAAAAGGCTTCCCAGCGCGAACGAAAGTATGCGGCCGTCTTCGTTCATAATGTTCTTTATCATGAACGTCAAAACAAGGCCAAAAGCGGCGCCCAAAAGAATGGAGCCAAAAATGTCCCGGCCTATCATCAAAAGTTGCGCGGCAAAAGAAACTGAAGTTCCATTTAAAAGCGGAGACGAAATTGAATTTGCGATGGCGTATAGAATCAAGGCCACAGCGTCGTCCATGGCGACAATTCCGTAAACGATTGTTGTCAAAGGTCCGCTCGTTCTATATTCGGCAAGAACGTCAGTTGTGGCCGCGGGAGCGGTGGCCGAACAAATGGCCCCCAAGACCAAGCCCATGGCCGCTGACACTGGCAAGTTTCCTGTAGCCGCCAAAGAAATGGCAAAGATGCAGCCGCCGACAATAAAAAATGGAGTGACAGATTCAAAAAGCAAGATGCCCACAAATTGCTTTCCGTATTTTTTTATCACCCCCAACTTTAATTCCGCGCCGATTAAAAATCCGATTAAAGAAAGGGAGACCGCGCTGACAGGGTTAAGGGAAGCGATGGTTTCTTTTCCCAAAAGCTGCAAGCCGCTTGAGCCGATTATGATTCCGATTACAATGTAGCCCACCACTTGAGGAATCTTGAGTTTTTTGAAAATCCGTCCGCCCAGCGCGCCAAAGAACATTATTATTCCCAAAAGCAAAACTACTTGAGTGGATTGAAGAGAATAAAAATGCATGGCTTTTGGCAAAAGGTTGCTAAAAGGGTCGTTCATTGCGACAGTATAGCAATTTGCATTGCCTATGTCAAAGCGGCGGCTTACATCAACTCGCTAACAATGTCGCAAGGATTCTTGCCATTGTAAAGGTAGGCATACATGGCCGCGGCGGAAACCACCCGGCGGCCGTAGTCTCTGGTTTCGGCAAAAGGAAGAGTTTCCAAAAACAAGTCGCTCCACAATTCGCCTTGGGAATTCAACTCAATTTTGCTGCTCCTAATCCAGCGCCGCGCCACCGTGATTCCCGCGTTATAGGCGAACAAAGCCAAAATGCCGGAATCGTTCAAGCGCTTTTTTAAATTTGAATAATAATACGTTCCAAATCGAATGTTTGTGGCCGGATCAAGCAAATCGTAGTCTTGAACTTTTAAGCGCTTGGCGCAATCAGCGGCGGTGGCTTCCATAAGCTGGGTCAAGCCAACCGCGCCCGCGTGGCTTTGGACTCTAGGCTCAAAAAAACTTTCAGTTCGTATAAGCGCGAACATCAAATAATCGTCAACCTCAAATTCTTTCGCGGACTCTTGAACGCTTTGCAAAAAGTTTTGCGGATACAAAAGCTCAAAGGCTTTGCGGCTAATTTGAGCGCCGTCAAGATTGGCGGCCCGAGCCATCATCCTCAAGGACTTTGAATAATAGTCGTTTTTGTTGTCGGCCATTTTTCGCAAAAATTCGCTCAAAGCGGCGACGCTTTCCAAGTCAATCATCCTTGAGTCTTTGTCGTAAAAAAATTTCCATTCGTCATAAATATATTCCCCAAGGCCAAAATCCGCGTAGCCCAAAAGCAATTTGCGGGCGCTTTCAGCCTCTTCCGCCGACACTTTTTCAGGAACAAGGGGAGCCGCGTCTTTTTTGGAAAAGAACAGGCTCTCAACTTCTTTGGTGGAAAGATCCAATTTTTTTGCGGCCAAAAGTTTGTAATAAACATAAGTTCCGCTCTGGCTATGGGCGGCGGCGTTGTAGGCTGCCTTAATCTTTTCTTTGTCGGCCCCTTTCACTTGGCTTTCCAAAACCCGCGCCGTCAAATAAGCGTATTTTGAAACCGTCGCTTGGCTGGCAAAATCTTTTACAATGTCATAAACTTTTTCAAAGCTTTCCCATTTTCCGCCGCTAAAAAGCAAAACGGAAAGGGAATCAAAAAAATCGTCAAAGTATTCTTTTTGGCAAAACGACGTCGCGTATTTTTCAAGGCCCAAAATGGCTTCGTCCGTGGAAATTTTCAAGCCAGCCTGCAAGTAATACCAAAGCGCTTGGTCACGCTCGCCGTCGTCTCCGGCCAACGACAAGGCGGCTTCAAATTGCTTTAAGGCGCGGCGGCGGTAGTTGTCGTTCTTGTTGTAAAGCAAGCCGGAATAAATCATCGCGTAGTATTTTATTTTTTTTTCGTCCCAAAAATCGCTTTGCGAAAGTTCAGCAAAATAACGGGCGTTCTTTATGTCTTCGCCGCTTCCGTTGACGCAGGCGCGGCCCATGTCGGCCACCAGTTGCCAAGTCAAAGGCAGGAGTTTTTTTTCTATCGCAATGTCGCGAATTTGCTCCAGCATTTCAAAGGCGGCGTTGTAGTTTCCCCGGTAAATGGCGATTCTAAATTGCAGGACAATATCCATGTTCGCCGCAAAATCAGAAAAACTTGCGCCGCCTTCTTCAAAACCGCCAAAAATTTCGTCCAATTCGTCCCGAGCGTTCTGCTTGTAAAATTCGTAGTGAACGTCGCTTATTCTTCTTTGGGTGAACCAATCGTAAAGTTCTTGATCATGCCGCGAGTCGTTTTTTTTGGACAGCGCCAGCAAGCGCATGGCCGCCAATGAATTGTCGCAGGAAGAAAGGTCTATTCCGTCCGTAGCCTCAATGGCGTGGGCCCATTCTTTGTCGACGACAAATTCCTTGCAAGCAAAAAGGCGGGCGTCGTCGTCCTTGTAATTTTTTAAGAATTCCGAAGATTTTTTTATTCTTTGCTGAATGTCGCCCATCAAGCTCAATTGCATCGCCGAGCGGCGGGCGGCCCAATAGCTTCCGCCCTTTTGGGAGCGCAAAAAAAACTTTTGGGCTTTTTCCGAATCCTTTTCCTTTAAGGCTAAGAGTCCGTTAAAATAGTTCGCGTCCGCCCCGTAGGATTTGTTCAAAGATTTTTTTTCCTGAGAGCAGGCGGTGAACAACGAGAAAAAGACAATAGCCAGCGCGAATTTTTTTGCGCGAGACAGCATCATTCTTCCGGAATCTTGATGTAAGTTCCGGCCACAATGTGGTTGGGATTTTTAATGCCGTTGTATTTGGCGATTTTTGGATAGCGCCAAGGATTCTTGTAGTAAGCGTCGGCAATGTCCCAAAGGGTGTCGCCCCACTTTATTTTGTAAGTGATGACTTTCGGAGCCTTCTTTTCCTCAACCTTGGGCAAGTCGGGAACAACGCTTTCCGCCTGCTCGACAACGACAATTTCGTCTTCCTTTGCGGGAGCCACAGGCTCGGGAGCCGGCGGAGGAGGAGGCGGAAGGGGCTCTTCTTTTTGAACTGGCGGAGGAAGGGGCGCGGCGGCCTGTTCCTGAACGACTTCCGTTTTGCTGGATTTTGATTTTGACGGAATGAAAAACAAAAGAAGCAAGACCGCAATAATGCATATTATGGCGCAAATCAAGCAAATCAAAACTGGAAGGCGGGTTTTCTTTTCTTTTTCTTCAACCTCTTCATCGTCGTAAAGATCGCTAAAGTCCAAGTTGGACGACGAAGAAGATGATGATGAAGACGAGCTTGTGTCGGCAAAGGGGTCGTCAAAACTGTCGCTAGAACTGGAGTCAAGGCTTGACGAGGCGCTGTCGTCAAAATTGGGCAAGTCAAAATCAGAATCGTCAAACTTAAGCGGATCGTCGGAACTTGAATCCACAGAATCAAAGCTTTTTTGCTCGTCGCCAAAAGCCGGCATGTCAAAGTCCGGAAGGTCAAGGCTTGTGTCCGCCGGTTCTTGCGCCGGCTCTTCAAAAGGCTCTTGAATTTTTTCTTCTTGGGGAATGTCCAAAGAAAGGCTTTCTTCTTGAACGGCGGGCGCGCGCTTTTTTTCGCTTTCAACAACCAGTTCCGTTTTGGGAGCCGCGCCTTCGCTCAATTCTGGAAGCGCGAAGTCAAAGTCATCCGCGTCGGTCCGGTCGTTAATTTCTTGCGCGGCGGCCAACAAGCCTTTTCCGCTTCCGGGGTTCTTGTCGCTGGCCAAAAGGACTTCGCGCAAGTCTATGCTTTCGCTGGCCTTTGCCTTGCCCCGCTCGTCAAACAAAGCGGCTTCGATAATATTCTTTTTGTCTATTGAAGCGGACAAGTATATGTCGGGCTCTCCGCTGGGCTGTTTTTTCAAATCGCTCAACATCAGCGTTTTAATCAAAATGGCGTCGGCCATGGAGGATTTTTCGCTGGCATACAAATCGACTCGGACTGTGGTTTGATTGTCCTTTACTGTGCTTAGGTTAATCTTTTTTTTGTCGGGAACTCCTTCTTCCAAAAGTGGATAAAAAGTTCCGTCCGCTAACTTTACGCCTATTTTCTTCATAGCGTGATTATACCATACAAACAAACATTCCGCAAGCGAAGCGCGGGGGCTGAGAATTAAAATTTATGTATGTATCTAACCGCGATTCTTCTAAAATACCATTCTCCGCCGGAACAATTCATCTCAACTTCGCTTTGTTCCCGGCCGTTCACGCTGCCCTTTGCGGAATCATAGCCCCGCCTGCGCTCAAAGTAAAGGAGCGCGAAAAGGCTGTCCTTTTTTGTAAGGCTGAACACCGCCAAGGGAGAAATGTTGATTCTGCAAAAATCTATGTCGTAATTTCTGTATCGGGCGTCAATTTGGGAATCTGAATAAAAGCCTTCAAATTCCGCTTGAACGCCGACCAAAGAAACTTTTTTAGGCATTTGGTAGCCCAAAATTATGTTGGCGTAATAATTGGCTCCGTTCACCTTTGGAAAGTCCGCCGCCCAAATCCAAGGATTTCCGTCGGCAACGCTTGTCATTCCGCTAAAGCGAAAATCGTAGGCGGCCATAAACACAATGTGATGCCAGTCCCCGGGCCAAAGCGCCGCCGCGTCAAACTGAAAAGTTGCGCTCACGTCAAATTCATAAAAGAAATTTTTAAAGGGCGTCAAGTTGTCGTATTTTCCACTCGCGGCGTTGTATGAGGCCAAGCCTTGGTTTCCCAAACATTCCCAGCCGGTTCCCAAAGTAACTCCGGCGTTAAAGACCAAAAAAGCGATTGGGCTGCAGCTGACAAAAGCGTGGGGCTTTAGCGTGGCCGGAGAAATTTGAAAGTCGGCGCAAAGTTTTAGATTGTTGTCTTTTGTAAGGGCGCTTTGGCCGACAAGGGGAATCGTGTAATCGTAGGCGCCTGTCACGCCAAAAAGAGGGCCGTCATAAGGGCCAGTAATCCGCGCGTATCGCTCTCCATTTGCCGCCACAGGATCGCTTTTTGTGTAGTAAGCGAAATCGACGGTAATTGACCAATTGTGCCGGGATTTTTTTGAGGAATTTTCTTCCGCCCCTTTTTCTTCAATGGAGGGCGCTTGGTTAAGGCTCTCGTCTTGCGCAAAGGCAAAACAGGCAATCAATGTCAAAAGCGCGGCGAACAATATTTTCTTCACTGGACTATTATGGCCCCGCCCGCGTCTTTTGTCAAGAAAAGCGCTTGTTAAAAGGATAAAATTAAAGTATTCTATTCTATTATGAGTGTTTACGCGCCGATAATTTTGTGTTTCGTTCCTTTTGCGACAATGTTCGTTTTGTTCGCGATTTTGGTTCCAAAAATTTCAGTGGCAAAAGAATTCGTCGCGTCGTTCGCAGGCTTGCTGGCCCTCATTCCAATAGCTTTGGCGCAATTTTTAATTCCTGGAATGCGCCTTTTTGGACAAAGCCGCGCCATTTCAATAATGCTTTATTCAATCGTTTTTTTGGGCCTTGTTGAAGAATGCTTTAAGGCGCTCATGCTTTTTATGGTGGGAGCCAAGGGCGAGCGTCTGGGTGTTTGGTTTTGTCTTTCGCTTTTGGCGGGAATGATTTTTGGCTGCTTTGAGTCGGTAATCTATTTTTTGCAGGACTTTCAAAACATCGGCCACGGCGTGACGCTCAACTTGATTTACCTGCGAATGTTCACGGCCGTTTTGGTTCACACCCTTTGCTCCGGGCTTGGCGGCTTTTTTGTCTTTTATCAAAAAAACATAAGGGCCAACATTTGGCCTTTGTTCACCGCCGTCGTGATTCACGGACTTTACGACTACTTTGTTTCGTTCAACTCCCCGCTAAAATATTTTTCAGTCGCAGTGATTCTTTTTGCCGCCATGAAGTGCCGCGTCTATTTTTCCCGCGCCGCGGAAGAGCTTTCGCAAAAGAAAAGCGCCTCCACAAAAATTCTTGACCCAAACAAAACGGTGGAGCTTCCAAAAAATCCCGCGATTATAATTCCGGTAAAAAAGACAATTCCCGAAGACAGCGAGATTGTTGAAGAAGTCGCGGCCGACGAAGAGGCGGTGGACTTTGACCAAATCGAACGCGAGGCCAAAAACGAATTGAAGGCCGCAAAAAAGCCCCGCCCAAAAACTCCCGCAAAAAAAAGCGACAAATCAAAAGGCGAGACAAAAAAAGCGGCCGCAAAAACTTCAAAGACCGCAAAAAGCGGCAAAACAAAAAGCGGAACAAAAGATAAAAGCGCAAAGGCGGCTCCTGCAAAAGCGTCCGCGAAAAAGACTCCCGCCAAAAAAAGCGGAGAATCAAAAGGCGGCGCAAAAAAAGCCGCGGCAAAAACAAAAACTGCAAAAGGAAAAAAATAATGGCAAACGGAATCGAAGACTTGGCAGAAAAAAACAAGAACAAGGACGACCCCTTGACCAAGCGCCAGTTCACCCAATGGAACAATTTTCAAGGGCGGGAAGACGCGGAAATGCTTGAAGAAAAATCATCCCGCTGGAGCGCGAAAAAAGCCGCGCGCCGCGAATACGACGCATGGGGAGACGACTGAGAAGTCTTCAAAACAAATCGCAAATTAAGGAGATATAAATATGCTTTTTACGCCAGTAGAAATTGAAGAGACAGTGAACATGTTCATGCGGCAAAAGCTTGACGTGCGTTGCATTACCATGGGCATTTCACTTTTAGATTGCGCCGACTCTGACGCCAAGCGTGCCTGCCAAAAAATTTACGACAAGATTATGACCAAAGCAAAAAATTTGGTCAAAGTGGGCCGGGACATCGAAAGCGATTTTGGCGTTCCCATCATCAACAAAAGAATTTCAGTCACTCCAATCGCGCTTGTGGCAGGCGCAAGCAAGTCCGACAATTACGTTGAATATTGCAAGACCTTGGACAAGTGCGCCAAAGAATTGGGCGTGAACTTTATTGGCGGCTTTAGCGCCCTTGTACAAAAGGGCATCACTCCCGCCGACAAAATTTTAATCGACTCAATTCCCCAAGCCTTAAGCGAAACTGAATGCGTTTGTTCCAGCGTGAATGTGGGAACCACAAAAAGCGGAATAAACATGGACGCGGTAAAACTTATGGGCGAAATCATCAAGAAAACCGCCGAGCTTTCAAAAAACTGCGCGGTCAACGGCTGCGCCAAATTGGTGGTCTTCACCAACGCCCCGGAAGACAATCCCTTTATGGCGGGCGCCTTTCACGGTCCCGGAGAAGGCGACACTGTAATCAATGTGGGCGTTTCAGGCCCCGGCGTAATCTTGGCCGCCGCCCGGGAGTTTAAGGGAAAGCCCATCAACGAGCTGGCCGACGGAATCAAAAAAATGGCCTTTAAGATTACAAGAATGGGCCAGCTTGTGGGAAGCGAAGCCGCCAAGCGCTTGGACACGCGCTTTGGAATTCTTGACCTTAGTCTCGCGCCCACTCCGGAGGTAGGCGACAGCGTGGCCCGCATCTTGGAAGAAATTGGCTTGGAAGGCGCGGGCGCCCCGGGAACAACGGCGGCGCTGGCCATGCTCACCGACATGGTAAAGAAGGGCGGCGTAATGGCCAGCACAAACGTTGGCGGCTTGAGCGGCGCTTTCATTCCCGTAAGCGAAGACGAAGGCATGATTAACGCCGTTCAGCAGGGCTCAATTTGCTTGGAAAAACTTGAGGCTATGACGTGCGTTTGCTCGGTGGGCTTGGACATGATAGCGATTCCCGGCGACACAAGCGCCGCGACAATCTCAGGCATTATGGCCGACGAAATGGCCATCGGCATGGTGAACAACAAGACAACGGCCGTCCGCCTTATTCCCGCGCCCGGAAAAAAAGCCGGCGAATGGGTGGAGTTTGGCGGCTTGCTTGGCGGCTGCCCGGTAATCAATGTGAACAAGTTTTCTTGCGCGGAATTTATTAACCGCGGGGGAAGAATCCCGGCGCCGATTCACAGCTTTAGGAATTAACCGCCCGTATTTTTGCTTGCAAGACTATAAAGGGTTTTTCGAGCGGATTTAGCGCGTCCTTTGGACGCTGCTTTAGTTGCAAAAAAAAGAGCGGTTGGCTCTGCAAGGAAAAAAAATGAACAAGATCAGCAAAATTGTCTGCGGAATTATTTTGGCTTTGGCTTTCGCTTCTTGCGGAAAAAACAACGCCCAACCCTATGCGGTTCAAAAAGACAACGCTTGGTCAAAAAACGCTTGCGGCGCTTTTTCCATGGCCTATTATTTAGCGGAAACAAAGCAAATCCCCGCTTGCAAAGTCGAAAAAACAGCAAAAGATTTTTACAAAAAAATTAAGTTCGATCCAGCCGCAGGCTTCGGCGACTATAGCGATCCTTTTAAAATTATGGAGCAAATCGCCCCGTACGCAAAGGATGTGGAATTCAGGATGAATTTGTCAAACGCGAAAACTGACGGCGAAAAACTTTTGGCGCTGCTGGCGAGAGGCGCGGACAATTCGTTTCTTAAAGACGCAAGCGATTTTGCCTCAGTCCTAAAGCCCGACGAATACGCGATTGAAATTCTGGTTCCGCGAGCCGCAGTCAACTTGCAGTATCCTATGAAAAACCCCTTGCATTATGTCCTTACCTATTGGAAAAACGGAACGCTCTACACGCTGGATCCAGGCAAAGGCGCCGAAGCTCCCAGAGAGGATTTTATAAACGGCAAACTCAAAAGCTGGAATTTTTGCAACGGCGGAATTTTCTTGCGGCCAAAAAGCAATTGATGAAAGCGAGTTTTTAGAGCCGCCCTAATTTTTAACCCCGCAACAAAAAAGAGAAGGCCGCCCGCAACAGCGGGCGGCCTGTCCTTAGGCTTGCCTAAAATCCTAGTCAATAGCTCTCATGTCGGCGATGTCCTTGTTGTAGTCAACGCCTTCAACGTCAAAGCCGTTGGTTACCAAGAAGTCGTGCTTGTAGCCGTCGATGTCGCACCACTGGCGAACATTGTCGTCGTTGACGGCGGCCATGGCTTCTTGGGCCTTGGCCTGAACGTCGTCGCGGAGCTCCCAGTCGTCAATGCGGATTCTATGCTCTGAGTCTACAGGAACATCTCCCATCGCGCCGTCGGCGTTCTTGTAAAGGCGCTCGCAGAACAAGCGTTCCATCTGCTCGATGCAGCCTTCGTGAATGTTCATGGCCTTCATAATCTTGAACAAGACGGCAAGGTAAAGGGAGATGATTGGAATCACCGCGCTTGATCTTGTGACCAAGCCCTTGTTCTCTGAAACATAGGCGGAACCGTTCACGCTCTTCTTCAATTGCTCGTTCAAGTTGAGAGCGGTCTTTTCCAAATGCTTTTTTGCCTGGCCGATTGTTCCGTCGCGATAAATGGGATGGCTCAATTCAGGTCCGATGTAAGAATAAGCCACAGTACAAAAGCCTTGGCTCAAAACGCCGGCCTTTGTAAGCGCGTCAATCCAAAGCTGCCAGTCTTCGCCGCCCATTACCTTTACGGTCGTTTCGATTTCGGCGTCATTGGCCGGGTCGGCGCTCATCTCGGTAAGCTTTTCGTTGATGATGTCCAAGCACTTTCCGCCGTATGTTTTTCCAATGGGCTTGATTACGGAACGGTACATGACGTGGGCGCCTGTTTCGGGGTCAATCTTGTCGGGGTCGTTGCGAACAGGGCTGGCCAATGAGTAAACCAGCAAGTCAATCTTTCCGCCCATTTTTTTGATTTCTTCAATTACGGAAGCGCGCATTTCGTTGGAATAAGCGTCGCCGTTCAATGTGACTGACTTAAGGCCCGCGGCTTTGGCGGCCTTGTCAAAGGCGGCGTTGTTGTACCAACCGGGAGTTCCGCCCTTGGTTTCCGTGGCTTCCTTTTCAAATGAAACTCCAATCGTATCGGCGCCCCATTCAAAGGCGGCCGTAATGCGGCTGGCCAATCCGTAGCCTGTGGAGCAGCCCAAAACCAAAACCGTTTTTGGTCCTTTTCCGCCTTCGCCAGCGGCCTTTATTCCCCGCTTGCTTTTTTGCGCCTTGACATAGGCGATTTCCCGCTCAACTTCCTTGGCGCATCCGATGGGGTGCGCGTTGATGCAAATGTTGCTTCTGATTTTAGGTGTGATTGCCATTTATTCTTCCTCCAATTTATACGGTTGGTCAAGGCTCGCTTGCGCTCAAGGCCTTGACTCAACCGTTTTTCGGCGCGAATTATATTTTCGCGCCGAAATGCGGCTGAACGCGCGAACGCTCCGCCGTCCTATTCGCAAAATTTCTTGAACACCACGCAACCGTTGTGGCCGCCAAAGCCAAGGGAAGCCGAAGCCGCCGCGTTGATTGTTCCATACTGGCCCTTGTTTGGAACATAGTCCAAATCGCAGCCGCCTTCAATGTCAGGCTCGTCAAGGTTGATTGTAGGCGGGAAAAATCCGTCGTTGATGGCCTTGACGCAGAACAAGGCTTCTATGGCGCCGGCCGCTCCAATCATGTGGCCCGTCATGCTTTTTGTTGAAGAAATCTTCAAGTTTTTTGCGTGTTCGCCAAAAGCGATTTTGACCATTTTTGTCTCGCCTGAATCGTTGGCGTGGGTTCCTGTTCCGTGGGCGTTGTAATACTGAATGTCCTGGGGCTTTAGGCCGGCGTCTTCCAAAGCGCGGGTGATGGCCAAGGCGCCGCCCGTTCCGTCCGGAAGGGGAGCCGTAATGTGGTAAGCGTCGGAAGAAGCGCCGTAGCCCGCAAATTCGGCGTAGATTTTGGCGCCCCGCTTTTTGGCGTGCTCCAATTCTTCAAGAATCAAAACGGCGCTTCCCTCGCCCATTACAAAGCCGTCGCGGTTTTTGTCAAAGGGGCGGCTGGCTTGGTGGGGCCTGTCGTTGTATTGGCTGGACAAGGCTTTTAAAACCATAAAGGTTCCGATTCCAAAGCCTGTGATTGTGGCTTCCGTTCCGCCGGAAACGCAAAGGTCAACTCGGCCGCTTCTAACCATGTCAAGCGCGTTTCCCAAAGCGTCCGTTCCGCTGGCGCAAGCTGTGGCGATTGTCCATGCCGGGCCTTGAATGCCGTAAAGCATGCTCACGTTGGCGGCCGCCTCGTTGGGAATAAGCTCAGGAGCCGTCAACGGCGGAATGCGGGCAACGCCCGCGGCCGGGTCAAAATATTTTTTAAAGGCGGCCTCGATTACGTCAAAGCCTCCGATTCCGTTTCCTACCATAATGCCGCATTTTTCTTTCGCAAGGCTTTCTTTGTCGTAGCCGGAATCCTTAATGGCTTGCGCGCTGGCGGCCACCAAAAATTGGGTGAAGCGGCCCATTTTGCGGCAATCTTTTGGGTCAACGCCATAATCGGCGATGTTGAAATTCTTAACTTCGCCCGCCACTTGAACCTTGTAGCCTGTGGCGTCAAACAAAGTGATTTTTTCAACGCCGCTTTTTCCGGCCTTGATTCCTTCCCAAGTGTCTTGGACATTGTTTCCAAGGGGAGTGACCGCGCCGAGTCCTGTTACAACCACGCGCCTTTCTGCCATAAAATTCTCCAAGAATTTAAGATACGGCAACCTCTAAAAACTGAAGTTTTAAAGGCTTCCACAAGATTATTTTAGACAAATTTTCGATTTTTGTCAACTTAAAAGCGGCGGGCGGAATTGATTGCAAAAGCGGGAATTGTATGGTATAATGAAAAAAATGAAAGCATTATACGCTCTGATTTTGGCAGCAATGGAAATACTCATCGTCTTTACCATACGCAAAACGATGAGCAAGTCCAATAGACGCATTCCCTTGGCAAGAAAAGCCCGAGACATGTTAATCGCGGCGTTTGTCACCGTCATGCCCAACATTATTTTGGCGGTGATTTCCACCGAATGGGAAAACGCGGAATCCGCGGCGGCCATTTTCTTTGACTGGTATTTCATTTCAATCGACATAATGCTCTTCTTGCTTTTGTATTTCAACGCTGAATATTCATTTCCAAACAGCATAGCTTCCGACAATTTTTTCAAGGCATGTCTGCATTTTTTTAGGGACGACATAAGATGCATAACGCGGCCTGAAAAACAAAAGACGTCCGCCTTTGAAAAAGGAATGTTTTTTTTGTTCCTCTTTATTTTGGCGGACGTTTTCAACTTGTTGAGCAACATTTGGACAAAGCAAGTTTTTTCTGTCGAGCGCTTTTATTTTTACGGCGGATTTTTCAAGCCGGACATTTATTTTAGAACGACAACATTTTGGTCTTATGACTTGCATTTGACGCTCAGCTATCTGATGGTTGTCTTGAACATCGTTTGCCTCTTTGCAAAGACAATCACGGCTCCAAGCATTTACAAAGTAAAATACATAATGTCAATCGCGCAAATTTCCTTGATTGTTTTGCTTAACGGCCTTTACATCTTGTTCGCGCTTCCGGTGGATTTTTCAGTTCTTTTATACGGAATAGTTTGCGTGTCAATGTTCTACTTCGCGTTTTCTTACATACCTTCGCTTTTGCAGCAAATCACGCTAAAGCGGGTCATGCACGACATGAACAACGGAATCGCCGTCTTGGACACCGACGACCAATGCATCTACGCCAACGACTACATAAAGAACATTTACCGCATCAAGGCAAACCAAAATCCAACCGAAGTCATTCAGCCTGTGGTAAAAAGAATCGCCGGAGGTGTTCCTCTTGACAAGCTTGAGCCAAAAGAAGAAACGATTCGCCGCATTGAAAACGACAAAGACATTTTTTATCGGATGAACTTTTCCCGCATTGAAACAAAAGACAAAAAATACATCGGCAGCTACTTGATGATGGTCAACACAACCGAAGAAAACAATCGGGAAAAACTTGAGCGATTCCGCAACACCCACGACCAGTTGACCGGCCTTTACAACAAAAACTATTTTTACGAAAGAGTCGCCGAAACCCTTGAAGCCAATCCTGATGAAAGATACTTTATCGTTTGCTGCGACATCGGAAGATTCAAGTTGATAAACGAATTTAACGGAATCGCGGTGGGCGACAAAATATTAAAGGCCATCGCCGCAAAGTTAAAGGAAAAAACCGTAATCGGCGAAGTTTACGGAAGAATCGACAACGACCGCTTTGCCATCTTGATTCCAAAAGACAGATTGAACCTGCAAATTTTCATTGACGAAAGCCAGCTTATTTTTAAAGAAAGCGTGAACCTTTCAATATTGCCAACCTGCTACTTTGGCGTTTACGAAATCGAAGACACCGACATGCGGGTTTCATTCATGTGCGACCGCGCCTTTATCGCCATAGACACAATCAAGGGCCAATATGGAAAGCAAGTGGCTTGGTATGACTCAAAACTGAGGGACAGCGCCTTGAGGGAGCAAGAGTTGGTATACCAACTGCCCGAGGCCATTTCAACAGGCCAAATAAAAATTTACTTGCAGCCCCAATCCACAATAGAAGGAAAGGCCATTGGGGCCGAAGCGCTTGTCCGCTGGGAGCATCCTGATGAAGGAATAGTTTCTCCGGCGGAGTTCATTCCCATTTTTGAAAAGAACGGAATGATTACCAAGATTGACCGCTATGTTTGGCGCTTGGCCTTTCAAAAGCTTTTTGAATGGAAAACCGCCGGCCGGGACGACTTTTACATTTCGGTGAACATTTCGCCAAAAGATTTTTTCTTGATGAGCATCATAAACGAATTCAACGACTTGCTTGAGGAATTTGCCATCGACCCCAAAAACCTTCACATTGAGTTGAGCGAAGACGTGATGATGGGCGACCTTGAGCGGCAAATTCGATTGATTGAGCAATTGCGAAAAATCGGATTTACAATCGAAATCGGCGACTTTGGCGCTGGAAACACTTCGCTTAAAATCTTGCGGGAATGCAACATCGACATTCTAAAAGTTGACATAGCCTTCCTGCAAGACACCCGCTCGCCAAGAAACGCGCACATCATTATGAAAGAATTGATTGCCATGGCCAGAAACCTTGGAATGAAAATTCTTGCCAAGGGAATCGAGTCAAAAGACCAAATGGACTTGCTGCACGACGAAGGCTGCGAATTGTTCCAAGGCTATTATTTTTCAAAGCCAATCGACACAAAATCCTTTGAGCGCATTTACTTGTAAAATTTGCCCGGAGTTTTTCCATGAAAAAAATATTGTTCGTTTGCCACGGAAACATTTGCCGCTCGCCAATGGCGGAATATGTTATGAAACATTTGGTCAAAAAAGCCGGCCTTGAAAATGAATTCTTAATTGATTCCGCCGCCACAAGCTCGGAAGAAATTGGAAACGGCGTCCATTATGGAACGCGGACAAAACTTTCGCAGGTTGGAATACCTTGCGGCGACCACCGGGCCCGCCGCCTGACAGCCGCTGACGGAGACAAATACGATTTGATAATCGGAATGGACCAAGAAAATTTGTTTTACATGAACAGAATTTTAGGAAGCGGCGGCGCAAAAAAAATCCATTTGCTTTTGGAATGGGCCGGCTTAAAGCGGGACATCGCCGACCCTTGGTTCACCGGAAATTTTGACAAAACCTACGACGACATCGACATGGGCTGCCGCGCGCTTCTCAAAGACCTTTCTAGCGGCCTTTGAACAAAAGCATAAGGGAACCTCTAAAAATTGCAATTTTTAGAGGTAACTTTGAAAATGCGATGT
>CALDIB010000092.1 GCA_937902125.1 uncultured Treponema sp.
CTGAAAATGCGATGTTTTAACTCTTGTTATTTTCAAGAGTTAAAACTCGTCGGGTATCTCTAAAAAATCGCTGAAGGCGAGTTTTTAGAGATACCCTTAAACTTTTGTCAAAAATCGCCTAAAAGCCGCGGGCTTCGGGGCATGTCCACAAAACCTTTTGACCTTGAGCTTACTTTGCCAGCCGCTTTTGGCATTCCGCGTACAAGTCCGCCGTCTTTTGAACGATGTCGGCGGGAATGGTCTTGATGTTGGGATCGCCGGCCAAATTGTTGGCCTTGAGCCAGTCGCGGACAAACTGCTTGTCGTAGCTTGCCGGGCTTGTTCCCGCCTTGTAGCTGTCCTTGTTCCAAAAGCGGCTTGAGTCGGGAGTCAAAACCTCGTCGGCCAATACCAGGCTTCCGTCTTCGTCAAGGCCAAACTCAAACTTTGTGTCGGCGATGATGATTCCCCGCTGGCATGCGTAGTCGTAGCATTTTTTGTAAATGGCAAGGGCGGCCTTTTCTATCTTTGTTCCCAATTCCTCGCCCAAGTCTTTTTTCATGTAGTCAAGGGTGACATTTATGTCGTGGCCTTCCTTGGCCTTTGTGCTGGGAGTGCAAATGGGTTCGGCCAACTTTTCGGCCTCCTGGTATTCCTTGTCAAAGGAGTGGCCCAGAAAAGGCTCGCCCTTTTTGTAGGCTTCATACATTGAGCCGAACATATAGCCGCGGACAATCACTTCGTAGGGAATCATCTTAAGCTTTTTAACCAGCATGGTTCTGCCTTCAAATTCCGCTTTTTGGAATTCTTGGGGCATGTCCTTCACGTCGCTGGAAATCAAGTGGTTTTTGCAAATGTCCTTTGTAAGGTCAAACCAAAGCTCGCTCACGGCGTTAAGGACTTTTCCTTTTCCGGGAATTTCAACCGGCAAAATCACGTCAAAGGCTGAGATTCTGTCTGTGGTCAGGATTACCATGCGGCCGTCTTCAAGGTCGTAGACTTCGCGGACTTTTCCGCTGATGATTTTTTTCATGTTCGCGTCTCCTATATAATTTCGGCTGTTCGCCCGCGCCTGTCGGCGACATTATTCTTCCTTTACGCTCGCGTCCACATTGACGCTTATGTTGTAGCTCTTTCCGTTTTGAATCGTGACTTTTTTTGTAACCTCGTAGCCGCCCAAGTTGAACTTAAAAATATGCTCTCCGGCTTCAAGGCTAAGGGGCGCTCCCGCGTCAACTTCGTTTCCGTCCGCAAAAACTTTTGTTCCCTCCGGCGCGCTCACCCTGACGCTTGGCTCCACGCTTTGCAAGTCCAGTTTCAAGTCTGTGACTTCGCCTTGGGCCACCATCACAGACCTTGTTTCGTTTCTGAATTTTTCCGAAACAATGGAAACGGCCCTTTTTCCAGGCTTGAGAAGAATCAAGCCCTTGTCGTTGGCTTGAACGGCCTTGTCGTCCACAATTACGCTGTATTCGCCGGAGTCCGCCGGGGCGGAAATTTTTAGAGCGCCGTAATCCGACAAAACCGCCTTGGCGCTCACTTCAAATTCCGCTTCCATCACGCTCTTGGGCACGCCCTTCATGGCCAGCTGGTTTCTTATGAAAACAAAGCCCCGGCTTGCGTCCGCGGCCAAGGTTTTGTCGGCGTAAGGACTTTGCTTTATCGTGTTTCCCCTTGTGATTGGGATTACGATTGACCACGCCAGCTGTCCTGGATACAAGCCGGAATAAATTTCCACGCCGGAATAGTCTATGTTTTTTTCGCTGGGAACCGGCGAAATGTTGTTGTAAAGGGAGTAAATTATGGTGTTCCTGTAGGCGGCTATGGACTGAGGAATTTTTACCGTCAGCTCAACTCCTTGAATGAATGTCAAGTCTTCGGGAAGAAAGGCCGCGACGCAATCGTTGATTCCGCATTTTTGGCTTTCGGAACTGCCTTGGCGGGGAACTTGAATGCGAACCGTTTTGCGGATTCTAAAAACTTCCGCTTGCGGCAAAACGCACGCGGCCGCAAAAATCAGAGAAGCTAAGAATGCCTTTTTTGCGTTCAAAAACATTTTCATCCTTTGCCGCCAAAAAACGGCGGCCTAAAAATTTCCGTAGGCCGCGGGATCGACGCTTTTTCCGTTCAGCCAAATTTCAAAATGCAAGTGGGGGCCGGTCACTTGTCCCGTGCTTCCGCTTTTTGCTATCAAGTCTCCCGCGCGGACAATCTTTCCTTCTTGCGCGTCCTCTTGAATCGAAGAAAGGTGCGCGTAAAAACTTGACATTCCACGCCCATGGTCTATTTGAATCCACTTGCCGTAAACTTGGTTTTCGCCCCGCGCCAAGACCCTTCCGCTCTTGCAAGCGAAAACGCTTGAGCCTTCGGGAACAGCCATGTCAACGCCCCGGTGGAATTGCGTCTTTCCTCCGCCAAAGGGATTCTCCCTCTGTCCGTAGCGGCTTGATATCCTATAGTTTTTTACCGGCAATTGCATCGACGCGTCTAAAAAAAAAGCGCGCTCGGTTGTGGTGAACTTTTCGCCGGGAAAAAAAACGTAGTCTATTCCATCGATAGTATAGCGCAAAGCCTTGTTCTCTTCCAATAGGGCAAGACGGTTTTTTTGCAATAAAAATTCAAGGGAACTGGCGCCTTTTTTTTGCTCAAGGGGAACAAAGATTCCGTCGGCGCTGGGAAGCAAAAGGCGTCTTCCGTCCAGACTTTCGCCCGCGTCTTGAATTTCGTTGACGACGCAAAAACTGTCGTAGCGTATGCAAAAGCGGCTTGCCAAATTAAGCAGGTCGTCGTTTTTTTTTGCCGTGTATGCGTAAAAGCTTGGAAAAAAATCCTTTCCGCTTGAAAAAAGCCTTTTGTTTTGCTCAACCTCGTCGTCAAACTGCTTGAGCATGAAGTCCTTTTCGCGGCCGCTTAATGAGTTGATTTCCGGGATTTTTGAGCTGTCGATTTGAATCGGCCGGCTTTGGCAAAAAAGATTCGAGGCCAGCAAAAGCGCCGCCGCAAACAATAGGCTAGCCTTTTGCATGAATTTTCTTTTCCAAGGCCAAGACAAGGCAAAAAGCCGCCGCGGCCAAAAGCGCCAAAATCAAGGCGATGATTCTTGAGCCCTTGGACAAGAAAAAAAGGCAGAAAAAAACTCCGGCCGCGGCTATGGAGATTTTCGCGGCGCCAAGCAGGAGTTTTTTTATTCCTCTTTTTTTTGTCCACAAGATTGTTTTGAACAAGACGAGCGCCGCGGCCAAGGCCAGCGTCAGCGCTGAATAAAGGCGGGGTTTCTTTGTGGCAAAGAGCCAAAGGGGCGCGATTACGGCGACGACCGCGATCGCGCTGGCCAAGATAAAACCCGAGAAGGTCAAGATTGAGCTGAGCTTGGATTTTATCTTAAGCTTCATTTACTCTTCCGAAATCGCGTCGGCGGGGCAAACGCCGGCGCAAGTTCCGCAACTGATGCAAGTGGCGGCGTCAATCGCGCGCTTTGAGTCTTTTTCGGAAATCGCCGAAACGGGGCATTCCGGTTCGCAAGAACCGCAATTCACGCAAGCGTCAGAAATTTTGTAAGCCATAGTGTTCCTCCTAGTGAAACAATGATAAAGTTCTTTCCTAATTGAAGATAATAGCGCTTGATTTGCAAAAAATCAAGGCTTTAAAACAAAAAAAAGAACCCGCCAAGGCGAGTTCTTTTGCCACCGGTCAGAATCGAACTGACGACATACGGATTTTCAGTCCGGCGCTCTACCAACTGAGCTACAGCGGCGTAATATCGTTATATTAACAGTTTTAAAAAAAACTGTCAATAGCCAAGCGCTTTTTTTTTCTCTTCTCCTTGAATTTTGCCTTGCGGCGCGCTAGAATCGCCCCTATGAAGAAGATTCTTGCAGTTTTTTGCGCCTTGGCGCTTTCAGCCTGTTTTTTTGGTGAGTCCTTTTCGGACGTGAACAATTGCCTTGACGATTTTGCGGCCGGACTGAACAAAAGCCTGCCCAACGCCGCCAGCCAGCAAAATGTGTATGCTTCGGCTTGGATTGGAAAGCTTGTTCCGTCGGCTCCGGCCCATTTTGCCCTTGGACTTGAAGGCGGCGTGGTCAAGCTGGACACAAAGCCTTTGAGCCGCTTGGCAGGAGTCTTTGGCGTTGGAAAGCTTCCGGACTCTTTCATTTATCCTACAATCACAGCCAACGCAAGAATCGGAGGCCTTTTTTTGCCTTTTGACTTGGGCTTTTCTTGCATGTATATGGACTTTTCAAACCTTAAGTCTGTTTGCGACGGCTTTGGAATCCAATTTTTCAACATTGGAGGAGACATGCGCTGGGCAATCCTTAAGGGGGAGGGCGCGGCGCCCCAGGTTTCCGTAGGCGCGGGTTATTATTACATCGGAGGAAAAGTTTCCCTTGACAAGGACGGCCTCTCCGCCGGAATAGACTATTCCACCCACACGCTTTTTGGGCAGGTTCAAGTTTCAAAGACGCTTTTGTTCTTTACCCCTTACATCGGCTTTAGGGGAATTTTTTCAAAAAGCGCCGCGGACTGGAAATGGTCGATTACAAGCGAGCGAAAGGCGGCGGCCGCCTCTTATGTCGGAGCGGAGACCAGCGGCAAGGGTTCCGCCAAAAACGATTGGACCGGCAATTTCATTCCTCAGATTTACGGAGGCTTTGGCTTTAATTTTGGCTTCTTTGCCCTCAACTTGGCAGGCTCCTTTGATTTTGCCCATTCCATTTGGGGCGCGGACATGAGCCTAAGGTTCCAAATATAGCGGCGTTATTGCAAGGCGCTTGAATTTGCGGTATAATAAGAGAATGAATTGGTTGATTTTTTACACAGAAAAACAGGCGTCGCAAAAAGACGAATTGCTGGCTTTTTTTAAAAAGAATAAAGCCAAGGCAAAAGGCTTTTTGGTTGAAAAAGACCAAAACCTTGAGCCCAGCGGCCTTTCCGCTACATTTAAGGGAATAAGCCATTGCGTCTTTCTTGACTCCTCCTCTCCGGCAAAGAACGCCTCCCTTGCGTGGGGATACGCGCTGGGCTTGGGCCTTTGCGTTTACGCGGCAAAAAGCGATTGGAGCGGAGCGGTAAAAAAGCTTGGCTCTGTCAAAGACTTTGACGGCTATGACAAGCTTTTAAAATTTTTGGAAAAAAACTTTTCGTCAATCGCAAGGGAGGACTTGCGCAAAAGCGCTTGGGCAAAACTTTTTAAAACCGGAAATCCTTTTACCGGCGACGCCCTTTCGGTTCATGTAAAAAAAGACAACCGTGACATCGTTCAAACCTACTTGGACGCCGGCATGAGCCTCAACGAAAGGACTAGCGACGGCACCCCAATGCTCAATGTGGCCATCCGCGCCGAAAAAGTGGACGAAGTTAAATGGATGCTTGAGCATGACGTTGACTTGAACGCCGTTTCAAAGGACCGGGGCTATTCCGCCCTTATGGATTGCGTTTGGAAAAAGAATTTGGATTTGGCAAAAATCTTGGTTTCAAAAGGCGTCAACTTGGACTTTCTTTCAAGCGACAACCAGTCGGCTTTGGTTTTGGCCGTTGGAGAAGGCAATGTTGAAATGGTGCGGCTTTTGTCCGACGCGGGAGCAAATCCCGACAAGGCCGACGCTTTGGGAATGTCCGCTTGGACTTACGCCAAGCTTTTTAAGCGCCAAGACTTGCTTGACATAATGGAAAAGCGCCATCATGGACAATAAGACGCTTGTGGTCGCCTTTGCTGGCGGCGGAACCGGCGGACACATTTATCCTGGGCTTGCCGTGGCCGACGCTTTCAGGCAAAAAAATTCTCAACGGGAAGTAAAGATTGTTTGGATTGGCTCCCTTTCCAAAATGGACAGGGACATCGTTGAAAATTCCGTTGACAAGGCGGGCCGCAAGTCCGCTGACAAATTTTACGGAATCCCAAGCGGTAAAATGCGCCGCTACTTTTCGTTGAAAAATTTTATTGACGTATTTAAAATCTTTTTTGGATTTGTCAGCTCTTTTTTCATCTTGCTAAAATGCAAGCCCGCCTTTTTGTTTTCAAAAGGCGGTTTTGTTTCTGTTCCTCCATGTCTTGCGGCGCGCCTTTTGAGGATAAAGGTTTACACCCATGAATGCGATTTTACTCCGGGATTGGCCACAAGAATAAATTCAAAATTTGCCTACAAGGTTTTGCTTAGTTATGAGGAGACCCGCAGTTTTTTTTCTTTGGGCTCGTCAAAAAAATTTTTGGTCACAGGAAATCCTGTTAGGCCTGTCTTTTACGAGGCGGACGCGGACGCTGGCCTTAAGTTTTTGGAAATCGACGCGGCTCAAAAAAAATCAAAGCCGCTTTTGCTTGTTACAGGAGGCTCTTTGGGCGCCGCTCAGATAAACGATCTTGTTTGGAAAAACCTTTCTTGGCTTTGCCAGCGCTTTATAGTGGTTCACCAAACAGGACAAAAAAACGCGGCGCTTTTGCCTGACGGCTTGAGCTTGGAGCAAAAGGCCAATTACCATCCTTACGCCTTTATTTACAAGGAAATGCCTAACGTCATCGCGGCCGCGGACATCGTTCTTTCCCGCGCTGGAGCGAATTCAATTTGGGAATGCGCCGCGCTGGAAAAACCTATGGTTCTTGTTCCTCTTGAAGGGGCGGGAACAAGAGGCGACCAAGTTGACAACGCCGAATATTTTGAGCGCCAAGGCGCCGCCCTTGTCTTGACAAAAAACACTATGACCGAAAAATCCTTACAGTCAGCATTGTCGTCCATGTTGAGCAAGGAGCAAAGAAAAAAATACAGCCTTGCCTGCAAAAAACTTTGCGGCCCTGAAAAACCCGCCGAAAAAATCGCCGAAATTTTGATGGAGGAAATAAAATGAACGTCTTGGATTATATTTTAATCGCCATTTTATTAATCTTTGTCATTCGCGGTTTTGTTCGCGGCTTGATCAACGAAATTTTTGGAATCGGTTCTTTGATAATTCCGCTTTTTTTGTCGGTTCTTCTTTTTGAAAAGATGGGGCGGGTTTATTCTTCTTCCATGAATGTAGTCGCTGCCAACATCTTGGGCTTCTTGACGGTTTTTATTTGTTCTTTTGTCGCTGTCAAGATGATTCAGCTTTTTTTCAAGACGATTTTTTCACTTCCGATTTTAAATAGCTTGGACAAAATCTTGGGCCTTCTTATGGGCTTCGCCGAAGGCGGCGCCTTGGTGTTTTTGATTATAGTGGCTTTGGCTGAGATTAACGGAACTGTCAACACCGACGCTTTGCGTGAAGAGAGTTTTATTTCTAAATTTGTGGAAGAGGTGGGAAGTGTTTGACAATTTGCTCTTTCAAAGCGCTTCAAAACTTTTGGAAGACGACATTCTTTCTTCAAGGCTTCCTGGCGCGCTTTTGTTTTGCGGAAACGAATCAAGCGGCAAGCTTACCGCCGCGCTTGAAACCGCTAGAGTCCTTTCTTGCTCGGCCGCCCCGCGGGGAAAATGGACTTGCTCTTGTCCGTCGTGCCAAAAGCACAAGGCGCTTGTAAGCCCAAACCTTTTGCTTTTGGGCCCGCGGGATTGTTCTCTTGAAATTCAAGCCGCTTGCCGCGCCTTTTTAAATTCCCTTTCGTTGAACGACGGACATGTCAAAGCCACCAGATACCTTTTTTTGCGCGCGGTCCGCAAGTTGGAGAACCGTTTTAATCAAGCCTTGTGGCAAGACAGCGACAAGTTGAACAAAATCGCGCTTGTGACCGGCGAGCTTGACGAATGCATGGAGGAACTTGACGTTGGACGGGAACTGCCTGAACTTAAGGCCGTCGAAGCCGCCGCGCAAAAAATTGTGGCCTTGTGTCAAAAACTTGAGGGCGACTTTTTATACGATTCGATTCCAATTTTGCAAATTAGAAATCTTTCCTCTTGGGCGCATATAGGCGCGGCGGCTGGAACAAAAGTCATTGTGATTGAAAAAGCCGAGAGAATGCTTGAGGGCGTCAGAAACGCGCTCTTAAAAATTTTGGAAGAGCCGCCGGCAAACACTTTGTTCATTTTGACGACTTCCCGAAGAAACGCCGTAATGCCAACGATTTTGTCCCGCCTAAGAAGTTATAATTTTTCCGCAAGAAGCCAGGAACAAGAAAAGGAAATCATCGAGCGCGTTTTTCACGACGGCGCGCTTCCGTCTGTCTCCGACGGCTCTTTGATTCAGCATTACCTTGAAGGATTTTTGCCGGTTCGGCCTGAGGCGATAGAAAGGCGGGCCTTTGATTTTTTTGATCAAATCTTTGAGGGAAAAATTCCCGATGTGGCGGAACTTATAAAGAATTGCGGAAAATTTGAGCCCCGCCTTTTGTTCAGGCTTTTTTTGTCAGCCCTTGAAAAAAAAACGAGGGAATTGTTTTCAAGCGCGCAAGGCTGTCAAAGCGCCTTGAACCTTTCAAAGGCCTTGACCGATTGTCACATAAACGTTTCCACTTACAATCAAAGCATTCAAGGCGCGCTTGAGGATTTGCTGCGCGCCTTTGCAAGGGAGCGAAAGCGGTGACAAATTTTAACAAAAGCGTCGCGCAAAAACTTTCAAAACTTTCTGAGTCTCAGGCGCAAAAATTGTTTTTTTCAATAGCCTCCGAGCGCGACACCCTTTCTTCGATAATTGAATCCCTTTCGTTAGGCTTGATAATTTTGAACAAAAATTTCAAGTTGCTTTTAATCAACAAGGCCGCCGAGCGCCTGATTCCTTTTAAGCTTAGGCCGTTGCCAAAAAACGATTCTTCAAATTTATGGGATTTGGTTGGCGACAGCGAGATTTCGGCTTTTTTTAGAACTTGCTTTGACAAAAAAAAATCCAGCGCCGGAGAAGAATTTTCAGTTCAAACCGGCGACGGCAGAATTCTTTTTATGCAAATAACTCTTTCGCCCCTGCTTAAGGACGGAGAGCTTGACGGTTCGATAATCTCCGTTAGGGACATCACCGAGCAACGGAACCAAGAGATTCTTTTGCACAGAATGGAAAGTTTGGCCGGCCTAACAAACTTGGCCGCCAGCGTTGCCCATGAAATAAAAAATCCCCTTGGCGCCATCAGCATTCACATTCAGCTTTTGCAAAAAGCCGTGAAAAAGGCGCGGGAAGGGGACGGCCTTTTGCCCCAAGAAAAATTTTTGGAAAAATACATTGACGTGGTTAACGACGAAATTTCAAACTTGAACAAAATTGTGATGGACTTTTTGTTCGCCGTCCGCCCCATAAGCGCCAACTTGGAATTGCTCCAGCCAAATCCCCTTTTAAAAAAGTTCGCGGAATTTTTCGCGCCGGAATTTGCCGGAAAGAATGTGGAAATAAAGCTTGATCTTTGCGACGATTCCACCCGCCTTTTGCTTGACCAAAAGCTTTTTAGGGAAGTTGTGGCCAATTTGGCGCAAAACGCGCTTTTTGCCATCAACGATAAATTTGGCGGAAAAGCCGGCGGCATTCTTGAGATTCATTCCGCAAAGAAAGACGACAAGTTTGTGATTTTGATAAAGGACAACGGCGGCGGCATGAGCGAAAAAACTTTGTCCCGAGTCTTTGAGCCTTACTACACCACAAAGGCCAGCGGAACAGGACTGGGCCTGACGATGGTTTACAAAATCGTCAAGGAATTTTCCGGCGACATTCAAGTTGAGTCGCGGGAAGGCGAGGGCAGCGCCTTTATAATAACTCTTCCTGTTCCGCAAACAGACAAGCGCCTTTTGGAGGCAAAATGAAATTCACGATTCTTGTAATTGACGACGAAAAAAACATTCGCGAAGGCTTGGGCGCCGCCTTTGAGCTTGAAGGCTACGAAACCCGCTTGGCTTCAAACGGACAAGAGGGCCTTGACCAAATTGCCAAGGGCGACATTGACTTGGTTGTAACCGACTTGCGCATGGACGGAATTTCCGGCGAGGAAGTTTTGCGCCGCGTCACCACCCAAAATCCAGGCATTCCCGTAATTGTTCTTACCGGACACGGAAGCATTGACGCGGCGGTTGACGCCATGAGAAACGGCGCTTACGACTTTTTGACCAAGCCCTTGAATCTTGACCAGCTTTTGCTTATTGTCCAGCGCGCCTTGCAAGGCCGCGAGCTTTCCCTTCAGCACAAGGAGTTGAAAGACAGGGTTGGACAGTCCAAGGCGCTTGAAAATATGATTGGAAAAAGCGCCTCAATGCAAAAAATCGCGGAGCTTATAAAGAAAGTGGCGCCTTCAAAGGCCACTGTCTTGATTACCGGCGAAAGCGGCGTGGGAAAGGAAGTTGTGGCCGACGCGATTCACGCCTTGTCGCCCAGAAAAGACCATGAATGCGTCAAAGCCCACTGCGCGGCTTTGAGCGAAAGCCTTTTGGAGTCTGAACTTTTTGGCCACGAAAAGGGCGCCTACACTGGAGCCGACCAAATGGTCAAGGGCCGCTTTGAGTTGGCCCACAATTCCACAATATTCTTGGACGAAATTGGCGAAATAAACCAAGCCACTCAAGTTAAGCTTTTGCGGGTTTTGCAGGAAAAAAAGTTTGAGCGGGTTGGAGGAAGCAAGACCATAGAAGTTGACGCAAGGGTGATTGCCGCCACCAATCGCAATTTGGAAGAATTGGTCAAGGAAGGAAAATTCCGGGAAGACCTTTTTTACCGCCTGAACGTAGTCCGCATTGAAGTTCCGCCTTTAAGGGAGCGAAAGGACGACATTCCCCTTTTGATAGCCCATTTTTTAAAAGAGTTTGAAGGGGAGGCCAAGGACTTGGGAAAAACAATTTCCGGCGTTGACAGCCGCGCCCGAAGCGCCCTTTACAAATACGATTGGCCGGGAAACATTCGCGAGCTGCGAAACTGCGTTGAAAGCGCCGTGGTCATGTGCTCTGGAAACGAAATAACTTTGGACGACCTTCCGCCCACAATAAGAGGGGCGGGCGCGGCGGAAAGCATTGTGATTCCCGCCGGAGCCACCCTTGAGGAGGCCGAAAAAATCGTCATTGAGCAGACTCTGGCCGCCAACAAGGGGAACAAAAGCAAAACGGCCGAAGCGTTGGGCATCGGCCGCAAGACTTTGCAAAGAAAATTGGGCGAGTCCGAGGAAGCTTAGACTTTTCTTGACCAAAGGCGCCTTATTCCATTATAATAGAAGATATGAAAAAGTTTTTAAAAGCCGTTTTTGCCGCGCTTTTGGCCATGTCGCTTTTTTCCTGCAAGTCCATGATTGCGAACAAGTTGGGCGACGCGGCCTCCGGTTCGGACAAAAAGGGAGCCGCCATTCCCAAAAAAGCGGATTCTCCCGACATGATGATGGCCTTTATGGGCGAAAAAGACCCGCAAATCATTGCGGAAGTTCTTCCCGTAATCGTAAAAATGTATGAGATTTTGGCGCTTCAAAACCCAAGTCACCAAGGCCTCCAAATAATGGCCGGCCAGCTGAACGTAATGTACGGAAATTTGTGCGTTCAAACCCCCGCCGAAAGCCTTCCTGTGGCCGAATTGGAAAAGCAAGTTTCGGAATTCAACCGCGCAAAATACCACTATCTAAAGGGCCGCCAATACATTCTTGACGTCTTTGAAAGCCGCTGGCCGGGCTTTGAAAAGGCCTTTTTGTCCAGCGATGAGGAAGCCGTAAAGGAAGCCGTTTCCCATTTGACAAAGGACGACGTGAACGCGGCTTATTGGGCGGGAGGAGCCAGCCTTATCGCTTGGTCCCTTGACCCCTTGGACGTTGACGCGCTTTCTTCAATACAAGGGCCTGTCGCCCTTCTTGAAAAGGCCGTCAGCCTTGACCCCAATTATTCAAACGGCGCCATTTGGGACGCCCTTTGCCAGTTCTACACCGCCGCGCCGGTTGACTTTGGCGGCGACTACGAGCGGGGCTTGGAATGCTACGAAAAGGCGCTCAAGGCTTCAGGCGGAAAGGCGCCCGGCATTTACATCACTTACGCTCAAAGCGTTTGCAAGCCTTCCGGCGACAGGGACGGCTTTATAGAAAATTTGAACAAGGCCCTTGCCATAAATCCTGACGACGATCCTAAAAATCGCCTTATGTGCGTCTTGAACCAGCAAAAGGCCCAATGCCTTTTGGACCATGTTGACGATTACTTTGTCGTTTGGTAAAATAATTTGTTACTAAACGCAAAAGAATAAGTTTTTAATGTGGAGAATTTTGCCATGAAAAATTTTAAGAAAATCGCAGCGGCCGCGGTTTTGGCCGCCCTTGCGGGAGCCGCTTCCGCCAAAACAATCATCAAAGTGGCTTCCGTGGCTCCGGCCCGCTCCTCTTGGGACGTTGACCAGAGAACTATTTCCGCCGACTGGGCCAGAATCACCGGCGGGGAAGTGGAGCTTCAGTTTATGAACTCAGATTCCATGGGCGGCGAAGGCGGAGTTATTAAAAAGCTCAATTCTGTCCGCCCGGGACAAAAGCCTCCCATTGGCGGCGCGGTTTTCACTTCTTTGGGAATCGATTCCTTCAGCCCTGAAAGCCATATTATGACCTTGTGCGTTCCCCTTATGTTCAAAAACCAAGAGGAAGTCAACGCGGTTTTGGACCAGTTCATTCCTGAAATGCAAAGGCCCCTTGAAGCCAAGGGCTACAAGGTTTTGGGCTTCTTCAACATCGGCTGGTGCTACTTCTTTACAAAGAGTCCCGCCAGAACTCCCGCCGACCTAAGAAAGCAGCGCCTTACTGTGGGCGGAAACACTTCGCCCATGCTGGCCAACGCATTTAAAGCCGCCGGCTACCTTACCATGGACGTTCCCGCCGACAAGCTTTTGCAAAGCATGAAGACTCCCGGCGGAGTGGAAGGCGTTTTCACGATTCCCATGTACGGATACGCCGCCCAGTATTACAAGACCCTCACCAACATTCTTAACATTCCCCTTTGCCCTGTAATGGTGACGTTTGTAATTTCCAAAGCCGAATGGGACGCCATTCCCGACAAGTTCAAGCCGGAGCTTTTGGAAAGCATAAAAAAGGCTGAAAGAAAATTTATCGTGGCCCAGCAAAAGAACGACCTTGAATATATGAAAAGGTGCGAAAGCGGCGGCGCTTCGGTTCTTAACCTTACCCCTGACGAGCAAAAGGTTTGGAACGACGAGTTTGCCGACAAGGCCCGCTATATGTATGATCCAAAAACTCCTGTGGCCGACAAGGATTTGTATGAGCGCATTACGGCCTTCCTTAAAAAGTTTAGAGGTGAGTGATTTTGCTAAAAAAAATAGAAGACATTTTTGCCGTGGCGCTTGTGGCTCTTTTGAGCGTTACGGCCCTTGTGATAAAAATCATGCAGGACAACTTGCATTTGCAGGTTATGAACGCCGACATAATAATCGTGAACATAGCCTTTGTCTTTGCGTGCGTGGCTGGCCTTGTGACTTGGCGGGAAAACAGGGCCTTGTGCCTTGCGAATGTCACTGAAAAAGTTCCGTCAAAGGCAAAGGCCGTTCTAAAGGCAGCCTCTTCCTTTGCCACGGCGCTTATAATAACCCAGCTTTTTTTGGCGGCCCTTTTGCAAGTCGCCAATCCCGACCAGTTCACCAACAAAGTTTTCATGTTGCCTGAAAAATTCTATTACGCCTTTTATCCCCTTTGCTTTTTGATGATTCTCATATTGCTCTTTCAAAGGGCTGAAAACAAAGTGGCTTTTTGGGCGACGTTGTCGGGAACTGTTGTTGGACTTCTTACATCCATGAGCGCCGTCACCGGAATCATTTGGTTTTTGACCGGCAACTCCGACTTGCCCGCGCTTTACGCCTTGTCAGACGCTTGGAACGCCTTTTGTTCCAAGACGGTCTTGCTTTGGGTCTTGGCCTTGATTTTGCTGGCCTTTTCGGGAGTTCCCCTTTTTGTCGCCATCAGCGGAATCACTTACGTGATTTTTTCCGCGGCCGGCGGATACATCGACGTTCTTCCAATCGAAGCCTACTCAAAGCTTGCGGACAAGTCGATTGCGGCCATTCCTTTGTTTACAATCGCCGGCTATGTTTTGGCGCAGGGCTCGGCGGGAAAGCGCTTTGTTGAATTGTTCCGCGCCCTTTTTGGCTGGTTCAGGGGCGGAGCCGTTGTGGCCGCCGTTTTAGTCTTGACCTTTTTTTCAACGTTCACAGGCGTTTCAGGCGTTACCATTTTGGCGCTCGGCTCCTTGCTTGCCGTAATCTTGACTGGAAGCGGCTACGAAAAGGACCGCGCCGAAAGCCTCATCACTTCTTCAGGCGCCGTGGGCCTTTTGTTTCCGCCCAGCGTGGCGATCATTATGTACGCTTCCTCAAACTACACTGTAATCACTCAGTTTGCTCCGGGCTTTGACGTCATTTCGCTTTTTAAGGCGGCCTTGATTCCAGGCGCGATTATGGCGCTTTCAATGATTGCTCTTGGAATTTTCTTTGACAACAACAAGTCGCGACCTGCGTTTTCATTAAGACAAATTGGCCGGGCCTTCGCTTCTTGCGTTCCCGAATTGCTTTTGCCGGTTTTGATTTGCGTGACATACTTCACGGGATTTTTCAACTTGTTCCAAGTGGCCTCGTTTGCGGTCATTTACGCCGTGGCGCTTGTGTTTTTGTTCCGACGCGACTTTGACTTGAGAAAGTCCGCCAGAGTTGTGGCTGACAGCGTTCCTGTTTCTGGAGGAATTTTGTTCATTATCGCCGCCGCCGCCGCCTTAAGCTATTGGATGCAAGACGCAAACATTCCCGAAAATGTCACCGCCTTCATCACGACTTACATCAAGAACAAATACCTCTTTTTGCTTTTGATGAATCTCGCGCTTTTGCTTGTGGGCTGCTTGATGGACATTTATTCGGCGATTCTGCTTGTTTCGCCCCTCTTCCTTTTTAGCGCCGCGTCTTTTGGAGTTCCTGTCGTTCAGGCGGGCGTGATTTTCATTATGAACTTGAGCATAGGTTTTTTGACTCCGCCTGTGGGAATGGACTTGTTCATTTCGTCATACACATTCAAAAAACCGGTGGGACAAGTCATTAAGGGAGTGCTTCCCTTCTTGCTCGTCCAGCTTGTTGTTTTAATTTTAATAACTTACGTTCCCCAACTTACAACGTGTCTAATCGCGGAATGAAATCCAAAGGCGAGGCCTCGGCCTTGCGCGGCGGCGAAGGCTTTGAAAAATACTATTCGGCCATTTACGGCCAACGATGGCCGGGCCTAAAAAAAGCGCTGGAAGCCCAAGGCAGCCCCTTGCCTTGGACAGCCTTTGATGGAGGGCCGTCATACTACCTTGACGCGGCCAGCGTCTTGGCCTCCCTTTCTCTTCCTTTGCAAGGCGCCAAAAACATTTTGGACATGTGCGCCGCTCCCGGCGGAAAAAGTTTGTGCTTGGCTTCCCTTATGGACAAGGACGGGGCTTTAAGGTGCAACGAATTGTCCTTTGAGCGCTACAAGCGCTTGGAGCGGGTCGCGCAGGAGCATTTGCCGCCGGACGTCCAAGAGCGGGTCCGTCTTTCTTGTTCCGACGCGGCCCTGCTTTGCAAAAAGGAAGAAGCCGTCTACGACGCCATTTTGCTTGACGCGCCTTGCTCTTCCGAGCGCCATGTTTTGAACGACCCAAAATATTTGGCCGAATGGTCTCCTTCCCGGATAAAAAGCCTTTCCATGCGGCAATGGGCGCTTTTGTCCAGCGCCTACAGGCTTTTAAAAAGCGGCGGCTTTTTGCTTTATTCAACTTGCGCGATGAACAAAAGCGAAAACTCCGACCTGTGCGGCCGCCTATTAAAAAAGTTTTCGGACGCGAGGGCTCTTGGCCTTGAAGAAGTCAGGGCAGTTCAGGACGCTTCCAAAAAGCGGGCGGCGGCGTTTTTTGACGTTGCCATGATTCCAAATTTTGAGGAAGAAGACTTGGGCTTTTCGATTTTGCCTGACGCGCAGGGCGGGGCGGGGCCGATTTATTTTTGTCTTTTTAAAAAGAATTAGGCTATTGCGTAAATAATCGCATTGCATTATAATGCTTGTGAATGAAAAGTGGCGACTTAAAAAAAGTTAAGAACAAGCTTTCCAGCATTCAAGACTTTGACGAACTTCTAGATTCTCTTTTGACGCAAACCCGCAAGGTCATTCCTTCGGACGCAGGCTCAATTTATATTGTTGAAGACAAAAAGCTTACAATAAAATGCGCTCAAAATGACACGCAGCAAAAGGCATTGGCGGAAGGGGAGGAGCTGCCTTACGTTTCTTTTTCTTTTCCCATAACAAAAACTTCAATCGCGGGTTACTGCGTTCTTTCAAAAAAGCCGCTGAACATTCTTGACGCTTACAACATTCCTGCCAGCGAGCCATACAAATTCAACATTGGAACCGACGTGATGACCGGCTACAAAACAACGTCCTCAATCGCGCTTCCTTTGTTTGTGGGAAACGGCCGCGTTCTTGGCGTATTGCAGTTGATAAACGCCCTTGACAAGGATGGAAATGTCAGGACTTTTTCAGACGAAGACTTGGAAATTGCCCAAGACTTGACTTTCAGCATTTCCTCGGCTTTGGAAATGGCGGAAAGCGCCGCCCTTTCAAGCGCGGCCTATCGCGGAAAGCACCTTCAAAGCATTTTTGAAATTGACCAAAAGCTTAACGAGATTCAAGACATTGACGTTTTGCTGGAACGCATTTTGACCGAGGCGCGAAAAATCGTCAACGCCGACGCCGGTTCCATTTACGAAGTTCAAGGAAAGAACCTGGCCATCAAATACGCGCAAAACGACACCCAAAGCTCAAAGCTCCAGCCCGGAGAAAAGCTTCCTTACATGGCCTTTTCTTTTCCAATAACTGAAAAGTCAATTTCAGGCTATGTGGCTTTAAGCGGCGAAACTTTGAACATTCACGACGCTTACAAGCTTCCCAGCGACGTTCCGTATTCCTTCAATCCCGCGTCGGACACGGCCACAGGTTACCACACAAAGTCAATGCTGACCATTCCGCTAAAAATGGCGGACTCCACTTTGCTGGGCGTTCTTCAAATAATCAACGCCAAGAACGAAGACGGAGAATACATCGAATTTAACGAGGACGCGGAACTTTACATAAACCACTTTGCCGCCAACGCCGCCAACGCGCTTGGACAGGCCAAAAGCCGCCGCGACTTGATTGACGCCATGACCGAAATGGCCAACATGCGGGACCCAAAAGAAACTGGAATGCACGTCACCCGCGTTTCAAAGTTCTCAGTTGAAATTTACGACCGCTGGGCCTTCAACCATCAAATAGGCGAGTCCGAGCGGGAAAAATTCCGGGACTTTTTGGCCACGGCCAGCAAGTGCCACGACTTTGGAAAAATTGGAATCGAAGACAAGATTCTAAAAAAGCCCGGCCGTTTTGACGACGCTGAGCGGGCCATAATGTGCAGCCACACTTGCTTGGGCGCGCAATTGTTCAAAAACTTCAACTCTCCGCTTTTTGAAATGTGCCGCGACATCAACTTGCGCCACCATGAATGGTGGGACGGAAGCCGCGGATACCCTGGAAAGTTGGATTATGCCAGCTACGAGCAGGGAACGCCTCTTCCAAAGGCGGAATGTCTTAAAGGCGAAGAAATTCCTTTGGCCGCTCGTATCGTTTCTGTGGCCGACGTTTTTGACGCTTTGAGCCACGCGCGGGTTTATAAGCCTGCATGGACAATGGAAGACGCCGTAGCGGAAATTCAAAAGTCCGCGGGAACGCAGTTTGATCCTGAAGTTGTGGAAGCCTTCATGCAGGTAAAAGACCGCTTGATTGCCATCAGCAACACTTACGGAAGCGATTGATCCAGGGCGATTTTTAGGCCTTGGACAGTTTGTCAAAGCTTTGGGCAAAAAGCTCAAATTCTTTTTGCCCGTAGGAATCCCGTTTTTTTGTTCCCAGTCCCAATTCAGCCATTTGCATGGAAAGTTCCCGCTCCTTTAGCGCCCGGGAAACGTTGCTTTTGTCAAAAATTTTTCCATAGCCGTTCATAACCGTCAAATTGTTTTTTAGCAAGGCGGCGGCCAAGGGAATGTCTTGGGTTACGATTATGTCGCCGGCCTTGGCGTTTTGCAAAATCCAATTGTCGGCGGCCTGGCTTTCTTTTGGACAGACAATCATTTTAAAGTTTGGAATTTCTTCGGCGACAAGCTCTTTGTTGGCCGCAAAGAAAAGGTCGATTTGATTTTTTTTTGCAAGGGACAAAAGCCAGTTTTTGACTCTTTGGGGGCAGGAGTCCGCGTCAACAAGGATCCGCCGCGTCATGCAAGCGCCTTGTCGATTTTTTCTATCATGCTTTTTGTCAGGCGCTCGGCTTCAAGGTCCGCCAAGGGATCAAAGTTTTGCTTGTCTTTTTTTGCCGCGTCTTTGGCCTCTATTGATTTTTGCTTTTCTTTAAATAATTCGTCGGCGATTAAAATTCCCGCTAAAACCGCGGTTTTTTTTTGGTCTTGAATGCCGTCGTTCTTTTGGATTTCGTCGCAAACATTTTTGTAATATTCTTGAATCTTTTCAAGGTAGGGCAGTTCTTCCTCGGCTTTGAGAGCGAAAGATGTTCCTAATGCGTTTATTTGAATGACTGCCATTGTTGTGTCGTTTGGCGGCTAGAAAATGTCCGGCGCGCTTTCTTCTTCGGTTTCAAAAGAACTGTCGCCAAACAAATCGTCGCCGTCTTGTTGGCCGGAAGGCTCTTGGCTTGAAGCTGTTTGCTCGCCAAAATTTTCTTGAACTTGAGTTTGAGCCGCTGAAAAAGGCTCTTGAATTGATTGTCGCGCGCCGGCCTCTTCCGCAACGGCGGGTTGGGCGCTTGGCTCCGGCGCTTGAATGGCGGCCGCCTCTTCTTTTGGAGCGGCCTCTTGGCTTGCGGCGTTAAAAGCCGCCTGTTCTTGGGCGCCGTGAGAATCGAGCAAGGCGTTCTCAACGGCGTCAAGGCGGCTCAAGGCGCCAAGGATTCCGTCTTCGATTTTCTTTTCGTCAGCGCAAAAGCGTGAAAGCAGCTCCGATTTTTCAGAAAGCGCTTTTGTGAGCTCTGAACGCTCGGCGCGCAGAGCATCGTTTTCTGATTTAAGCCGCTCAATTTTTTGAACGGCGCTTTCCACTTTTTGCTGCAAAAGAAGGATTTGCTCGACGGAAATCATTGGCTGCCTCTTTTTTACGCCAAAGCCTTTTTGGCGGCCTCTACGACAGCCTTGAACGCTTTGGGGTCTTCGATGGCCATGTTTGACAAGGCCTTGCGGTTAAGCTCGATTCCAGCCTTTGAAAGGCCGTCGATAAAGCGGGAGTAAGACAAACCTTCGTCGCGAACGGCCGCGTTGATACGGGCAATCCACAATGAGCGATATTCGCCTTTTTTGTCCTTGCGGCCAGTGTATGAGTGGTCCAAGGCCTTTGTGACCGCGTCTTTGGCGGCCTTAAAGTTTGTTCCTCTTCTTCCCTTAAAGCCTTTGGCAAGCTTTAAGATTTTCTTTCGCCTGTCGGCTCTTCTTGTTCCGTCTACTGCTCTTGACATACTTTGCTCCTATCAACCGTATGGAAGCATCTGCTTCCTGACTTTTGCAGCCTCTGATTCAGCGAGAATTCCTGTCTGGCGAAGCTGTCTCTTTCTTTTGGGCGAACGCTTGGTCAAAATATGGCGCAAGTTCATCTTCTTGTACTTTACCTTTCCTGTTCCGGTAAGGGAAAAGCGTTTTGAGGCGCTTTTCTTTGTCTTCATCTTAGGCATGATAAAACCTCTTTAATTTTTGGCTTTTGCTGAAATTGTCATCGACATGAACTTGCCTTCCATAGCGGCAGGCTTTTCGATGACATACGCCGAAGTAAGCCTTTTTAGAACTTCTTCAAGAACTCCAAATCCCAAGTCAGTGTGGGCAAGCTCGCGTCCGCGGAAGCGGATCGTTACCTTTACCTTGTTGCCTTCGTCAAGGAACTCTTGTACATGCTTAGCTTTCGTGTCAAGATCGCCCGGTCCGATTTTGGGCTGCATCCTGATCTCTTTTAGTTTCAATACCTTTTGCTTTTTCTTGGAGTCACGGAGCTTTTTCTCCTGTTCAAAGCGGTATTTTCCGAAATCGAGTATTTTGCATACAGGCGGATTCGCAGTTGGGGCGACTTCAACAAGGTCGAGGTCTCGTTCTTTTGCCATTCGGAGCGCTTCCATTGTGGGAACGATTCCCTTCTGGTTGCCCTCATCGTCAATAAGACGCACTTCCCTTACGCGAATCCTTTCGTTGATTCGCGGTCCCTTATTATTGTCTGCCAACTGGCCTCCTCGTGTCGCAAAAAACACACATGTATATTAAGCGTAAATTGAATTATACCGCAAAACGCGGCGTTATGTCTAGTAGCGGCAAGAAGAAAAATGTCAAGGCAATAATCGTAGGATTGCCGCGTAAGTCGCAACGCTTCGCTTGCGGACTTGGTTCTTGGTTCAAAGGAGCGACGAAAAGAATTTTTGGAAAGCCCAGAAATGATGGACGTCGCATACGGTCGGGCAAGCCCGCCGTTTTGCGGCTGGGGCGTTCATTGCTCTTGGCTTGATTTTTTGCCGTGGAAGCGCTATCATCAACCTATGATTTTGTTCACTGTCCTTTTGTTTCCTCTTGCCTTCGCCATTTGGCTCAAGGGCCGGGACGAGGCCGCCGCCCCCAGCTTTTTCAACGCTTTTTTGGGAGTTTTTTTGTCGGCGGTTTATTGCGCCTACAAGTATTTTTTGTCGCCCTTTTATTTTTTGACGCCTGACTCTTTCTTTAGAAATTTCATTCACATTTTTTTGGAACAGACTTTTTTGCCCTTGGGAGTTTTGACTTTTGCCTTTTTGATTGTTTACAAAAAAGACAAGCTTTCCCAAAGGCTCCAAAAGATTTTTCCATTTTACATGGGCTTTTACGCCGTGTATCTTCCCTTTAGAATTTTGAACGAGGCGCTTCCTTATTCCGCCTTTGGACTTTTTGCCAAGCCAATCTTATATTTGCTTTCCATAGCCATAGTGTTTCAGCGGCAAAAGGCTTTGTTCATTCCGGCGGAAAGGGCTTTGCTTGACGGAAAGTCTTTGGCCGCCGCCGTTTTTTCTTACGCCGCCGCCTTGATTATGCCTGCCGCCGTTGAAGCCCTTTGGATTTTGGGAATGGGCGCTCCTCTTGTGATTGTTTTTGTCCTTTTGTCCGCCGCCAGCGCCGTTCTTTGTTTTGTTCAAGAAAAAGGAAAAAACTGATTCCAGCGGAAAACTCGCAGCAAAAACGCCTTGGCGTTTTTGCCAATTGCAACATATTCCGATGTTTTTCGCCAAAGGCGGAAAACTCGCAGCAAAAACGCTTTAGCGTTTTTGCCCTAAACTTCGCCGCTAATTTTCCGACAATAATAGTATGAACTCATTCAATCGATCAATAGACTTGTTGCACAAGGCGCTGGACGTGAACTCCTTGCGCTATCAGGTTACGGCCAACAACATCGCCAACGCGGAAGTTCCAAACTTCAAGCGCTCTTCGGTGAATTTTGAAAGCGAGCTAAGAAGGGCCTTTGAGTCCGAGGAAAACGCGAGAAATTCCTTTGACTTGAAGAGAACCGACCCCCGCCATTTTTCAATTCACAATGTGATTGACTGGCAGGAAGTCAAGCCCCGCCGCGTGGTGGATTGGAATTCAACGGAAAACGCCAACGGCTCTAGCGTTGACGTTGAGACCGAAGCCATGAACATAATCAAAGTTCAGATGCAGTATCGCCTCTTGAGCCAACTGGAAAATTTTGAGTTCAACCAGGTTAAGACGGCCATGCAGCCGAACAGATAGCGGAACAATTATAGAAACGGTCAAGGCCCGCTTCGCTTAATGCCTTGACTCGTTTCTTTTGCGGCGCGAAAAAAAATTATCGCGCCGCAATGCAGCCGAACAGATAGCGGTACTGATTGATTTAAGGGTATCTCTAAAAACTCGCCTTCAGCGATTTTTTAGAGAACCCGACGAGTTTTAACTCTTGAAAATAACAAGAGTTAAAACATCGCATTTTCAGAGTTACCTCTAAAAAGCTGAACTTTTTAGAGGTTCCCTTAAGGAGATTATAATGGGACTTTTTTCAGCGATAAACATTGCTTCGACAGGATTGAGCGCCGAGCGCCTTAGAACGGACGTTATTTCAAACAACATCGCCAACGCATCTACCACAAGAACCCAGGACGGCGGCCCGTTCAAAAGAAGCCGAGTGATTTTCCAACCGGTGGCGGATTCTAATCCCACATTCCGAACGCCCTACCTTCCTTCAAACTTGGACAACGGCCCTGGAAAGGGCGTTAAGGTTCGGGAAATCGTTGTGGACACAAGCGAAGGAAAGTTGGTTTACGACCCCGACCATCCGGACGCCATAAAGACAGGCCCCCGCGCGGGCTACGTTGAATATCCCAACGTGAACATAGTGAACGAAATGGTTGACCTTATTTCCGCCAGCCGCGCCTACGAAGCCAACACGACGGTAATCGAAGGCTCAAAGGACATGTTCAATTCAGCCCTTGAAATAGGACGATAATAGCGCTAATATAAGGAAAGGGTGAGGGCAAAAAGCGCGCCGATGACATTGCGGGCCTTTTTGCCAGGCGGGCCGCGCGGCTCGCGTGTTATAAAGTCCGCTCCAGGCGGATTGGGGGAAATATGAAAATCAATGAAAAGCCTGTCTTGCAAATGCAAGGCTTTGAAAGCGTCAAGAACACAAATCCTCTTCCCGCTTCTCCTCATGTGAACATTCTTTCCGGAGCCGAAGAAAACCAGCGCCTAAAAGAAAAGTCTTTTGGCGAATACTTGTCGGAAGCTTTTGGCGCCATGAACAAGCAGCAAACCGACGTGGCTTCTTTGGAACGGCAGCTTATAACAGACCCCGACAGCGTTGACATTCACGACGTCACAACGGCCATGGCCAAGGCGCAAATGTCCATGACTTTGGCAAAGACCGTTGTTGACCGCATTGTTACCGGCTGGAACGAAATTACAACGACACGATGATGCAAGAGCATTTAGTTAAAGACGGCGTTTATGTTCCCGACACAGGCGCCGTCTGGCCTCAAAAGCCCGACGAGCCTCTTTTAAAGCCAAAGCATTTGCGCTCCGTTGTTGTTGACGAAAACTATCCCTTTATTGACAAGTCGCTAAAATTTTTTCTTTGGCGGAATTTCATTTACGCTGGAATATGGCTTTTGGTCTTTCCATTGCAGCGCCTTCGCTATGGAATAAAATTTGAGGGCTTAAAAAATCTTCGCAAGAACAAGGCCCTTTTTAAAGACGGCGCCGTCACTGTTTGCAACCATGTTTACCGTTGGGATTTTTTGGCCGTCGTCCAAGCGGTCAAAAAGCGCCTTTGGTTTCCGGCCCGCGCAGAAAATTTAATGGGAAGCGACGCGGCCTTGATTCGCGCCGTGGGAGGAATTCCCATCGCGGAAAATTTTGCCGGAACAAAAAAATTTTACGAGGCCTTTGATTTTCTGAACCAAAAGAAAAAGTGGATTCACGTTTTTCCCGAAAGCTGCCGCTGGACTTGGTACGAGCCTATAAGACCCTTTAAGCGGGGAGCCTTTGAGTTTTCCCATCGCTACAATATTCCGTTGATTCCCATGGCAATCCGCTACAGAAAGCCCGGCGCCCTTCGCCGTTTTTTTGGCGTGAAGCATCCCCTTGTCACGCTTGTGATAGGCGAGCCGATTATGCCGGACATGGCCTTGAGCCTAAAGCAAGATTCAGTTCGTTTGCTTGAAGAAAGCCACAAGCGGATTGTCGCCATGGCCGGAATAGAAAAAAATCTTTGGCCGCCAATACTTTAGCCCTTTATGGCTTTTTCGGCAAAGTCTTCCCATTCCATCACAGGGTGCTCTAAATCCAAAACATCCCGCCCGCTTTTTGTCTTTATTTGAATGAATTTCATTTGGCAAAGGCGCGCTCCAAAGCCGTCAGTGTCGTCCCTGTCGCCGACAACAAGGCAGTCCTTTGGCCGCGCGCCCAAGTTGGCCGCAATTTGCAAGTAAGCCCTTGGAGCGGGCTTTAGACAGCCAAAGTCGTCGGAGGAATAAAATCCTTGGCACAAGTCCAGCGCTTCTTTTGGAACGCCGCAAGACAAGGCCCGCTCTTTTATTGAAGCGTAGTCGGAGTAAAGCGCGATTTTTTTTCCTCGTTGGGAAAGCGCTTGGAACACTTCTAAAATTTGGGGTCTTGGGGAAAAGCGCTTTTGTCTAAGGACGCGGGCCATTCTCCTAAGGTAGCGCTCCTCATACCAGCGCGCGAAAGTTTCTTGCTTTGTTCCCGCTTTTTTTGCGGCGCGCCCGTAAAAGTCCCGGCGAAAATTTTCAGGGCTTTCAAAGTCGCGGCCCTTCAATCTTTTTCTTGTGTCCCGTTCCGCCAGCAAAAATGGAAGGCGGATGGGGTTTGAAAGAAGCAAGGCCGGCCCTATTCCTGTGTTGTCGTAAAGGGTTCCGTCAAAGTCAAAGATGACGGCCTTGAAGTCAGAAGCCATTATTCTTGAACCAAGCCATTGAAGATTGAGCGGCGCTTTTCGTCCTGCATCAAGAGGTTCATCTTGAACTGGCCGTCCCGCGCTCCGTTCTTAATCATAATCTCCTTGAATTTTTCAAAGGAGTTTTCCACAAGCAAGTGGCCAACCGGCTCTTTGACCCTGAAAGAATCCCGCTTTGCCGCGTATTCAACGTTTTCGCTTTTAAGCTTTTGGTCAACCATCTTGGCGAAGTCGGCGCAAAATTCTTTTGAAACGCTTTTGTCTTGGAACTCAAGGTAGTAATGGTAGAGGCTTTCCTCAACGTCGGCGAAGCCAACAAAGAACTGGAGCTTTTTGCCGCTTTCTTTTTCACTTTCCGCAATGGCGTCGATGAATTGCCGCTCGCTGAGCTTTTCGCCGGTCATGGAAACGATTCCGTTTATTTTTTGAATGAACTGAATCGTGGGAATTGTTTTGTAGATTCCAGTACATTCAACCAAGTCGTTCATGTTGTAGCGGTAGAGGCCGCCGTAAGTCGTGATGTAAACGACATAGCGCCTGCCTTTTTGAAGCTGATGCAATTGAAGAAATTTGGGGCTTTGGCTTTCCATTTCTTCTTCGGCCACAAATTCAAAGTAATGGTTGTGGGGGAACAAAACCGTGTCGTCCGCTCCGTTCATCACAAGGCCGGCGCGGCATTCGCTGGCAAAGTAGCCGAACTCTTGGTCAAGGGTATGCTCGGGAAAGTAGTCCTTGTATTTGTCCCTGTAAATCCGGGTGTTTCCGCAATGCCAAGTGGTCGCTGTCTGCAAGTTGGGCCAGTAATGCTTGGGAAGAAGGCGGCCGTATTTTGCCTTTAGTTCCCGAAGTTCCGCGGCCCGCTTTGGATTGGGCTTGTATCGCGCTTCAAGGGCGGCCCGGTTTTCGGGCTCTATGTTCATCTTGGCGCTCAAGGTTCCTTTTTCAATGTCGTCAATGTAGTCGTCCAAAAATTGGTCCACGTTCTTTTGAAGCTCGATTATTGTGGAAGGATTTGCCGTGACCAAAAGGGAAACGTTTTGCTCGATTCCGCTTCGCATCAAGGCGTAGTAGCGCGCGGTGTAGTCCTTAATGGCAAAGACTTCGCTGGGCGCGGAATAAAGGCCCTTGATAAATTCCGGGCAATCCCGCTGGGTCACTCCCGAAACCGAGCCGCAAACCGTTCCGTCAGGCGCGTAGCCTTCGATTGATTTTCCTACGATTGAAACGCACTTTCCCCAAAAGGTTTTTGGCCTATGCATGATGAACGTGTAAAGCCAAAGCTTTGACATTTTGCTGAAAATATTTTGGTAGTATTCGTTTGTGATGGGAATCCATTTTGGCTCTTTTGTGGTTCCGCTTGTGGTGGCGTACATCATGGGCTTTCCGGGGAACAAAACGTTTTCCTCGCCGTTTTTGTGCCGCTCGATGAAGGGCCGCAAGTCCTCGTAGTCTTGGACGGGAACATTCTTTTGCCAAAGGCTGAACAATTCGTCGGCATTCTTCGCGGCCAGAATTGTTTCAAAATTGTGGGCTTTTCCCCATTGGGAGCCTTTGGCGTATTCCAAGATTCCCCGCAATGTGGCTTCTTCCGCCTTGGCGCAATTTTTTGCCGCCTTGTCCAAGGCTTTTTTGTTTTTCTTTCCTACCCAGCTTAGAGCGAATGTGATGAGACCGGCGTTCTTTTCTTTTTTCATTTTTCCCCCGCAAAGCAAGTAAATGTTTTTTTTATGGTTTGTCTTTATTATATGACAAGTGAATAAACTTGTCAAATCGCGCGGCCGGAAGCAGTTTTTTTTTATAAGATTTTGCAATGCGATTGCCTTGCCATTTCCTTGCTTTTTTGCAAAAAAAGCGCTAAAATGTTTAAAATGTCCAATGAGATTTTAGGCAACGAAGTTTCGCGTTTTTCCGCTTGGAAGGCTGGCTTGGCTTACAAGGCTTGCAAAAAAATTTTTGGCGAGCAAGAGCAAGGCCTTGATTTGGTGGCGGTGGCCAAAGGCGAAGTCTACAAGGACTTTAAGGCCATGACCCTTGTTTGTCGCGACGATTTGGAAGCGCAAAAAGACGACGACGGAAAGCCTCTAAAAGTTTACGAAGTGGACCCCAGAAACGCGCTGGTCATTGGAACAATCCGCATGGGCTTTGGCCACTGGAGAATCGCCATCGCCTTGGCTAGCGTGGCCCGCAGCATGAATGTCCGCGCCTACATCTTGGACTTTCTTTCTTTTACAAACACGCCAATCGCAAAATCCATAAAATTTTTGGAAGGCCTTTACAACACTTTTTCCCGCCTTTCCCAAAAGTCCAAGTGGTTCAACAACCACATTTGGGAAGACGTAACCAGCAAGGCCAACGCCACCTTGGATTCGGCCATTCAAAACCGGGAAATTTCCCGCCTCTTTACGGCGGCCTTTAAAAATTTGCCCAAGGACATTCCCCTTGTGGCCGCTCACCCTTGGGTAGGCTGGAGCGCCTTGCATTGCGGAATGACCAACGTGGTGTCAATGGTTCCCGACAATTTGCCATTGGCCTTTTGGCTTGTCCAAGGAAGCCTTCACACCGTCCAGTCCCCATCAGCCTATATGGGCTACCGGGCGCTTTTAAAAATGGAAAAGGGCTCGCCCATAACAAAGGCGCTTCCCTCCAGCGACATAATCCAAACGGGCCACTATGTTGACTACGAGCTTTTAAAGTCCGTCAAGTCCGACTGCGCCGCCCGCCTTGACCGCGCCAAAAAAGGCGAGGGCCGCCGCTTCCTATTGACTATGGGAGGAGCCGGAGCTCAGGCCAAGAAATTTGGCGACATCGCGAAATTTTGCAAAAAATACATTGAGGAAAAGCGCTGTACGCTTTTGATAAACATGGGAGACCACGAAGGCCGCTGGCTTGTTCTAAAGGAACTGCTGGAAAAAGCGGAAATCCCTTACGATATGCACAGCGACTGGAAGGCCACTAAGGGCTTTGCTAAGGCGGCCCAAAAGTCGGAAATATCCGGCGTCCACATTTTCTTGCACAAGGATTTTTACGCGGCCGTCTATTGCGCAAACCTTTTGATGCGGGTTTGCGACTTTATGGTAACAAAGCCTTCTGAGCTTTCGTTTTACCCAATCCCAAAACTTTTTATCCAGCGGGTCGGCCGCCACGAGGCTTGGGGCGCCATTCGCGGAAGCGAGATTGGCGACGGAACCAAAGAGGCCGACGAGCCGCAAATTTTGCATAGGCTTTTAAAGATGATTATAGAAGAAGACGACCTTCTTAAAATGCAGGTTCAAAACATTTTGAACAACGACAAGATTGGAATTTACAACGGCGGCTACAATGTTGTTCAAGCCGCGTTGAAATAAAATTTATTTTTAGGAGACAAAATATGTCATTTGTAGACGAGTTGCTAAAAAAGGCCAAGGCCGCAAAAAAGACAATCGTTCTTTGCGAAGGCGAGGACAAGCGGGTTGTGGAAGCCGCCTCAAGAATTGTCAAGGACGGAATCGCCAACATCATTCTTTTGGGAACTGAAGAAGAGGCAAAAAAAGTCGCGCCCGGCGTTGACCTTTCAGGAGTGAAGCTTGTAGATCCTGCCACGAGCGCCGACGCCGACCGCTACGCTGAAATTTTGTTCAAGGCCCGGGAAGGAAAAATCAACAAAAAGACCAACCAGCCTGAATACGCGGACATTGCGGCGGCCAAGGCATACATTCAAAAAGACCGCACGATGTTCGGAGCCCTTATCCTTAAGGCCGGCGACGCGGACGGCTTTGTTTCCGGAGCCTGCCATTCCACGGCCAACACATTGCGCCCCGGCTTGCAGGTAATCAAAACCGCGCCCGGAATTTCCACCGTTTCATCAAGCTTCATCATGGTGGCTCCCGACGGCGGAAACAAGTACATTCCTGAAGGCGTTTCCCTTTTTGCCGACTGCGCCATCAACATCGAGCCTGACGCGCAGCAGCTTGCGGACATCGCCGCCGCCACAGCGGACACGGCGAAAAAAATCGCGGGAATCGAGCCCCGCGTGGCCATGCTTTCGTTCTCCACAAAGGGAAGCGGAAACGACGACAAATACACAAAGAGCGTTCCAAAAGTTCAGGAAGCCGTCCAAATCGCCAAGGAAGCCCATCCTGACTTGACCCTTGACGGCGAGTTCCAGTTTGACGCCGCAGTCGCGCCGGAAGTTGGCGAACTGAAAGCCCCGGGAAGCGCCGTGGCCGGACACGCCAACGTTTTTGTGTTCCCTAACATCAACGCCGGAAACATCGGCTACAAAATCGCCCAGCGCATGGGCGGCTGGATGGCCATTGGCCCCGTCTGCCAAGGTTTTGCCAAGCCCTTGAACGACCTAAGCCGCGGCTGCAATGTTGACGACATTGTGGCTACAGTAGCGGTGACGGCGCTGCAGGCCTAGTTTTGTTTTGGGGCTTGAAGTTTTTATTGTGTTGTGATATTATTCAACCGTTATGCGAGTTTTGGCCGTAGGCCGAAACTCGTTAAGCAAAAAATCGCGGAGCGATTTTTTGTCTTGGATGATTAGCTTAGTGGTAGAGCGCTGCCTTCACACGGCAGAGGTCGTTGGTTCAATTCCAACATCATCCATCTTCTGTTTTTTCACTTTTCCAAAGAAAATCAACGACAAGGCCAAAGACAAGACTTCAGCGATGGGGTAGGACCACCATACGTTGTTGATTATGCCGGTTCTTGACAAAAGCCAGGCGCTGGGAAGCAAGAGCAAAAGTTGGCGGGCTATGCTGACAAACATGCTGTATGTGGCGCTTCCCAAGGCTTGGAAAACCGAGCCAAGGCAAATGCAAACCGCCGCTCCCATAAAGCTGGGCGCTATGATTCGCAGGGCGGGAACTCCGATTTCAAGCATTTTGTCGGAAGCGTTGAAGAGCGCGAAAAACCTTTGTGGAACAAGCTCAAAGAGCGCCACTCCAACGGCCATAATAACGGCGGCGGCGCAAATGCTTAGCTTGATAGTTCTTTTTATTCGCTCCGGCTTTTTGGCGCCGTAGTTGTAGGCGATGATGGGAACCATGCCGCCGTTCAAGCCAAAGACCGGCATGAAGACAAAACTGTTCAGCTTGAAGTAAACTCCGTAGACCGCGATGGCCGTGTCGGCGATTCCCTTGAACACGCCCAAAATTAAATTCATTGTGTAAGTGGTCACGGACCCCACGGCTTGCAAAACGATTGAAGGCGCTCCCACCTTGTAGATTTGCTTTATGATGGCGGGGTCAGGCCTAAAGCCTTTCAGCTTGAATTGAATTTCCGTGTTGTATTTTAAGTTGAAGAAAAGCGCCAGTATTCCCGCGACAATTTGCCCAAAGACCGTGGCCGCCGCCGCGCCCGCGATTCCCATTTTGGGAAAGGGGCCGATTCCAAAAATCAAAAGGGGGTCAAAAATCGTGTTTAAAATCGCGCCGGTCAATTGTGTGAACATGGTGAAGATGGTCTTTCCCGTTGACTGCAAAAGTCGTTCCAGCGTCATAAGGGAAAAGCCGCCAAAGCCAAAAAGCATGCAAATGTTCAAGTAAATTTTTCCGTATTCGTAAATCGTGGGATTTTGCGTTTGGCTTCTTAAATAGGCGGGAACTGTCGTAAGGCAAAGGACGGCAAAAAAAATGTAAGTGGCCGCCGCCAAAAAAATGCCGTTCATAGCGCTCTTGTTCACCGCCGTTTGGTTCTTCTGTCCTAGGCGCATTGAAAGCAGGGCGTTCACGCCGGTGGCCGTTCCTCCTCCAAAAGAAATCATCAGGGTTTGAAAAGGGAAGGCCAGGGACACGGCCGTAAGCGCCTCTTCGTTTATTTTTGAAACGAAAATGCTGTCAACGATATTGTAAAGCGCCAGAACAAGCATGCTCATCATCATGGGAAGGGACATGTTGAGCAAAAGACGGCCCACAGGCATCACGCCCATTTTGTTTTCTTGTGTGTTTTTTTCTTGCATTGCGACATTCTATAGAAAACGCTGAAAATAATCAATCGCAAAAAAAAAAGACCGACAGGTGGCCTTGTTTCCATTCTGCCGGTCTCATATGTAAAACTGAACACTTATGTCGCCATAATATTCAGAACTACTGACATTTTCGCCAACAAAAAAGCGTTTCGCGCTCTTTTGTTACCATTCCTTTTTGATGTCCTCGATGATGTTGGGCTCGCCTTCTTCTGTAGAGAAGAACTTGGCCTTCTTCATGTCGGGAATCAATGTTACAGTCTCGCCCAAGCGGAAAGCGGCGTTGGCCGTTGTCTTGGCGATGATGTTCTGGCCCTTGTTTGTGGCCAAGTAGAGGTGAGTCTCCGCTCCAAGGGGTTCCTTGTTGGTGATCTTCATCTGCATGGCGTTTTCGCCGGCCTTTTCTGTGTATTCCAAGTCTTCCGGGCGAATTCCAAAGTAAACGTCCTTTCCAACATAGGCCTTGAGGCGCTTTTGCTGGTCGGCTGTGGGAACGACGGAGAACGAGCCTTCGTCAACCACGATTTTTCCGCCTTTTTCGATTACCTTTACGGTCAAGAAGTTCATGGGCGGAGTTCCGATGAAGCCCGCGACGAACTTGTTGATGGGGTTGTTGTAGAGGTAGAGGGGAGCGCCAATCTGCTGGATGACGCCGTCTTTCATTACGACGATTTTGTCGCCGAGCGTCATGGCCTCAATCTGGTCGTGGGTAACGTAAATCATTGTGGCCTGCAAGCGGTTGTGAAGGGCCGCGATTTCGGCGCGCATTGTGACGCGGAGCTTGGCGTCAAGGTTTGAAAGAGGCTCGTCAAACAAGAATACCTTGGGGTTGCGGACGATGGCGCGGCCTACGGCTACGCGCTGGCGCTGTCCGCCCGAAAGGGCCTTGGGCTTTCTCTGCAAATACTGGGTAAGGTCAAGCTGCTTGGCGGCTTCCTGAACGCGGCGGTCGATTTCCTTTTTGTCCATCTTGCGGATTTTAAGGCCGAAAGCCATGTTGTCGTATACTGACATGTGGGGATACAAGGCGTAGTTCTGGAAAACCATGGCGATGTCGCGGTCTTTTGGCGGAACGTCGTTCATTTCCTTTCCGTCAATAAGAAGCTTTCCTTCTGAAATGTCTTCCAAACCGGCGATCATGCGAAGAGTGGTTGACTTTCCGCATCCTGAAGGTCCTACGAAAACGCAGAATTCCTTGTCTTCAACTGTGATGTTTGAATTGGTCACGGCGCGAACGTTTCCGTCGTAAATCTTTCCAATTCCTTTGAGTTCAACTTTAGCCATAGCGGCCCTCCGTTAAATTATATTATTAGAATAATTTTACGGCGCTTTTAGAAATTTGTCAAATTTTTTTTTAAGGAATTTGTGGGAATTTTCACGTTTTTTGGGAGGAAATTCGCTGTTTTTTACACTCTATATAAATTTTTGCGGAAGAGGTGAATGTGGATAATTTAAAAAAACTTTTAGCTCCCAAATACATTGACGCGATTTCCTCTGTTGACGAAGAAAAGAAAATTATTTCATTCAACAATGATTCCGTTCACATTGCGTTGCAAGAAAATCGGAATCTCATTTGTGTTTTCGCTTATGTTCAGCCCAAAAAAGCGCTCGAAAAGAAGGAATGCGTTGATATAGCGAATTCTTGGAACCAAAAGAAAATTTTTATGCTTCTTTGCTACGATGAGGATGTTTTTAGGGCGGAGTATTATTTGTCTTACGCTGGCGGAATCAACGTGGATAATTTAAACGCTTCGTTGGATTATTATTTTTCTTTATTGTCTGGATTCGCAAAATCCTTAAATGAATATTGTTCTGATTGAACGCTTTTCGTTCTGTCGTGTGTTTTTTTTAGAAGGAGAACCGCATGAAAGAAAAACGTTCAGTTATATCCCTTTGCGCCGCGAGGCTGGCTCTGTTGGACATGGCGTTTTGCGTTATGGCGGAAATCGCAAGGGCAAGGTGGGCTTTTTCTTGGGCGCCAACGGAATTGTTAAAGACAAGGCCATGCAGGAAAGGTTGCTGGCCGCCGCGTCAAAATTAGGCTGGGAAACGAAAGTCGTGAAGTCAACGTCTTCAAGCAAGGAAGAAGCCGAGTTTGTAATGGACTGTGAGGCGCTCTTTATGTCTTATTTGTCGGATTACCGCAAAGCCAGCGACGACATCGCTACGATATTAAAGGCCGCAAAATAAAGGCGGGGCAGGGGCAATTAAACCGATTTTGGCGGCAATTTTAGTCCTTGCCATTTAACTCTACAAGTCTTCCAAAACGAACGGAAGCATGTAAAGGGGCTTGAACAATAGCCCTTCTTTGCCGCTCACGTCTTTTTGTGAAAATAAGAATTGCTTGTAGGTTTTTTTGGAATATTTGGACGAAAACTCAGTTATAGATTTGTGGGTGTTTACAGCCGAAGACTTTACTTCTATTGGAACGAGTTTTGCGTTTGACGCGAGCAAAAAGTCAAGCTCATAATCGTGAACCGCGTCTTTTTTTTTCCATGTGTGGTAAAAAAGTTTGTTTCCGCTTGACGCTATCAATTGCGCCGCCGCATTTTCGTAAAGGTAGCCAAGGTTTGCGTCTAGCTTGTCGCCCAAAAGCTTCGCGTAGATTTTTTCGTTCAGTTTGTCCGCTGAATTAAAAAGAATAGTCGTGAAAAGTCCTGTGTCGGCCAAATACATTTTGTAAGATTCGACGTCTACTGTGGAGGAAAGCGATACGCTTGGGTCAGCCACATTGTAAGAAACCAAAACCGTCTTTGAGTCCAAAAGTTCAGAAAAAATCTCCATGTCCTTTTCTGTTGTTCTTTTTCCTGTGGCTCTTGAAATGACAAAGCGTTTTTTATTCATGCTTAACTGTGTGGGAATTGAGTTGTACATTTTTGAAAGCCGGCCGGATTTGTCTATCTTGTAAAAATCTTCTTCGTAAAGTTTAAGAATCCCTCGTTTCACTCTGTCAATTTCGTTGAAGTTTTCTCCGTTTATATATGCGTCAACCGCCTGAGGCATTCCGCCCACAGCCATGTAAACGCGAAAATCCCGCATAAGCTTTTGGTTGACTTTTCCTCCAACCGCATTTCCGCTTTTATACAGGTTCCGCAAAAGACTGTAACTGTCGTTTTCACCTGCAAGCAAAAATTCTTCATAGTCCATGGGGAAGACTTGTATGAAATGCTCTTCTGATGGAATTACGATGTCTTGAACATTTTTTTTTATGCTTATGAGGGAACCGGTTTCAATGTAAGAATAGCGACCGTCCGCCACAAGGAATTTTATCGCTTGCCTAACAGACGGTTGTTTTTGAATCTCGTCAAAAATAATGGCGGATTGGTTTTTATGGAGCGTCACCCCAGTCACGGCTTGAAGTCGTAAAAAAAACAAGTCAAGATTGGTTATGTCATTAAAAACAGAAAGCGTTTCATCGTTGATGTTTGAAAAGTCAATCTTTATATATGTCTTGAAATTATTTTTGGCGAATTCAGCCGCAATCGTTGACTTTCCCACTCGGCGCGCTCCCTCCAGCATTGCCGCGCATTTTTTTGAATATTTTTCTTTCCACTCTAAAAGCGAGTCGTAAGCCTTTCTCTTGAACACAAGAATTTCTCCTATGAGTCGATAGTACCATAAAAAGCAGTTTTTTACAATACTTTTTAAAAAAAATATGCAGTTTTTTACAATATTTTTTTTATGATAAAAGCGGTTTTTTACAATATTTTTTTCGCTCCCGCGCCGCGATTCACGCTTGACAATGCCAGTCAAGCGTGAAAACGGCAGCGTCAAGACTTTAAGCGCAAGCGCGCCTTGACTGGACGTATATCACTGAGCGGCTCGGTTCAAGCTTATGTCAAAACAAAAAAAAAGCCCAACCAAAAGCGGTTGGACTTAAATTTTTTAGCCAAGTTCCGCTACTTGAACGCGAAGCGTTCCTGTCGCGAACATCCTGTTCGCTCCTTCCACGCCGTCTGCGCTCGCTGTCGCCGCCGTCCTTGGCGGCTTTTCGGAAAAACGCTCCGCATTGCTCGCATTTTTCCGCGCTCGCTCCGCTATTCGGTTCAAAAAGATTCCAATAAAAAAAACGCCTTCCCGACGGAAAGCGTTTGATTCTATTCAGCCAACTTCCGGACTTGAACCCGCCAAAAATCGAAGAGGCGTTAAAAACGGCGGCATGTCCGCCGTTTAGCCTCATCGATGGAACGGCGCGCCGCGAGATTAATCGAGCGGCTCGGTTCAAGCTTATGTCAAGTCCATAAAAAAAGTCCAACCAAAGGCGGTTGGACTTAAAATCTCAGCCAACTTCCGGACTTGAACC